>NZ_CP011272.1:1866896-2178045 GCF_001610875.1 Pirellula sp. SH-Sr6A | reverse complement strand
AAGTCACAAAGGGAGTAGGGTTCAATGTGGAGGTTAGGGTCACGGGTGACGTGCTCCCAAAGCAAACAATCTCTTGCTTGGTTTGCAGCGAAATGGCGATAAGAGGTGTTTGGCTGGCGATCAAGGACATGGAAACGCGATCATTCAAACGTTCGCCCTGTACGAGCGCATCGGACTCATCCCGTTGACGCAGAGCCCAGAACGCACCGTATCTCAACTCGGGTTCGGATTCTTGAAGCAATTTTTCCAATGCCTCGCGGGCGCTGTCCTGCTCGTTCATGGCCAATCCCACGAGGCAGAGCGGTCGGAACGCAACTTCTTTTCTCGCAATTTCGGCGAGGACTGGAACCGATTCCTTTCGGTCGAGGTAAGCGAGTGAATAAGCCGTATAGAATCGAATCTCGGTGTCGACGGAGGATAGGGTGTCGACGAGAACATCGATCGCTTCAGGGGTTCCGAGCGATTCCAGTTCTGCTGCAGCGCGCCGAACGGTTGTACGATCGCGGACCAGTTTTTTGCATCCCTCCAGACGCTCTTTGCGTTCCTCTTCGCTTTCATTGAATCCGGTCGCGAGCAAAACCGATGCGAAGTGCGAAGCATCGAATCGGTATTTCGGCATCGTCGTCAACGCGACCTGTGCATCATTTTTTCCTTCTGCCATCAAACGCTGTCGCGAAGCTTCGTGAAAGTAGAATCGCTTGTTGATCGCTTCTTCTATGGACTTCGTCACCATCACATGCTTGAAGTCAGGCCGTACCTGGAGTCCCAAACGTCTGGGTTGCAACAGTCGTCCACCCCCCACAATCACCGCGCGCAGTGGTTCGCGATCCCTCTTGGTATACGCTGCCGGGAGAATCACAAGTTCGCCTTGCGCGACCGCCTTGTCATCGCTCTCGCGAATTTTGCCGCCGACGTTCACCATCTCGCGCAGGCGAGCTTCCAAAAGGAAACCGCCAGTCAAGTCGCTGGCGTTGCATTCGGTCGAACATTCGATGCTGACGTCGATGACTTGATTGTCGCGATCCCCGGGGTTTCCATAACCTCGAACTTTTACGAGGGCGGTCCAAAGCGCATCGAGAGTCGCTTCGGGAGATGCGGTCTCTCGGATGCGCATTTCTTTCAACATCATGTCGCGGGCCGCGCCGGGTTTGACCGATCCCCCGGTGTTATTGAGCCCGGTGACCAATCCATAGGCATCGTACTGGTGGATGACCAAGCCTGTGATGCCGGCGACCTCCCCGATCAATCGGGGGCGCTCTGGATCCTTCAATAACTGTTTGATCCGTTTGGTTTCTTTGATGAAATGGGAGTTTTCATCATTTTTCTTTCGGCCGAACCACGATTGACAGCCCACGAAACCAACGAGAATTAGCAGCGAGCAAACTACGAGTGGGCTGCGACTGCGCCGTTGACGAGACGGGCATGAATTGGATTTGAACAAAATGGTGTCCAGCGCGGTTCGGTCCATCGATCGATCATTCCTATTCGCAAGAATAGTTCGCGTCCCATGGGATCCATCCCATCGGCGCAGATTCACTCCGGTTCATAACGAGATCGCGCGAGCTAGGTCAAGGTCATGACGGGGAATTCAGGAATGCTGGCATTCCCATCAAGGAAGCTTGTGACCCATCTTGTCGCGCTTGGTCGCGAGGTAAGCGGCGTTATGCTCATTGATCTCCGGAATAATCGGCACTTGATCGACAACCGAAAGGTCAAATCCACGCAGGTTGAAGGCTTCCTTTTTCTTGGGATTATTGGTGAGGAGCCGAATTTCGTGCAATCCGAGATCCTTCAGAATTTGGATGCCAATACCGTAATCCCGCATGTCTGCTTTGAAGCCAAGTTTGTGATTGGCTTCGACGGTATCCAAGCCTTCTTCTTGGAGCGCATAGGCTTTGATTTTTTGAGCAAGACCAATACCCCGTCCTTCTTGTGGCAAATAGACCAAAACACCTCGCCCCTCGCGCGCGATCGCTTCCAACGCTTGTTGGAGTTGATCGCCGCAGTCGCATCGGAGGGACGCGACCAGATCGCCGGTGAAGCAACTGCTATGCATCCGGACCAAGGGTGCTTTTTCCCCGGGGACGCTGAGATCACCCATCACGAGCGCCACCGGTTCCTGCGATTCAAACTGCACCCCGTAGACGATGATGTCGAACAGTCCGTAGCGAGTAGGCAATTTGGCCTTGGCCGTCCTGTTCACCAATTTCTCGCTGATACGTCGATGCGAGATAATCTGCTCCACGGTGATGATTTCCAACCCGTACTTCTCGGCGAGGTCCAACAGCTCATCTCGCGTCGCTCTATCCCCTTCGTGATTCAAAATCTCGCACAATACCCCCGCCGGCGTTAAGCCTGCCATGCGCGCCAGATCCACTGCTGCCTCCGTATGACCGGCTCGTCGCAATACGCCACCTTCCATTGCCAGGAGTGGATAAACGTGTCCGGGTTTTACGAAATCGGAAGGCTTCGAACTCTCGCTGGCAAGTCTTCGAATGGTTTCAGCTCGCTCCCCGGCAGTGATACCCGTTTTGCAGCCCGCATGATCAACGGGCGTCATAAAGGCGGTTGTCAGTGGGGAGGTGTTGTGATCTACCAGGGGACGAAGTTCCAGTCGCTGGCAGACCGAAGGCAACACCGGTGCACAGAGTTGTCCGTGGCCTTGGAGCATAAAATTGATGGTCTCGGTCGTGACTGATTCTGCAGCACAAACAAAATCACCTTCGTTCTCACGATCTTCATCGTCGAGTACGATCACCACCTCTCCTCGGGCGATCGCTGCGACGGCCTTTTCGATACTGCTGAACTTTGTGTTTGTCATGTTGGATGGATTTTGGAGTAGCCCAATCGAGTCAGGAGTTTGGATGGGAGTTGGGGTCCATGTCATCCAAGCTATAGTCTTTCATTTTCTTATGAAGCGTATTGCGGTTGATTCCAAGCCGCGTGGCTGCTTTTGTCTGCACATAATTGCAGGACGAGAGGACTTGCGCAATCAGCTCTTTTTCGACTCGGTCCACGATGGCGTTGTGCAGGTTGGTGGCATCGGCTGGACATTGCCGAATTCCTTCGACGACCACCTCGGACGCCAAGCTTTGGAAGTCCCACTTTTTCTGTTCGTTCCCAGCATGCGCGGGCTCGGGCGTCGGTCCGCGTCCCGTCACGGTGGTTGGCAAGAGGTCACAGGTCAATTCATCGGTTTCGGCCATTACCACCGATCGCTCGATGTAGTTTTGCAATTCACGAACATTGCCAGGCCAATGGTAATCCTGCAACGCCTGCATCGCTTCGCGTTCGATATGAACCACATACCGTTCGTTCAGTGTACTATATACTTGTAGGAAGTGCCCGACGAGCGCGGGGATGTCCTCCCGTCGCTTGCGAAGCGGCGGAATTTCGATCGGGACCACATTCAATCGCCAATACAAATCTTCTCGAAAACGCTCGTGTTTGATCTCTTCCGCCAGATCCCGATTGCTAGCCGCAATGACGCGTGTGTCGACCGAAACCGTTTCGGTGTCTCCGACGCGCTCGAATTCTTTCTGCTGCAGGACGCGGAGGAGCTTGACCTGCAGGTGCATCGACGTGCTGTTGATTTCATCCAGGAATATCGTGCCGGAATGAGCCGCTTCGAACCGACCTGCTCGATTGTTGACGGCTCCGGTGAAGGCACCTCGAACGTGTCCGAAAAGCTCGCTCTCTAGCAAACTCTCGCTTAACGCGCCGCAGTTGACTTTGACGAAGGGACCGCTGTTGCGACCGCTCAACTGATGAATCGCATTGGCAATCACTTCCTTCCCGGAACCGGTTTCACCCAAAAGCAAAACCGAGGCATTGCTGGGGGCCACGCGACGGGTGATGCGAAAAACGTCCTGCATGGCGGGAGAGGAGCCGATGACCCCTGGAAGCAACGTTCCAGCGCTGACACGCTGCAATCCGTTGTCTTGCCTGATTCCTGCCATGGAGTTCCGACTTTTAGAAGGCTGACGAAACAACACGGCGCCCACGCCAAGGGCACGATGCCGTGTTAAGGAGCAATCGCCCCCCATTCGCGATCCCCGCGACTGGCTTCGACTGCATCCAGCATCCGACTCAGCAATTGACGGGTATCGACCTCGCTTTTGCCTCGCTCGTTATACACATCGTACAGCCCATCAGCCGTCTCGGAAGAGACCTGCAGTCCAAATTGACGAAGCGATTGCACAAAAAGTTGGCTTGCCTGCTCGCGTTCGGGCAACGGAATTGCACTGTCCAGAACTTTAAGGATCAGTTCACGCTGTCCGACGGGTGTTTGGGGGATTTTCGATTGCACAGGGGGCTTCTTCGGAGCCGTAACCAACTTGCCGAGCTGAACTTCGCGAAACCGACCCGCTTCTTCCTTCCAAAAAACCTTGTCGACGTCGCTCATGGGACTTGCACCGAACGCAACACGGCTTCGTCGAAGTATGTCTTGCAAACCAATCTCATCAGGCGGGACGCTACCGAGCACCATTTGCGACTCCAAATCCAAAACACGCAGCTCGGAACTGCTCAAGGACTCAGCAAGGACTGCGATCGGAACCGAGGCGCCCGTCGAAGTCCCGCGAATGCGCTGCACGAGCTGACCGAGATCCATTTCGAGTGTGCGCGAGACGATGAAGATTTCTTCTACCGGGGCTCCCTCCTTGCAACGCGCAAGCACTGCTCCTGCGGACGAAAACTCCTCACATTGGTAATCAAAAGATTCCAATAACGAGCGAAGATGCGAGCGGAGAGAGCTGCTCCCTCCTACAACAAGGGCTCGCCGTTTTGTCGTCAACTGCACCATCTCTGCGGCGACGCGATCCAGCTTGCCCCGTCCCAGAAAACTCTCGTTCCCGACACTCCGATCCGATCCCATCCACCGCATCAAACCCATCGCACACGCATACCGGACCGAGGGGTACCCCGACTCGAGACCTTGTACCAACCGGTCTCGAACTTCGATCGGCATCGGTGCGGAAAACCTTCCCAATTGCTCGGCCGCAACTCGCTGCGATGTTGGAAATCGGTATTTCCATGCCGCATCCCAGACCAAGCATGCAAATTCGTAACGATCCAACAAAGGGGCCTTCGCACCCAAGGACAAATGGGTTCCTGTTGTGGGGATACCGTCTTCGCCTTGCAAAAGTACCGCAGCCGCGATCGCGGAGTCCGTCCCTGCTCCCGCTCCGGATTGAAGCACGATCTCCGCTTCCCCCTCCACTCGAAACCAAAGCTCCTCTGCAGGAGTGCAGTCTCGCATCGTCAAGGAACGACCATCTTGCCCAAGCAACCAACGTACGCCCGTTGCGGCATCGTCGTCAAAACGCACGTTGACGTAGCGACTGAGAAGAGAGCGAAGACGGGAAGAAGAATCCTCGAACAGTTGAGATTGGGTTGACGAGGAGGCACTCCGGCTCATCCAGTTGTTCGCTGCTTCGCGGAGATCTTCGGGCAAGCTGTCGATGTCTCCGAGCAGAGACGTGAGTTCGTTTTGGTAGCGAGGGTCCTTTGCAGCCGCGGCGAGCAAGATCAGGTTGCGTCGAGCGTCGGTGTGCGGCGTACGCATGCATACAACCCAAGCATCTTTGGCTGACTCCCCCAAGCGTCGCAGCGTTTCACCCATCGCTCCACTGGGCGGCGGGGCACCTTGCCGCATGACCGCGTTAAAAAAACTCTGAACCCCAACATAACCCGTCGACTGCACGACACCAAACGCGGACTTCCAGCTGTTCGTGTCAGGGCTTTGCAGCTGCGTGACACTTTGAGCAATCATCGCTGGGTCGAGTCGGTACTCGTCTGCCAATTGCAAAATACGATCAACGATCTGCCTGTTCGCAGGCTCGAGTGGCACCAATGGCGACAACAACCCTTGAAAAGTTTTGGCTCCCACCTCATCGACCATCGCGTGCGCTTTGGCCGTATCCAGCCCGGCTTGATCGATGACTTTTAACCATCGTGTCACCTCATCCCACCGACGGATTCGAGCCATTAGTTGAACGGCCCTGGCCAAGCCAGCAGGGTCGGACGGGGCGCTGCGAATGAGCGATCGAACAACCGCATTCTTTTCAAAGAGGTCGACATCCCCGAGTGGACTTGATTCTGCCCCCTTCGTGCCGACATTGACCGGGACTCCCTCGGTGGAAATGGGATCGTTGCCAAAGGGGTCTTGCGCGCAACACGTAACGGCTGTTGTCAGGCCAATGCAAACCAAAGAAATAGACCATTGCAAAGGACGATACCGCAGCATAGCCGTTCCACTGAGATGACGATCGAGATGAGTTCGGAGAAGCAGGTGGGGCGTGCGGAAGCGTATAGCACCCTCCAGTTTAGCTCCCCCCTTTTGGATGCCCCCTAAAAATAAGCAATTTCTGACCAACAAGCGCGCCAAATGTTCGAACTTTTCTCGCCTTGAGATATCATGGTGATATCACAATGCTATAATTTATTTTCATGTTCCCAGAGGAGTCCGCGATGAGTACCGTGACGGCAGAAAAGAGTTTCCAACCGATGTCGGGCTGGTTTCCGTTGGTTTTGGTGATTTTGGGGTTTGGCGGGACGATTGCAGGGTTCGTTGCCACGGTTTCGTCGGTCGACGATCGCTCTGAGGTCATGAATGTGTTGTCCTTTTTGGGAGTTGGAGGACTGGCCGTGGTCACCTTCCTGGCACTTTTCGGTTTTCTAGCGATCCAGCCGAACGAGTCCCGCGTTTTGCTCTTGTTTGGCAGCTACAAGGGCTCCGTCAAGCAATCGGGATTCTTCTGGGTCAATCCTTTCTATTCCAAGAAATCCGTATCGCTCCGAGTTCGCAATTTCGAGACCGGCTCCACCTCGGTCGGAGAAACAAAAGACAAGCAGGGTGTCGTTATCACACCGAAGACCAGAACGCACGGTCGACCCTCCAAGGTGAATGATAAGGATGGTAACCCCATCGAGATTTCCGCCGTCGTCGTTTGGCGCGTGGTGAATACCGCTGAAGCGCTCTTCGAAGTGGACGATTACGAGGATTATGTCGGGGTTCAAAGCGAAGCTGCCCTTCGAAACTTGGCGACGCGTCATCCCTACGACAGCCAAGATCACGAAGTGTCCCTTCGAAGCAATACGCAGGAGATCAGCGATCAACTGCAACGCGATATCCAAGATCGCGTTGACAAAGCAGGGGTCGAAGTTATCGAGGCACGCATCAGCCACCTTGCCTACGCTGCCGAAATTGCGGCTGCAATGCTCCAGCGCCAACAGGCCTCCGCTGTTGTCGCGGCTCGGACCAAGATTGTGGAAGGAGCCGTCGGTATGGTTCAGCAAGCGCTCGAGCACCTGAGTCGCGACAAAATTGTCGAACTCGATGACGAGCGAAAAGCGGCCATGGTATCCAATTTGCTCGTGGTCCTCTGCTCCGATCGCCACGCGCAACCGGTGGTAAATACAGGGACACTTCACAACTAACGGATCGGGCTCGATGGCTAAGCGGGATTCCTTCCTACTGCGACTTCCTCCAGAAACCCTCGACGCACTCCGTCGCTGGGCCGAGGAGGAGTTGCGCAGTACCAACTCCCAAATAGAGACCTTGCTCACGCATGCCCTCAAAAAGGCTGGGAGGTACCCCAAGCCCACGGCTTCTCCCGGTCCATCGCCCACTCTTGGACCAAAGGATGCGACAGGCAACGAAGGTCAGCATCCGGATAGCGGTAGAGACACCGATAGAAAGGAAGGCGATGGCCAACACGCAGAACCCTAGTGGAAGACTCCGGTTGTCCGATTGAAAAAATCGCACGGCGGCGCATGGCGGTGCACCATGCAGGAATCCGTGCCACGGATGCATCCAGTGCAAGATGCGGGAGAGAGGGAATTGTCGTAACAGACGTTACCAGCGGAGGAGGCAAGTTCCCCACGAAAGCCCGGCTCCGAATCCGCATAGGAGAACGAGATTGCCGCGCTGGAGACGCCCGGCCTTGACCGCTTGATCGAGAGCCAATGGGATGCTGGCAGCGGACGTGTTACCAAATCGGTCCAAATTGACGAACATGCGATCGCGTGGGATCGCAAAATGTCCGATCGCCGCGTCGAGGATGCGAATGTTCGCTTGGTGAAGGATGACCAAATCGATCTCGCAGGGACTGACTCCCGCGTCGACTAAGACGTCGTTCAAGCTGTCTTCAACAATTCGAACGGCCCACTTGAACACCGAACGGCCGTCCATTTGCAGATACTGTCGGCCTTCGGTTATCGACTGGGGGCTGAGGGGTTCGCGAGATCCCCCGCCTGGTATGCACAATGCTGCGGGATCCCCTTCCGACCCCAAGGTGAATCGAATCAGTCCGTTGCCGGTGTGGCCGGGCGATCCGTCATCGGGTTCGATGGGCTGCAGCAGTGCGGCACCTGCTCCGTCCCCGAACAGCGGATAGGTCTTCACATCGGTCGCGTCCACCGTGCGGCTCATGATCTCGCTCCCGACCACGAGCGCATTGCGAGCCGCCCCCGTTCGGACAAACTGCGCTGCAGTAACCATTCCAACCATAAAGCCCGCGCACGCCGCGTTGACATCGAATGCAGGAGCGACGCAGCCGAGCCGTTTTTGGAGCAAACATGCAGTGCTCGGCGTCACGTAATCGGGGGTGATCGTCGCGCAGACGATCAAATCAACGTCGCTGGGAGATAGGTTGGCAGATTGCAGGCAATCGATCGCGGCGTGGTATGCAAGGTCGCTCGTGGCTTCATCGGCAGCTGCTCGGCGACGTTGTTCAATCCCCGTTCTCTGCACGATCCACTCGCTATCGCATCCCAACACCGCAAGATCTTCGTTGGTGACAATCTGCTCCGGGGCATAAGAACCCGTTGCAGCGACCTGAACTCCCGGGCAAGCGGCAACGCGTCCACGCCCGCTTCGACTCAAGTTGCTTTGGTCCGAGGTGGATATGCTAGCCATGCGAATTCTACGGTGCGGAATGACAGGGCCCTTCGATGACCATGCCTACCGATGATCTAGCCCACCGATGACAAGGCTCACGGGAAAGCGAGGATTGCGACCCGAGAGCAGAGACCCAAAGGGGCAAAGTATACCAACCCCCTCAAATCGCGTAACCTCTCAACTTTCAACGAATTCGTGCATCCAACTGATCTTTACCCAGTCTGCCCGGTTCTGCTAGGCTCCTCAAAGACCCAACATGCGTTCGAGGATGAACGCCTGAAATGAAGCGTAATGGAGAGGGAGGAGCCCTACGATGCATTTGATCCGCTTGGATATCGACCGTAAAAATGCCGCAGCCCATCTGCAAGTTGGACCTTTAGGAGGTGGCCTGAACGCCGTTTACGCCCCCCTGCAAGGAGGCAGCGCCACGATGGCGCGTTTCGTTCGAAGCATTCTCTTTCGTGGCAATTACGTCAACGAAGTCTTCGAAACCGAAGAAGGCGAATCGATCGATGGTTCCATGCAATGGGTCGACGCGACGGGACACGTAAGGCAAATGTCTTTCGCTGGTGGCTCCGCCATGCTCCCCGGAGGCTTTGTGAACTCCCCGCTGCATCCTTCTCAGCACACTCTGCACGAAGGCGACCGGGATCGCATTCGCGGTTTGGGGAACATTTTTTGGGAAGGGGACGACGGGGATGCGCGTTGGGATGAATTACGAGGCGATATTCTCGGGATGTTGTTTTGCAGCGCGCTCGGAAGCGTTTCACCGGAGAAACTTTGGTGGTCCGCCAGCCGGCTCGGTGTCCACGCTCCCGCTCGGAACGAACTCGATGAGGGCTATCAGAGCCTGAAAGCAGAAGAACGGGATTTGCTCGATCGACTCCGCAATGCCGATGCCGTCGATCACGATCGGGCTTGGTGGGCATTGGAACGGGACCGAATCCTGGCTGAGATCGAGCACATCCACCATGCCAATCACCGTCCCAGTCGTCTCACGGAACGAACCCAGCATTCGATCCTCACGGGCCTCCGCGAACGACTCGCGACGATTCATGTCGAACTCTCCCACCTGAAAAACACTCACCAAGATCTGATCGTCGCGGAAGCCAATGCGAAGTTGGATTCGGTTCAAGACCACGAGGCTTCGAGCCTGGAGGCGTTTCGTAGCGGCGTTTCGGATCATGTCGTCTATCCTCGCGCCCGTGCCGACCGTCCCCAATCGAGCGATTTCTCGTCCGAGTTGAACCGTGTCCGTAGCAGACTTGAGAAACTCAACGCTGAGAAGGCGGATGTCGAGCTTCAATTGCAGCACGCTCAATCCGTCCCGACATCGACGATGGCCCCAAGCTGGGACGATTCGCAATTGCGACTGCAACTGGCCCACGCCGAAGAGATGCTGAAGCGATGGGATCGCAGAGCGCAATGGCACAGACGGCTTGGCGAAGTCCAATCGCACCTGCGTACAAGATCCCCCTATCGCCGAACTTCCGAAGGCTCTTTGATTCCGTTGGCGGAAAAATACTTGCGTGAACTCACGGCCGGTGCAGCGCGCCAGCTTCCACCTTGGGCGGTCGAGTCTTCCTATCTCCGTGGCACGGAGACGCCCGCCGACTTTGATACCCCCTCGAATGAACAGATTGGTCGAGACACTTACTACGACCGTCGATTGCCTGCAGCAGATTCTCGACAGCGACGATTGGTGGACTTGGCAATCCGATTGGCGATCGCGGAACGAGCGGTTCCTCGGATCGGTCGAATCCCTTTCCTTTTCGACCATTCCATCGAAGTCTTCCGAGGCGAGGCGCTAGAGCAAATCCTGCACGTGCTCGCTGGGTTCGCACGCGATGGTCGCCAAATCTTGATGGCGACACATGATGAATTTATTGCTCGTCGGATCGCCGCGCATGGCGGAACGGTCTGCCGAATGCACGAGATCCTTCGTTACGCTCGGCCAAGCTATTCCATGGATAGTTTCGAAGACCTAGGCATCCATCCTGCGTTACACCAGACTGCACCGAACGTGGCCATCGATACCACCTCGCGGGAAACGGTGAATAGCGGCTACTTTGTTCCCTTCTATAACTCCGCTCAAGATTACGCCGATATCAATCGTCAGCTAAGCGGTTGGGCGAACGAATCGGATGAGACCTCGTGGTGGAACACGGTGGATACGCATGCAAGTGGGTTGGCTAGACCTGTTGGCGTGCGTCCTGCACCCATCGGCGTACGAAATAGCAAATTTCATCTGCACCTAGACAGCCCGATCGATCAAGTCCCCACGGTGGATCCTGCCCTGGCCGTTCGATTCCTTCAAGCCGGCGTGCATCGCGTCGGCGACTTGCTCCGAACTCCTCCGGAGTCTCTCGGGGTCGCCATGCGGACGGATGAAAATCTGATTTACTATTTGCAGTGTGTCGCCGAATTGATGACCGCTACCACGATGCTCCGACCTTTCGATGCCAGGGTTCTCGTGGGGTGCGGTATCACTCGATCGCACATGCTGCGGGATCTCGAGCCGAGCCAATTGGTGGATCGTGTCGACACCTTCCTTCGCAGCGGCAGCGGTCAAGAGCTTCTGCGGAATGCGAGATCATTCGAAGTCAATCGGATCCGAGAATGGGTCGCATCGATGAAACGATCGACCAAGCGTCGACGATCCGCACCGGATCTCGATCGCTCGCCCACCGACTTTCATCGCACCGATGCCGGTCCTCGCATCCGAACGTTCGAACCTCGTCTCCGCGAAGAACGCACCGCAAAAACGGATGTTTCCAGTGATCGCGAAATGCGAGAACCGAAACAACCCATGCATGGACGAACGGGTCAAACGAATTCCATGAACTCGCGTTGGAAGTTCTACTTGGACACCGAAAGCGCGGTGGTCGATGCTCCTAGCATCGGTCCCAAAATGGCATCAAAGCTAGCCGCTATTTCCATTCAGACCGTCGGCGACCTCTTGGCCAGTTCGGCCGAAACCATCGCATCGCAACTCGAAGAAAAAAATGTCTCCGAGGAGACTGTCCGAGATTGGCAGCGACAAGCCCTTTTGGTCTGCCGAGTACCGAACCTGCGTGGGCATGACGCGCAACTCATCGTCGCAGTCGGCATCGTGGAAGCAGAGGAACTCGGGAGTGCAGATCTGGAGACGCTGTTCGAAAAAGTTGCTCGATTTGCAAGCAGCAAAGCGGGGGTTCGCATCCTGCGAGGGTCCGACGCGCCGACCCGTGAAGAAGTGCAAGAATGGATTCATTGGGCACAAAACTGTCGCGCTGTTCGTGCGGCTTAATCCATCTAACCGCCTCCGAGAACCAAGACGCTCCCGCCATGATCGACATTTCAGAAGTTTTGACGATGCAATCCGATACGGTTGCACAGTGGCATCAAAACCCGATCGATAATCCATTCGAACCATCACACGGAAAAGAAGCGATTCAATCCATCGCGTGCCAGCAACATCAGTTCAACTATTTGTTATGGCACGAAGAGGATATCGCACGAAGCCCCGATGTTTCGGATGCACAAATCGCGCAAGTCAAACGGAATATCGATCGCTACAACCAGCTCCGTAATGACTGGATCGAAAAACTAGATGACTGGATTACGGAAGATCTCGAACGCCGATCCATTCAGCCTCTGTCGACGGCAAAACTCAACACCGAGACGCCGGGGAGCGCAATAGACCGACTCTCGATCCTGGCTCTTCGCATCTATCACCTGGACGAACAACTTCAGCGTACCGATGTCGATCAGTCCCATCGCGATAAGGTCATGACCCGTTTGGCGATTTGCCGATTGCAACGGGATGAATTGAGCAACTCCCTGCGGGAATTGCTGGCAGATATCTATGCAGGGTTAAAGCAACATCGGACGTACCGACAGTTCAAAATGTACAACGATCCCACATTGAATCCTTATCTGTACGATCGAAACCGAACCGCTCCCTCCGGCAATTAAATACCAACGGTTCGACGGAAGTTACCTTTCGACTTGGGAGTGCGGGGTATGTAGAAATGTCTGCGCTAAAACGGCTGCGGCTGCGACGGCTGTTTCGACTCGCAAGATGCGACTACCGAGTCCCAGGCGGATCGCACCGAACTTTTCGCATCGTTCAACTTCATCCTCACCAAAGCCTCCTTCGGGGCCGACTAAAAACAGGTGCTGTTGAGATGCCAAGCGCATGCCTTCAGGTTCACGCTGAAGTTGGAACGCATCGTGCCCTCCCGGATGTAAAATCCAGACGGATCCTCCCGAGTCACGCAACTTTCGAATGATCGGTTCCAGATTGGCGAGCTTTTCTGGAGGTCGTATAGCAAGCCTTCGGTTGCGCTGGCATTGCTTGCAAGATTCCAACGCGTAGCGTTCCAGTCGTTCGCTGTTGTCGCGATCTATTTCGGCCACGGTGAAGCGACTATGTAGTGGGATCAGCGAATCGACTCCCAGTTCCACCAACTTTTCGACAACGCTTCGCTGCCGATCCCCTTTGGGCAAACAAACAGCGAAATGGATTCGCCCGTCGCTGTCGCGAGGCTCAAACGCCCGGGACTCGATCGCGACCTCGAAGTCACGTTTCGCGAGGGCAACAACTTTTGCCAGCGCGACGTTCCCCTGTCCATCAAACAGTTCGACCTGATCGTTCTCGCGCACTCGAAGCACTTTCAATGCGTGATGCGCTTCGGGGCCTTCGACCTGTTGCACGCCACCCGATTGGATTTCATCCACGAAGAAGCGATGGATCGTCATGATCTCTCCCGACTACGTTCGATCATGATAGTTTTCCAAGTGCTTCAAAACGCTCGCGGAGTGCTTGGTAAAGCGATTGGTAGATTGGGAACCCTGCGTCATACGTCTTTTGCGATGCCTTGCGTGGTGGCACCCGATCCACGACATGGATCGTCGCTTTGCAGGCCTCCTCGATATTCCTGTACGCGCCATCGCCGACTGCAGCTAGCAGCGCCACTCCGAATGCAGGGCCTTGCTCGGCATTGATCGTACAAGCCTTCTGGCCAAAGCAATCCGCGAGAATCTGTTTCCATAGTGGGCTCTTGGCACCGCCACCACTGACTCGAATCTCTTTGACTGGTACTTGGAGTTGCCCCAAGATGTCGAGACTTTCTCGCAGGGAATAGGCTACCCCCTCCATCACCGAACGAGCCATATGCCCACGTCCGTGTTTGTTCGTCAATCCGATGAAACAACCTCGCGCGTGCGGGTCTGCATGAGGGGTTCTTTCCCCGGCAAGGTACGGCAAGAAGTAAAGCCCCTCCGCACCAGCTGCTACCGCGGCCGCTTCTTCATTGATGATCGCATACGGATCGATCTTCTTGTTCTTAGCCAATTCGCAGCAGAGTTGGTTGACGAACCACTGCAGCGATCCCGCCGCGGACAGGGTAACCCCCATCATGTGCCACTTTCCGTGAACGGCGTGGCAAAACGTATGAAGCCGTCCCTGTTTATCGTATTGAGGTTCATCGCTATGGCAGAACATGACTCCTGATGTTCCCAGGGACGCTGTCAAGACGCCTTGTTTGACAATCCCATTTCCAACCGCTCCAGCCGCGCAATCCCCCGCCCCGCCGACCACCTTGCACTCCGGTGAAAGGCCTAGTTCGGTAGCAACTTCAGGGAGCAGCGTCCCGGTGACTTGTTCCGATTCGAAAACTCTCGCGAGGATACTCGGATCGATATCGAGTTTGTTCAAAAGTTCGGTCGACCAGTTTCGCTTCTTCACATCCAGCAATAGCATGCCGCTCGCATCGCTCGCATCCGTTGCAAGCTCTCCTGTCAATCGCCGACGAATCTCATCTTTGGGAAGAAGCAAGTGTGCGAGATTGTCGTAATTCTTGGGTTCGTGATTGCGCAACCAAAGAAGTTTGGGGGCGGTAAATCCGGTCAGCGCGGGATTGGCAACCATCTCGATCAATGCTTCGCGTCCACCCGCCCGCTGGGTGATTTCTTGGCATTCGGCGACGGTTCGTTGGTCGTTCCAAAGCAAAGCCTTGCGAATCACCTTTCCTTTTTTATTCAAGAAGACAGATCCATGCATCTGTCCGGAAAGTCCGATTGCTTTCACATCCCCCTTTTTGACTTTGCCCGCTTTGACAACTCCTTTCACGGTCTTCTTGACCGCTTGCCACCAATCCTCCGGATCCTGTTCGGTCCAAAGTGGCTTTGGCATATGGACTGGATATTCCGCGGAGGATTCTGCCAGAATCGACCCTTGTTCATCGATCAGAAGGCTCTTGGTTCCCGATGTTCCGATATCGATTCCGATGTAGTATCCCATGTTGTGTTTTGCGACTGAATGTTGAGAAGAGGATGGACAGGGTAGTTGGATGAAGTCCGACGCCTTGGGAATAGAATAGTTCCCGGCTCGATACTATACTGGCGAATCTTGTTTTGCAGTACTATCCTCGGCCGCCCAATTTCTGGCTCTCCAACTATGCAGTATCCGATTCCCGCGCGTCGAAGGTTGGTCGGCGGTCTCGTTGCATCCGCCGTGGTCACGGTCTCGGGATGCGATTTCTTTCGAAACGACGGCAAGAAAGAACCTGCTTCCAAAACGCTTCAGGCAAAGGATCGTCCCCCTCTCCAAATTGTTGTGGTCGACGGCCCGTTTTCCGATGAGTTGTTGCTGCGTTGGCAGGCCTTTTCTGAGCAGCCGATCCAAATCGAATCCGTTACGTCGCAACAAGCCGCTCTTCGTCCAGCCGATTCTACGGACGTGTGGATTTACCCCGCACACTTGTTGGGTGACTGGGTCGCAAGCGAACGGATCATTCCCTTGCCGACCGCTGCAGCGGGGAAACCCTATCAATCGGATTCGGAATCTGTGGGGGAGTCGGGCGGAACAATTGAGTCTTGGCCGGCGCGATGGCGACTGGCCGCACGATATGGCGAGTCTTACTACGGACTTCCTTTGGGCGCGCCGCTACTGACCCTGGCAGGACGAAATGTCCCCATCGATTCCTTGGATCGACTCGAAGACACCATCAAGCCCGTTGAGGACAGAACGACCGCGGCGGCAGAGACATGGAATGGGATTTTCAAAGCCGTATCCGAACGGACAGCACCTTCGGAAAGTAACTGGCGCGGAACATTGGAAGCTTTAAGTTCGGAACAAAAAGATGCACTGGTCGATCGCTTTTTATGGATTGCAGCTACGACGAATGCCAAGCGGCGAGGACTCTTCGACTTGACCCGATTGCAACCGAGACTCCTCACGGAGGAGTTTCTGCTGGCCGCCAATGTTCTCGTCCGACTAGCGGAGTTATTTCCATCAACCATGCTCTCGACGCACTCGGACGCCTGGAAGGAACTGACTACATCCAAAGGGGATGGGGCTCTTCTCACTATTGCATTCCCTCCCCGTTCACTCGATCTCCCCAATGAAAGCGAGAACCGTGACGCCATCCGCTGTTGCAAGCTCGCTACCAACCATTGTCTTGGTTTCCATGCCTCGATTGGCAGGAAAACGCGACAGACATCGGTCGCAGCACAATTTGTCGCTTGGTTATCTGAAGCGGAGCAACGGGACGCGTTTGCGAAACGGACGAATCAAGTCGAACGCTGGCCAGGCCAACCGAATCCGGATCTGATCCAATCAGACGTACGGGCTTATTACAACGTTTGCAACCGAGAACAGAGGCTTGAACCCTTAACACTCGCGATTCGGTTCGCTCACGCTTCGAAGTACCGAGATGCCCTTGCTCAGGCGTTGGTCTCGATTTTGAAAGACCCCGATAAGACGCCCGATCAGTTGGGTGGATGTGTGGAGGTGTGGAACAACATCACGGACTCCGTGGGTATGTTGACGCAACGGAGTTCGGTGGAATCCTCGATGGGTTTTGGGGTGTAGCTGTCATGACAATATCGGTACCCGGGTTTCGCCAGATTTATTTGCAGCAGACGAAAAAACGTTCGTTTGATGGTCATCATCCGTGGATCTTAGAGCATTCGATTCTTCCCGCCGGTTCGGAACCCCGTGTCGGAGAAACGGTCGATCTGGTGCGAGAAGATGGTCGGTTCATCGGACGCGGTTTATACAACCCAAACAGTCGGATTCGCATCCGGCTCTACACCTGGGACATCGCGGAGTCGATCGACGAGACTTTTTTTCGAAAGCGCATCGATCGAGCCATCGAGCATCGGGCTCGATTTCCGTCCGCCTCGGAATCCTCCATGCGATTGGTGTTCAGCGAAGCCGATCAATTGAGCGGGCTGGTGGTCGACAAATTTGGAGACCATTTGGTCATGCAGGTCACCAGCGCCGCCCTGCTGCCGTTCATCGAGTCCATCTCGCATCGGCTCTACGAACTATATCGACCAGCCAGCATTCAGATGCAGATCGATGCTCGCAGCGCCAAAAGCGAAGGTATGGAGCCGTGCCAACGATTCTTGATGGGATCGGCTCCAGAAAAGCCGATCGAGATCTTAGAAAATGGATTGAAGTGGCTTGTCGATTTGCAAGGCGGACAAAAGACCGGGTACTACTTGGATCAGCGTGAGAACCGCATGGCGGCCATCCGCTGGATCCGTGAAGGTTCCAAAGTTCTCGATGTCTGCACTTATGTCGGAGGTTTCGCACTGACCATGGCAAAGTACGCCTCGACCGCCGAGATAATCGCCCTCGATTCGAGCGAACGGGCGCTCGCCATGGCAGCTCAACATGCTGCAATCAACCAGCTTGACGACAAGGTGCAGTGGGTACAGGGAGACTTCTTCGATTACCTCTCGAAAGGGCTCGATGCAGGACTCCGATTCGATGTCATCGTGTTGGATCCACCTCGATTGGCCAGTTCTCGCGACAATCTCGAAAGAGCGATGGCCGCTTACCATCGACTGAATTACTTGGCCGTTCGCATGCTCAACCCAGGCGGCACCCTGGTGACATGCAGTTGCTCGGGTCGAGTTTCGCGAACCCAGTTCTTGGAGATGCTCCAAGGAGTTAGTCAGCGAGCGAAGCGCGAAATCCAAGTATTGGAAAATCGAGGAGCCGCGCCAGACCATCCGGTTTCATTGAGCTGCCCGGAAACCGACTATCTCAAGTGCATTATCGCGCGCGTCCTCGGTTGACGGAATTCGAAGATCTAGATCGATCGCAGTCCGTTGCCGATTCTGACCCGCCGCATCTTGGTGGCAAAGCGAATACTAATAAATACTAAAACCGTGAGCGTCAACATAAACCAGGTTGCCTCATGCGGGCGTCGATAAACGGAGGACATGATCGCCCCGGATATCAAAAAGATTGCCATGAGCAACAGCGAGAGGAACGGGAAGAACTGGGCTCGACGGCCGGGCGTGCTATCCCTATCCGATTCTCGCATCTCGGCAGTTGTTCCAGGAGAGTTCAGGAAGACCTCACCTTCCACCCATTGCGAACCGCAGCAGTTCAAGAAAAAGAAGATGGCGGCAAAAGCAAGGATCGAAAGAACGCGATCCCAAAAGACTTCGAGAATCGGAGTCAATCCAACCTCAGGCCCCACCATCCAGAGCTGGTATGCTCCTACGACAACGATGGTTTGAACGACGGTCAATAGATAGAACGGGAGCCTCGCCGGTTTAAGCCAATCCAGGACTCCTTCGCTTTGCCGCCAATCGACTTCGGATGCGGTCGGTGGCTCGTAGGGATTCATTAGTTCACCAGGTTTGGGCAACATAATTGAAGGAGCCTCTGGCACTGAGCGCGAAGCGATTCCATCTGATCATAGCTCCAGCTTTGCCCTAGGTAGCTCACGATATAAAGAAGGAGGATGCCAAGCAAACACAACGGAATCATCCACCAAGCCACCGTGCTTTGTCCGGCATGCCAAGCAGAAAACGCAAACAGCAGCGAGAAAAATGCACCAAACGCGAAAGCGAGATAGGCCACCCAAACCAAAGTCCAAACTTCCTGACGCGGCGCGAACCGGCCGTGAATCCACGTAGCGCCGTCCTTCTCTTCGAAACTGAGCGAAAGATGGGGCGACCAATACCTGGTTTGGGTATCGGGAATATGCAGTTCGATGTAACCATCGAATTCATGGGCTATCCAGTTCCAAGACTGAGCGCGGAGTTGCTTTCCGAGCTCAGCCAATACTTCGGTTTTGGAACAAGGAATCACGGTATCGAACGTTGGTCGCAAGGAGAGAAATTGCATCACCAAAGCCTTCTTCACAATTAAGCCTGCGGGCGACTCTCATCTTACCTCAAACGTCCTGAATGCGGGGCGTTTAAAATGAAACCAGTCTAGCGGTCGGCGTCGAGCGTCACTTCGTTCGCAGCCCCTGTCAGTTCCGTACCGCCCCCATTGCGAGATTGGATAACGGCGCGGAAGCTGTCGGGCAGTCGCATGACCCAGACGACAAACATCCAAAGTGAGCAGACCATCGCCAGCAAGGTAAGCAAGGCGATGAAGCCCTCTCGCATCATCTTCTCCCCCATGCTTGCAACCGGGGACGTGACCGTATCGGCCCGAGCTTGCACCAACACCCAAAGATTCGCTGGCTCTTTGCGTTCGATCGAGTCGACCGTTTTACGAGAAATCTCTACCTTCGCCATCGCGGCGATCCATTGACCCGCGTACTCCTGCCCCGCATCGTCGATCGAAACAGGATCGATGTACTGGTATGTTCCGTCTCCTTTTAACCGAGACAACATCCCGTCATCGATCTGGTATTTGATATTCGGTGCGTTCGCATATTCTTCCGCGAATTGCGAGAAGGCGGGATGCTGAAGGATCGTCCCCTCTCGCGTTTCTTTTTGAAAGCCTGTTCCCGCATGCCCATCGACCATCACGGCTAATCGATCGGATTTGCGGCGAGAGCCACTCATGCCGTCTGATGACTCGTCAGGGAGCAAGTCAAAATCCCCTAGGTTGATCGTCAAAACGAGAACCCCCGTGATGGTTTTGCTCGGCTCCTCCTTTTCCGTCTCCGTTGGTATCGCTATCGAGATGGGCGTCGAGACAGCAATCTTCCAACGATTGGTCGACGTGGATCGGAAGGGAACACTGATGTGAGACGATTGGGTCCCTTGGAATTTGCGAGCCGAAATGCTTTCGTCGGAGTCCTGCGATTGCCCATTGAAGTAGCTGCGGTAGGCGAAGTTGTATCCGATGCGCGTGGCGCTCGTTTCTCCCGAAAAGGCAGCCGCGATCATTGTGCCCCATCGATCGGTAAGAAACAGACTATCGAACTCCGCAGTCTTCCGTTTGCTTCCCGAGTTGGCTTGAATGCGATTGAACCGGGACAAGAGGTACTTCTCAAGCTCTTGTCGCTTTTGTAATTCCAGGAGGGGCAACCGTTCTGTGTCGGTCACTCCATCTTCAATCAACGACTCCAGCAGATCGGACCCCGCAGCGTGGATCGTTTCGGAGAACAGCTTCTCCAATTGTGGCTGCTTCGCTTCTTCCTCGATGAGTCTGAACAGCGTCTCGATTTCTTTTTCAAGGGTTCGAGCCCCAAGCCGAGCCGCGAAGAGATTGTTTTGAAGAACCATTTCCTTGAGCTCGTTTGCCGACTCGCGTTCAGCGACCGCAACACCGCGCCAGAAGAACAAGCCCATCACCAGGAGGAGCAGAACGGGGCCGACAATGCCCAGCATCATCATGGGGAGATTGAGGCGGGCTATTTGCCGACGCTCTATCGATTCGAGAACTTGCTGAACGTTCTCGAATCGGTCTTCTGGCTTTTTGGCCAAGCATCGATCGATAATGCCGACGAGCATGCGATCCATCCCTTGCACACGATGATGAAGGCGAGGGAAGGGAGATTTGTGGATTGTATCGCGATAGCGTTTGAGACGTTCGGGCAAGCTCCCTGCCGTATCGAGGGTGGTGACCGTGTCAGGCGTACGATAAGGGGGGGAACCGACGAGCATGCAGTACAGAATCGCACCGAGCGCATACACATCCCATCGCGCGTCGGGGACGGCGTTCAAGTCGGCTTGCTCGGGAGCCATGTAGAACAATGTCCCGAGAGATGGGGTCTGCTCGTTGGAAAGGCGGCTTTGACCGAAATCTGCGAGACGCGGTTGGAGTTCCGGGTCTAACAGAACGTTCGCAGGTTTCAAATCGCAGTGCAGAACCCCTTTGCCGTGCGAATGGTTGAGGCCGCGAGCGATATCGGTGAATAGTGAGATCGCTTGTGAGATGGGTAATGCACCCCGCTTGCGAATAAGATCGTCGAGCGAGCCGTTTTCCAAATACTCCATCACGTAGTAAGGGGGCTCGGCATCCCAGCCTACCTCGAGGACTTGCACGATCAGGCGATTGCCCGCCATGCTCACGAGATTCTTCACCTCGCGCGTCAGGAGCGACCAGTTGACCCCAGCTCGGTGAAGATAAAACTTGACCGCAACGGTTCGCCCCGTGTTGAGGTTGGTACCGACCCAAACCTGTCCAAAGGCACCTTGCCCGAGCAGTCGATCCAATTTGTACCCAGGGACTTGCGCGGGAGGAACCGTCGCTCGGAGACTCAATTCCTCGGCACGCATCTGCTCGCCGACTGTTTGGTTTAAAGTGGCGTCGGGTTGATCAGGGTTCGGAGAATGGGTCACTAGTCCGGCCGGGGGTTTGCGGAAGGGGCGTTTCGCATTCGTTGGGCTCGATCATGCGGCGATAACCGCTGCGCAGCGTCCCAGTGTACGTCAAAATCGATGTTTCTTCCTCTAGCCCAGAGCAAAATCGCACCGATTTCTCGTGCACCGCTTTGCTAATCACAGCAAATAGGGAACGCGCTCCAACGCAGGCTATCGGAACCCATCCGCTTCCGCCTGGCGCTAGAATATTCTGCTCCCAACAAGAAGTCGCATTCTTGGCTCCCCGCGCGGGCGAGGTTCCTTCATTGTGGCACTCTTGGAAACCAGGGGAAGTCGAGATGATTGGGACATGGAATGCCCGCTACCAGCGACAGACCATAATGGGGCGGTCTGAACAGCGTAACGATCGTTGCACAAGACAGTTGGGACATTATCCGCCCCGCACGATGCCGTGAGCGGACGGAGAGGGACTAAACGCATCGCAATCGATAAGCCCTGCCGAATTCGGGAAGGGACCTCATTCCATAAGGACCATTTTTATGCCAATTCCGTCGAAGTCCAAACCTGTAAAAATCAGCTCTGAAGAATGGATGGATCTTTCAAGTCCCTTGCGTGGACTCCTGGAAGGAAAGAGGCTCCAAACGAACATCACGTTGATCCGGTATGTGACCGACCAGGTGGGGGAAGGGCCTACCCTTCATGTTCACCCCTACGATGAGATCTTTACGATTACTGAGGGGCGAGCTAGGTTCACAGTCGGTGATCAAGTGATTGACGCCCAAGCAGGGGATATCGTATTCGGGCCAGCCAATGTCCCCCACGGATACCAAAATTTAGGACCGCGCCGTCTGGATAGTTTGGACATTCACTTGAGCCCCGAATGGATCCAATACAATCTCGCTTCCGCTTGGGACTCATCAAGTATTCTGATTTCAGCCCAGTCGAAATTGGAAAAACCGAATTCTTAAATCGAGCGGTATACCAAGACGACTGGAGCGTATGCGAATAGATCCAGCAAAAGGGAGTACTTCCGTGAGACGCATGGTTATTGCCGTTTTGTTCGTGCTGTTATGGATCGGATGGTCCGTCTGGGACCACATTCCGCATTACTACGATTCAAATGCCCTGGCGAAAGAAATGGCTTCCATCGTTGGAACAGGGAGCGTGAAGCTGGAACCCGCGCAGGCTGGCTTTCCCTTCCTCTACATGCGTTACGACTATTCCAATGCGGGTCAGCTCACGGTCTGGAGTTGGCAACCTGATGCGTTCTTCCCCAACGCTCTTTTTACGCTCATCGGCACGTTAGGCGTGGTGGTTCTCGTCCTGCGCACGCGTCGTATCACCCTGGCGGGAGGCTTGATTGCTGTTGGGTTCATTGCGCCAGCCGTTGCTCTGTATACCGTTCTCAACGGCTGGCACCATTCCGTGATTGCGTATGTCTACATGCTGCCGGCTGGTTTGCTTATGACATCCCTGACCGCTGAGCTATTGCTTGGGCAATCGCTCGATGGGGACAGTAGCGTGGACGAGAACACGAGCCAACCAACGAAGGATCGGCCTCCTATGGTTATTCGATAACGAGTTAACCGATGATGGGGTGTACGACTTCGCCATGAATATCGGTCAATCGGAATTGCCTACCTTGGAAGCGATAGGTGAGGCGGGTGTGATCGATTCCGCAGAGGTGAAGAATCGTCGCTTGCATATCATGGACGTGCACCGGGTTCTCGGTGATATTCCAAGCGTAATCGTCGGTTGATCCGTACGTAAAACCCTTCTTGACTCCTCCACCGGCCATCCACCAACTGAAGGCTTTTCCAAAGTGATCCCGGCCAGTGGGTTTGTCCGGATTGCCTTGCCCAAACGGAGTCCGTCCGAATTCCGAAGCCCAGATAACAAGCGTATCGTCGAGCAACCCTCGCTCCTTCAAATCTTGTACCAATGCTGCTGCGGGTGCGTCGGTGTCCAGACATTGCTGCTCAAGCTGGCTGTACAAGTTGTTGTGCTGGTCCCATCCCGCATGCATGAGTTGAACAAATCGAACCCCTCGTTCAAGCAATCGTCGCGCGACAAGACAATTGTTGGCAAACGTTCCCTTGTTCAACGCATCCGGGCCATAGCGTTGGATGGTGGCTTCGGTTTCTTTGGAAAAGTCCATTAGATCCGGGACGCTGGTTTGCATCCGGAAAGCCATTTCGTATTGGGCAATGCGAGTTTCAATTTCAGGATCGCCATAGTCGGACAGATGCTCCGCATTCATGGCCGCAATGTCATCGAGCATCGCCCGCCGCGCATCGCGACTGATGCCATTTGGAGTCGCTAAATAGGGAACGGGATCTCCCGTATTGCGAAACCGTACACCTTGAAATCGGCTCGGAAGGAAGCCGCTTCCCCAGTAGTAATCAAAGAATAGCTGGCCGCATGTCTTCGCTTTGTCGCTCGAGGTCATTACGACGAATGTAGGAAGCTCGTCGGTTTCCGAGCCCAGTCCATAGTTCAACCAAGCTCCCATGCTGGGGCGGCCGGGGACTTGCGCACCCGTTAGGAAGTAAGTCACACCCGGGGCATGGTTCACCGCTTCGGTGTGAAGCGAACGAACCAGAGTCAGTTCATCGGCGATACGCCCAATGTTAGGGAGCATCGAACTCAATCGCATTCCCGATTGACCGTAAGACTGGAAAGGTTTGATGGCGGGGACGCACGGCCACTTTCCGTTACCGCTGGTCATAGTCGAAAGCCGCGTCGTCCCTCGAATGCTATCCGGAATTTCCTTCATCGCCATTTCGTGCATGACCGGCTTGTCGTCGAACAAATCCACGTGCGACGAGCCACCTCCCTGCCATAGGACGACGACACGTTTAGCCTTCGCGGGAAAGTGAGGCAGATCGGGAAGCCCGCGATTCTCGTTCTTGTTTCCGTTCCCCGTCGCAGTCGCTCGATCGTCCGCTTGGGCCTGTGACTCGAACAGGCTCGCCAATGCCGCGGCTCCAACACCGCAGGCACTGCGTCCGAACAATTGCCGGCGCGTTACTCGAGCGATGTTCTCCGCGACGAGAGATGGGTCGATGGGAAGACCGTATGGGTTCATGGTTATTCTCTCGTCAACGCTTCATCGAGATTGAACAAGGCTAGGCAGACGACGGACAAGGAGGCCAAGGCTTGCGAGTCGAGTTTTTCATCGGCGGGGTATGCCCCTACGCCGAGGAAAGACTTCGCGTCCGCGTCCGAAGTCGCAAAGAAGGACTCTTGTTTGGTGAGCGCCTTCTCGAGTCTCGCGAGCTCATTGTCCGAAGGTTCGCGACAAAGGATCCTTTCAAATGCAGAACGCAACCGCGAGGATCGATCGGAAGATTGATGCATGCACCAAGTAGCGAGCGCACGCGAGGCTTCTACCCAAGTTGGATCGTTGAGAGTGGTGAGCGCGTGGAGTGGCGTGCTCGTCGTCGCAACTCGCACTTTGCATGTTTGGCGATTGGAGGCATCGAACATGTTGGCAGGCCCCACCGTACGCCGCCAGAATGTGTAGAGACTGCGACGAACCAACTCGGACCCGCTCGAGATGGGGTAGGTGAAGTCCCGTTCTTTGGTAATCGCGAGCGACTCCCAAATTCCATCCGGTTGGTAGGGGTAAACAGGACGTCCACCGATCTTGCGATCCAGCAACCCGCTGGAGGCCAAGGCCCAATCGCGAAGGATCATGGAGGGCATTCGGAACCGATTCGCTCTCGCATAAAATCGATTCTCAGGATCGTAACTCAACAAGACGGGCGAGAATCGGCTTGATTGACGATAGGCGGCACTCGTGACAATCAATCGATTCAGTCGCTTCATGTCCCAGCCACTTTCACGAAACTCGACTGCGAGCCAGTCCAGCAGATCGAGATGGAGCGGGTACTCGCTTTGCACACCAAAGTCTTCCGACGTCTTGACCAATCCGACCCCAAAGAAATGCTGCCACATTCGATTGACCTGCACGCGGGCAGTCAACGGTTGTTTTTCGCTAAACAGCCAGCGAGCAAATCCCAGTCGATTCTTAGGTGCATCTTCTGGTAATGGAGGTAGAAAGGCCGGAGTGTTGAACGTTACCTTTTCATCAGGCTTGAGATACTCGCCTCGGAGCAGGACATGCGTGTCGCGAGGTTGGTCATCGCTCATGACCATGGGGCGAGGCATTTGATCGGCGACGTAATCGGATCGTTCTTTGCGAAGCCTGTTGGCATCCGAGAGCCATGGTAGTTTGTCGGCTAACGAGTCTTTGACTTTCGCGTCGAAGTGTTTGCGGAACTCGGTGTCGAGGTTCTTTTTCTCGTCGTCCGATCGCTGGTTTGCTTCCTTTGCAAGCAGTTTCAAGACCGATTCTGGCAGTCCCTTGGACTCGGTTGGGCGCTGATCGGTCAATATGCCGGTCTTCCAACCTTGGAAGGCTGCATCGAGGAGCGGACGCAATTTCTGATCCAGTTCGGCAAGTTGAGCGTCGACGGTTGCCAGATGCGCGGTGACCTCTTCGTTTGGAACTTCGATAAACGGGCGGCCGACTCGTATCCGCTTGGAGAAAAATTGCGGAGTGCCGGTTTCGGGGACTCGATTGAACGCATCCATCAAACGGTAATAGTCTTTTTGCGTGATTGGATCGTACTTGTGATCGTGACACTGAGCGCAAGCCATGGTGAGACCGAGAAAGACGGTCGAGGTCGTGTCCATGCGATCAAAGAGAATGACGAAGCGTTGCTCTTCCGCGATGGCTCCCCCCTCACCATTGAGGAGATGGTTTCTGTTAAATCCGCTTGCAATTTTTTGTTCGAGAGTCGCGTTGGGGAGCAGATCGCCCGCGAGCTGCCAAGTTGCGAATTGATCGAATGGGAGGTTTTGATTGAGTGTGGAAACAACCCAATCTCGCCACATCCACTGCCACGTGTCCCCATCTTGCTGAAATCCATTGCTGTCAGCGTAGCGCGAGGCGTCGAGCCAAGGGAGAGACATTCGTTCGCCATAATGCTCGCTTTGCATGAGCCGATCGGCCAGTTTTTCGTAGGCCATCGGATCATCATTGGCAGCAAAGGATCGCACCTCCTCGGGGGTGGGAGGAAGCCCGATCAAGTCGGCGTAAAGGCGCTTGATTAGAGTCGCGCGGTCTGCCTCAGGGGAGGGGGCAAGCCCTTCCTTTTCCATGCGGTGCAATAAGAAAGTATCGATGGCATTTTTGGGCCAGTTCGAGTGGTGCACGGACGGTTCGGTCGGTCGTGTTGGTTTGGAAAACGCCCAATGGTCGGAATAGGGAGCACCCTGATCAATCCACGCTCGGAGCTTTTCTTTTTGTTCGCTGGAAAGACGGCGGTTCGATGTCGCAGGGGGCATGAGCAAATCGGGATCGTCGGAATGGATTCTCTGCAGCAACCCGCTTTGCGATGGATTATCAGGGAGGATCGCACCTGAGGATATTGCTTCGTCCCGGTGGTCGAGTCGAACGCCACCTTCCCGTTTATTACCGTCTTGACCGTGACAGTAAAAGCAATTCTCCGAGAGGATAGGACGAATATCCCGATTGAAATCAATAGCACGATTAGAAAGTGGGGGTTCGAAGGCGACGACGGTGTCGAAAGAAGTTAGCCCGAACCCAACGAGCAAACAAAACAAAGTCGACCGGTACAAGGTGGGCCGCATCGAAGAGGTTGCTCGTTGAAACATAGAAGCCGAAAGGGAGGGAGGAAGTCTTCGTGGGTGGGGAGTGGCGGGTAAGTGGAGAAGGATCCGCGAACCCTCTCATTCTATCCCAGAAAACCGGCAATTTCCAACAACAATCGGACACGAACCGTTCGGAGTTGGGGTGATTTCGCTACCATAGCGGGCGTCGTTGGGGAAGATTGATGGCGGTTCATGCTCAGTGTTGGGTGTCGGCTGGAAACCTTGGGACTCAGGACAAAGTTATGGCATTGCAATGGATTACTGGGAGGGTGGAACGAAAACATATTTGGTCGGAAGGGCTCTTTACCTTAACCATTAGTTGCCCCGGAGTTGCGCCATTTGAGCCCGGTCAGTTTTTGCAAGTGGGTCTTCCGCTGCCGGATAAGCATTTGCATCGACCTTACTCCGTAGCTTCGCCGCACGGAGAGAGTTTGGATTTTTTTATCGTTCGCGTCGACGAGGGAGAGTTAACGCCGAAACTGTGGAATCTTTCCGAAGGGGACGCCATCGACGTTTCGGTGAAAGCGACAGGAAGTTTTACGTTGTCGCATGTTCCGGATGCTCCTTGTTTGTGGCTGGTCGCGACGGGAACTGGATTGGCTCCTTATATTGCTATGCTGCGCGATGCGACTATTTGGACGCGGTATGCAAGAGTGGTATTGGTGCATGGGGTGAGGCTCGAAACGGATCTTGCCTATCTGGACGAGCTTGCTGCCTACCACGCTATGCATGGAGAACGGTTCCAGTTTTTGCCTATTCTTTCCCGACAACAACGCGAAGGCTGTTTGCACGGTCGCATCACGCACACCATCGAAAGCGGAGTGCTCGAGGAGCAAGCGGGGGCGAGGCTGGTCGAGGGAGACGGAGTAGTGATGCTCTGCGGGAACCCTCAAATGCTCGACGATATGGAGACGCTGTTGAAAGATCGCGGGATGCGCAAGCACAAATCAGCGGCTCCCGGGCATTACGTATTGGAGAGGTATTGGTAAAAAGTTCGGTGAAGCGTTTGGTTCCGGTCAATTGTTTGTTGACGCAGGTTCAGCGAGTGCATCTCGCGGTAGCGCGATACGTTTAGAGCGGGGATTGCTGCATGCGGGGTAGGAGTTTCTCGATAAGCGGAACCAGTTGTTGTTGGGCTTGCTGCGACCAATCCAAGACTTCGGCGTGATCGGTTTTGGTGGGCGAGTCCGGTTTGGCCACATTGGTGACGATCGAGAACGCGAGCGAGCGCATTTGGAGATGCTTGGCCAAAACAATTTCAGGGACGGTACTCATCCCGACCATGTCCGCCCCCCATTTTTGGAACATGCGATATTCAGCTCGCGTTTCGTAGGTCGGGCCGAGGGTTGCGAGGTAGGTTCCGCGGTGCAGGCTGAATCCCAATTGGAGGGCTTCCTGGGTGGCGAGATCTAGCCAGCGTGCGTCGTACAACGCGTCGTGACGGTCGTGCAATCCGAGGGGACGCGTCGTCTCTCGGTGGTGGCGGGAGCAGAATGGGGATCGCTGCATCCAGTCGATGTGGTCATCGATCGCGACCACTTGGCCACTTCGAAAACGGGGATGAATCCCGCCCGACGCATTGGAAACGATGAGACTGGTCGCTCCCATTGCGGCAGCGCAGCGGAGGGGGAAGCAGGAGTGTTGCGGCTCCCAGCCTTCGTAAAGGTGAGCGCGTCCTGCCAAGGCAAAGACAGAGACACCACCTAAGTAGCCGAAAACACATTTTCCCGCGTGGCCTGCGACATGCGATAAAGGAAAACCAGGGATTTCCCGATAAGGGACAACCTTCGACGACTGGATTTCGTTCGCGAGTGCCCCCATTCCGCTCCCTAGAATAAGGCAGGCGAATGGTGAGAAGTCCCCAACGGTAGCACGAATCTCCTGGAGAGCGTCGTTCAAGTCCGGGTGGGGGAGAGACTGGCAATCCGATTGAGTGGGGTGCAAGATCCGCGATCCCTTTGGTTTCACAGGGTTTTGGGGTTGTCGAAGGGGGGGCAATTTAACATACTTTTCCGCAATATTCACGAGATTAGGTTGAGCCAGGGCCCGCGATGTAGCGAGCATTGACGGCCGCCGGAGTTCCCGGTGGCCATTTCGTTTTCTTAATAGCTTGAGTCACAAGGCTGCGTTCCAGATCGGAATGCGGTTTTCTCAGGCTGGACGAATTGGACTCGACCGACCGTTACCCATTGGTCGCTTCGAACCTTCGAGTTCGCAGCAGGAGACTGAGACATATGGCACGATACACAGGGCCCAAGGCCCGCATCAACCGACGCTTCGGTGCACAGCTTTATGAAAGCGCTGGCGCAGTACGAGCTTACGGAAAGCGAAGCGAGCAACCACCAGGGATGCACCCCCGAAGCCGCCGCACGAGCAACTACGGCACCGCTTTGTCGGAAAAGCAAAAGATCAAGTATTACTACGGACTGGGTGAGCGACAGTTGCGCCGTTACTTCGCCGATGCCGTTCGCAAGAAGGGGAACACCGGGGAAACGCTCTTGCTGATGTGCGAGCGACGATTGGATAACGTCGTGCGTCGCGTCGGGTTTGCCAAGACCCGTCCACAGGCTCGTCAAGGAATCGTGCACGGTCACTTCAAGGTCAACGGCGTGAAGGTATCGAGTCCTTCGTACATGCTCCGACCGGGGGACGTGATTGAAGTCCGAAGCAACGAAGCGGTTCGGAATTTGTACCGTGGCATTATCGCCAACAACTCTCCGACGCCGTTGGATTGGGTTTCGCTCGATAGCGAAGGATTGCGAGCTACGATGTTGGGACAACCTGGACCGAGCGATATTTCGTTGCCAGTGAACGCCAACATCGTGGTCGAATTCTTGTCCCGATAGTCGGTCGTCGTGCCGACTGGGATGGTTGTTTCCTCTGACCTTTGGGGCCGTTGCGCATGCACGCACCTGTTGTAGTTTTGGGTGGTGGACCTGGTGGGTATGCGGCTGCGTTTCTGGCAGCCGACGAGGGGCTGGAAGTGGTGCTTGTCGAGGCGGAGTCCCGCCTCGGTGGTACCTGCTTGCTCCGCGGATGCATCCCGTCGAAGGCATTGCTGCACGTCGCAAAGGTCATTAGTGAAACGCATGAGCTGACGGAAGAGTGGGGTGTGTCCTTCAACACCCCTGCCATCGACGTCGACAAGGTTCGCGCACGCAAAGAAAAGGTGATCGAAACGCTCAGCGGCGGATTAGGGCAACTGGCGAAGCGGCGAAACGTCAAGATCGTCCGTGCGCGAGGCAGGTTTGAGAACTCGACGACCCTCGTGTTGGAGGGTGATGACCCTTCCATTCCCGAGGGTGGCAAGCTGACGTTTGATTACTGCGTTATTGCGACAGGTAGCGTACCCGCAATGCCGCCATCGTTTCAGATCGGTTCATCGCGAGTGATGGACTCGACCGGGGCATTGGCGTTGCAAGATATCCCCAAGAAGCTGTTGGTGATTGGGGGCGGTTACATCGGGCTTGAGATGGGGACGGTTTATGCGTCCCTCGGGTCCGAGGTCTCGGTGGTCGAAATGACCGAAGGATTGCTGCCCGGTGCAGACCGGGACTTGGTCAAGCCTCTCCACAACCGGTTGAAGAAGATTCTCGACAACCGTATTTATCTCAACACGAAAGTCGGCTCGATCGCCGAAGTCGACAATCAGATCGAAGTCGCGTTTGAAGGGCCCGGGAAGTTTGGGCACGAACGATTCGACCGCGTGCTCGTGAGTGTCGGGCGCCGCCCTGTCACTCAAGGTCTCGGTTTGGAGAACACGCTTGCGAAGGTGAATCAGCGAGGGTTTGTCGTTTGCGATAATCAGCAGCGCACCGAGGATCCGCACCTTTTTGCGATCGGGGATGTGGCTGGCGATCCCATGTTGGCCCACAAGGCGAGTCATGAAGCGAAGGTGGCGATCGAGGTCATTCTCGGTCGGCCGGCTTACTTTGATAAAGCAGCGATTCCTGCCGTTGTCTTCACCGATCCCGAGATCGCTTGGGCGGGGCTAACGGATGATCAAGCGAAAAAGGAAAATCGCAAGGTCGACATCGAGGTGTATCCTTGGGCGGCGAGCGGTCGCGCGCAGGCATTGGGGCGGACTGAGGGCTTTACCAAATGGTTGATCGATCCCGAGACCCATCGCGTTTTGGGTTGCGGAATTGTTGGGCCCGGGGCAGGCGAATTGATTTCTGAGGCGGTTCTGGCGATTGAAATGGGCTGCGAAGTGAGAGATTTGACCGAGTCGATTCACCCCCACCCGACGCTCAGCGAAACGTTGATGAATGCTGGCGAGGTTCACTTCGGAACGGCGACAGAGATTTACAAACCGAAGAAGCATTCCGGATCATGATCCATACGCTCATCGAGCGAACGGACCAAGTCGATGTGATGTTCGTCGGGGCTCATCCCGATGACTTGGAGATCGCGTGCGGGGGTACGATCGCCGCGTTGGGCGAGTTGGGCTATCGCGTCGGAATGATCGACCTGACCGATGGCGAACCTACCCCGAACAGTCCGGGGCCCGATTCTCGTTTAGCCGAAGCGAAGGCTGCTGGCGATGTGTTGGGAGTAGCGTTGCGGAAAGTGCTACCCCTGCCGAACCGACGGTTGTTCGACGGGTTTGAAGAGCGAGTTCTCTTGGCCAAGGAATTTCGGCGATATCGTCCGAGGTTGGTGGTGGGGTTTGGAAACAAGACACCCTTGGCCTCGCCGGATCATTATCAAGCCATGTTGATCACCGACGCCGCCATCTTTTTTGCGAGGCTCAGTAAATGGGATGAGCATTTCGATGGATTGCCCATTCACGCGATCGACAAGCAGTTGTATTTTCGCTTGGAGTTCGACCGAGCGCCTGTGCCGGGATATCCCAACGAGATCGTGATGGACATCTCCCGGACACTGGAGAAGAAGATGGAAAGCATTCGATGCTATCCTTCGCAGTTTCCGGAGCACAAGTCGCATGTGCTCGAGAGTGTTCGAGGGATCGCCATTGCAGCGGGGACGGCGATCGGAGTGAAAGCCGGCGAAGTATTCACTTCCGTCCGACCGCTTGGAACATCGGACTTGCTCCGAAGTGTCGGGCTGGCTTGACAATCCCCGGAGTGCGTTATAACCTTCTCGGAACGCGGCAAAAGCCGATAGATCGATGGGGAATTAGCTCAGTTGGGAGAGCGCTTGCATGGCATGCAAGAGGTCAGGGGTTCAAGTCCCCTATTCTCCACTATTCACGGGACCGTAGCTCAATGGTTAGAGCAGGGGACTTAAGGAACGGAGCCTAAGGTTGCTCTTGAGACGTCCATGCCCGGCACCGTCCGGACAATGCGATGGACTTGAGAGCGGCGATGGCGATGTTCAGTGGGTTGCCCAGTTAGCGTGAAGCTACCTGGGTAGAATCTGTCAAATTCGGGGAAGGCTTTCTTGCACCGCGAGAATCGATGCAAATGCTAATCCCGAGCCAAGTCAGCGTTGTGACTTCGCCAATGTGAACAGCTCGCGTCAGATAGGATTCGTCTGCGGGATGTTCGGTAGCAAAGGACAGCCTGAAAGGTGTAGAGGCCAGACGGCAGACATTTCGGCGGCGGCACGTGGTACATGGCAAAATGCCCATGGCTCGGGGGTCAAAGGCCGGCGAAATGAAGGGATGGTCCAGACCACAAACCCGAAAGGGGCGGCGAAAGTCGTAGTCGGTACGCATAATCCCTTGGTTGCAGGTTCGAATCCTGCCGGTCCTATTCGCATTTCTTTCTTCGCTTCGTCTTGTCCAAGTTTCTTCGTACTTCGGCCAGTCGCGGAGCCTTCGTTCGAGAAGCCCCCATGGATAGTGTCATCAGCGATCTGTTAGCACCTTATTCGGCTCCTATTGAGGGGTTGTGTCGCGCGGGGAGTCAATTTTGGACACGCGGATGGTCGCTGGGCACATCAAGCAATTACAGCGTGTTGGTAAATCGCGAACCCTTGCAGTTGCTTTTGACGGCGAGCGGCAAAGACAAAGGGCACTTGGGGCCGAACGATTTTGTGTTGGTCGATATTGAAGGCAATCCAATAGCGCCGAATCAGCCGAAGAGCAGCGCGGAGACGCTTTTGCATTGTCTGGCGGTCGAGCGATGCGGCGCGGGTGCGGTTCTTCACACCCATTCGGTTTGGTCGACCATTCTGTCTCAGCATTACGCCTCGCTCGGCGGAATCCGAATCGAAGGCTTCGAGATGTTGAAAGGGCTAGAGGGGATTACCACGCACGAGACCGCTGTCTGGATACCGATCTTCGACAACACTCAAGACATTCCCGCGTTAAAGAAAGAGGTCGAGGCGTACCTCGATGCTAACCCTCAAAGACCTTGCTGGGGGTATTTGATCCGACAGCACGGGCTTTACACTTGGGGGAAGGATCTCCCATCGGCGGTGCGGCACATGGAAGTGATCGAGTTTCTGTTCGAGTGTATCGGGCGGCAGACCAAGCTCTAGAGATATCGGAATCGATGAATCATGGAGAGTCGGTTTCGGCAAGCGGTGATAGCGAGCGGAGTCGTTTCTCCGTCCCAATGGGATTACTGCCTTCGATTGCTCCGTCATCGCATCGTTACCGGCGGGATGGCTTGCTCCCAGGACCAAGAGGATCTTCTCCTTAAAGAGATATTGGTCGAACAAGGCGCCATTACGGAATATCAAGCGGCGCAGTTGCTCGAGGGGCGTCACAAACTGAATCTTGGCCCCTACATCATCACCGACTCGATCGGACAAGGCGGCATGGGGCACGTGTTCAAAGGCGTGCATCAGGTCATGGGACGAGTGTGTGCCGTCAAAGTCCTGCCGCTGCAGAAGGCGACCGAAGAGGCCCGGGAAGGATTCATTCGCGAGATTCGACTCCAGGCCAAACTCGACTGCGAGTATCTCGTCCGAGCGTATGATGCAGGTCAGGATGGGCGCATTCATTACCTGGTGACCGAATATGTTCCAGGGATGGATTTAAGACGTTTGGTAAAGACGCAGGGACCATTGAGTCAAGCGCGCGCGGCGAAGATAATCATGCAGGCTGCGCTCGGGTTGGACTATGCCCACCAAAAAGGGATGGTGCATCGGGATGTGAAACCCGGCAATATCCTGGTGACTCCGGAGGGGGCTGCTAAGGTGTCCGATGTGGGGCTGGCGAGTTTTACTGCAAATCTTGTCGATGATCCCCGTGCCGGAAAGATCGTCGGAACCGCCGACTACTTGTCCCCTGAGCAAATCCGTACTCCGTTGGATGTCGGGCCTGCGAGCGACGTCTATTCACTGGGGTGTACGCTCTACTATGCCGTTTGCGGGAAGGTTCCGTTCCCCGGAGGTGACACGGCGACCAAGATGCGACGGCACTTGGAGGAAACACCCATGCATCCCCGTCGTTTCTCGGCTTGGCTCCAGGACGAGTTCGTCGACATCATCGCGGAGATGATGGAGAAGGACGTATCGAAGCGAACACAAACGTGCGCCGAAGTTGCGACACGTTTGGAACCTTGGGCCAATCAAGAGTCCGGATTTGTTTCCTATCCTGCCCTCGTGCGAAGTCCTTGGGCTGCACCTCCACCCCCTGCTGACGATTTGCCTTCGATGGGAGCCGAAGAGAAAGAGGCCTCCAAAGACCATTCACTTCCGTCCCAAGATTCGGGGTTGTCGCAATCGGGATCGCGTCGCGTGACCGGATCCCCTCCTGGATTGGATCAAGGAGTGGAGGAATCGAGAGCAACAAATCGGTTCGTCAGCAGTCCGGGGATCGCCATCGCATTGACCGCGGCGGTCATCATTCCTCCGACTTTGGTCGTAGGTGCGATTCTGGGATACCTAATCGCTCTCCGATCGTAACGATGGAACGGGTTGGGAGAAGCCTGCCGATTTGTTCGAGAATAAATTGAGCGAAAATCGAGTGATCGACTGAGTACGTCCTGTTCTGCGTCTTAGAGTCTGGAGCGGAATTTTTTGAGGACACTCGTTATGCTGCCTGATCTTTTACCTATTCATCCTTGGACACTTTTGCCTGACCGCATTGTTGGCGTTGATGTATTGGTTTGGGACGAACAAGCCATGACGGCCATCAAATGCATCGACTCTCGAGAGCAAGTAACGCGATCCAGTTTTGATCAGATCGCAAGAGGAAGCGGCCAGAAGTGTTACATCGAAAATCGAAACCAGAGCCAATATCGTAGGTATCTATCGGAGAGTCTTGAGTCGTCCGAACAGCCATCGGCCGTACCACCTCTCCTGCGATTCACGTTGCTGTTTGAATCGATTCGATTTCAGTTGCTAGATGGACTGGGTACGTGCAGTTTGTCGAAGTGGGTTCAATGCGCGTACGACGCTACCCATCAATTCTTCGAAAAAAGCAACGGGATGGAGCGGCTCGGGAAAGAAATCGTCTCCACCTTCCGAAAGGATGGTGGGTTTGCTACCCACGCATTCAACGCGGGCGTCTATGCGTACTTGATCGCCAAGGAAATGGGACTCTCGACGCTGGATCAGCGCGAATGTTTGACCTCTGGCTTTTTGCACGATACAGGCAAACTGCAACTTGATCCTGATTATGCGGATCAGATCGAGGTACCCGATGGTTACATGGTCGTCGACTCGCGTCAGGAGCAGTTAGCACATTGCACCGCCGGATTTGTTTTCCTATCGAAAATCCCATCGATTACACGCACCCCGCTACTCGCATGCTATCAGCACCACGAGTATGTCAATGGCATGGGATTCCCGGTCGGATTGGAAGGACCTGATATCCCGTTGACATCGAAGGTATGTGCATTAGCAAACCGTTGGGATGGGCTGCTTTGCGATCGGAAGGGAAGGCCTGGCCTTTCGAGGATCGCTGCGTGGAAGCAATTATCGTCGGAAAGTGGAACACTTTGGGATAAGGAGTTGGTGTCATGCTTAGAACGGCTATTGAACCGACCTTCGAGGAACTATTAGATCAGCATCCCCAGCTCTTCGCCGTACCCGATCACCTGCTTCCGGATTTGGAATCTCGGGGGGAGTTGCCGCGTTGGGAAGGTGCACCTCGCGTAGCGCCTCGATTTCGTTGCAGCGGTCTCAGTATCGTCGAGTGCCTTGATACACCTCAGGTGTTAGCGATCTGGCAGCCGACACTGCGAAGCTTGGTCAAGGATGTTTCTCGGTCTGGGATGTCCTTTCTCAATGGTTGCCAATATTATCCTGATCAAAAGCTCAAGATCTCGTTGCCGATTGCAACAGCCGTCGTTCGCGTTGCTCGATGCAAGTTTCTCGGGCAGAATTGTTTTGAAACCGGTGTGAAGACTGTGGAATACTATCCTCGAACTACCTAGGTGTAGGTAGATGGAAGATTCTGGTAAAAACCCAACATGAAGTGTTTGGAGTTGTTCGCGGGAATCGGCGGTTTTGCTGCTTCGTTTCCCCACCTACAAATCGTGAACGCCGTCGATATCGACGTTCATGCCGCTTGCGTGTATCGATCCAACTATGCACATCCCTACTGCATTGCGGAGATTGCATCCCTCGAGACCGATTGGTTTGCTGCACAGGGAGCTGATTGCTGGTGGATGAGCCCCCCCTGCACACCCTTTACGCGACGAGGGAACCTTGGCGGTTTGTCGGACCCTCGGTGCGCCGCATTGAAACGATTGATCGACGTTGTATGCGAATTGACACCACCGCTGGTGTGCATTGAAAATGTGGTTGGGTTCGAGTCTTCCGACGCATTTGATTTGTTGCGTCGCAGATGGACCAAAGCCGGTTACCTCATCGATTGGACTCATTTCTGTCCGTCGGAGCTGGGGTGGCCCAATCTTCGTCCACGTTTCTATGCGATTGCCAGCTTGTCGCATCGAGAACGTATTTGTCGGCGTTCCCGCGATGTGGTCAAACGCAAGCTGTCGGACTATTTGGAAGAGCCCGTCGGTCCCACCGCGCTGAGCGAGCCCGGTCTTTGGATCGCCAATCAGATGGCCCGGCAGTACGAGAGGGCTATCGACAAAGTGGATCCTGCGGACATCGATGCTGTCGCAGCTTGTTTCACGGCGGCGTACGGTCGTTCGATCATCAAGTCGGGATCGTATATTCGAACCGAGCATGGATTGCGACGATTCACCCCGCGTGAGGTGGCTCGTCTCTTGGGATTCGAAGACTCTTTTCGGCTTCCCCCGGAATTGAGACCCCGGAAACTCTGGCACTTGCTTGGCAATTCCATCAGCGTTCCCAGCCTCCGTGCAGTATTCCAAGACTGTTTCGACCTACCCTCGCTCCTATAATGCGTTGGTCTGAACTCGAACGTCTAGGAGCAAGGCACATTGTTGCTTGAAATCGATGCAACCTAAGAAACCGGAAGCCATCGGCGGAATTGTCCATGTTTACCAAAAATTCAATCCGACCGAGTTTCCAAGCCCGACTCAGGAGCCTCCCGATCTTGTGAGCGGGGCGTTCGAGCACGCCATGGCCTACGGTCGGTTTCGCGAGCTCACCGAGGAAGAGTTGGCCCGAGCAGTGCGGATCGATCCAAGCCAGATTGCGGGGCTGGGACCGAGTATCGACATGCTCCGACAAATGCTCGAAGAGCGGAAACGAAAAATCCTCGAGACCTACTCCACCGAAGGATTGGACAAGAAAGCATTGCAGCGTTTCGAAAAAGCATCGAAGCGAGCGAACCCACCGGGGAAATGGAAGAATGAATTCCACAAAGCGGTCCAGTCCAAGCAGATTTACTTGCTCGAGCAGTTGTGGTACCGAACAGATCGCGATTCTCCGGATTTCGCGACCGCTGTCCTGCACACGATGGAATCGCTCGTGGATTTGGGTGGCATCGAGGAACTGTTGGACAAATACGAGTTCACCGGACGAGAGCGGGTCGATGTCCCTGAAGCGCTCGAGCTGAAAAAGATATTGGAGCAGATCGACGAATTGCTGAGACAGTTAGAGGAGGCCGCGAAGACGGCGCAAATCGGTCTCATCGACATGGAGGCACTTTCCGAGTTCATCCCCGAAGGAAACTTGAATGACCTTCAAGAACTGCGAGAACAAATCAGCAATCTGGTTAAGGAAGCTGCCGAACGCCAAGGGCTCGAACGGGATGAGCAGGGCTACTACCAATTGACCCCTAAGGCATACAAAGCCTTTCAGTCCCGACTCCTGCAGCGGATTTTTTCGCACATGGAGGCTGGTAGATCGGGGCGTCACGACGGCCGCATCGTCGGGGATGGAAGCGTCGAATTGCCTTCCACGAAAACGTATGAGTTTGGTGACTCGGTCAGTAACTTGGACGCGACGCAATCCATCGTCAATGCTCTCTTAAAACGTCCGAATGAAAAGCCGCTTCGATTGCGTTCCGAAGATTTAGAGGTCTATCGTACCAAGAACACTCCGCGCTGCGCTACCGTGGTAGTCATGGACATGAGTGGCTCGATGCGATACGACGGCCAATATATGAACGTCAAGCGGATGGCGCTCGCTCTCCAGGGGTTGATCACGCGTGAATACCCCGGTGACTTTTTGCGATTTGTAGAAATGTACTCGTTTGCCAAACTGACTCGCCCCGGTGAAGTCATCGATCTGCTACCAAAGCCTGTCACGATCCATCACCCAGTCGTTCGGCTCAAAGCGGATATGAGCGATCCGAAGGTGAGCGAGATGGACATCCCGCCTCACTTCACAAACATCCAACATGCGATTCGGCTCGCCAGACAGAACTTGATCAATACGGATACACCCAATAAACAGATCATTCTCATCACCGATGGATTGCCGACTGCCCACTTTGAAGGAGAAATGCTCTATCTCCTCTATCCGCCCGACCCGCGAACCGAGCAGGAAACCATGCGAGAAGCGATGCTTTGTCAGAAAGATGGTATAACCATCAACATCTTTCTCGTGCCGAGTTGGTCGCAATCGGAGGAAGATATTCGTTTTGCGCACCGCCTTGCCGAACAAACCAAAGGACGCGTCTTCTTCACGGCCGGTAACGATTTGGATCGTTTTGTTCTGTGGGATTACGTAGACCGAAAACGGGAGATCCTATAAGCCGTGAACGAAGAAGAGATTTACCTTAGCCAAATTCCCAAAGCAGCTCCGAGTCGTTACCAAGCGAAAACGGTCTCTCGCGTTCTCGATCGATTGTTCCTCGAGAAGGGCTACGCGAATGAACAGTCCAGGGAGTCGCTTGTGCAGGCCTGGCAGGATGCTGTCGGACAAAGTCTGAGTGGGCAGTCCAAGGTGGGGCAAGTAAAACGCGGGGCACTCCAGATTTATGCCGCCAACGAGATCGTGCGATCGGAATTGGAGTATCTGAAATCGAAAGCGCTTGCTTCCATCCAGGCAGCGCTTCCTGAGATGAAAATTCAAAGCTTGAAAATCCATCTGCAGCGATTCGGTTCGTGAACGCCTATATCTTGGCCGGTGGAAATAGCACACGGTTCGGGCAGTGCAAAGCGCGCGTCGAGATAGATGGAACAGCTTGCTTAGTCCGACTTTGCTCGCAGCTTCGTCAAAGTGGATTGGCTCCGTGGGTTGTATCCAAACGCCGCGAGGACTTCAGCGATCTCTTTTGTGCAAACGATTCACTACCACTCGCAGGGATGCTCGCTGATTGGGATGGGTACGAAGGCCCGTTGGCGGGAATCGTAGCCGCCCTCGAACACTGCAAATCTAACGAGCATACCAAGTGTTGGATTCTCACTTGCGACTTGATCCAGTGGGAGTCAGTTTGGAACGAGTTGGCTCTTGAGATTCCCGATGCAATGATGCTCGACTCGTTGGCTGTATTGCTAAAGACGCCCGTGGACCCTTTAGGACCGAGTGCACCATCGTTTCAACCCTTTCCCGGTTTGTATGACATTCGATCCTCACCCTTTCTGAGGGAACCAGCCGTGGTGGCCAAACAATCCGTCTTCGCCTGGATCTCCTATTTCGAGAACCATGTCCGCCAGGTTTCGGTTCCAAATCAGAAGGCGCCGCGAACTTTCAATACACGTGATGAACTTTGCGATGGGTTATCCGAATACCGTGAACGCGAACGCGAATAGATTCGCAAGCAATTCGTGAAGACGACCGGCCACGCGAGCTTCTCGAGGGCGATGGATTGTAAAAGCGGTTGGTAACGCCATCGAACCATAAAGATCTCGGTTGATGGAAGTGATGGGAGCGGCAGTCGCCTAGGAAGCATACTCCTTTGTCTCATCGGTTACCGTTCACGGGTCGCGCCAACAAAATGGAAAAACTGTTCTAGACACGAAAGCGGCAATTGGGACACGACATAGGTTATCGTGTCTACACCAACATCCTCCCATCAGCTGGTCCCTGCTGAATTCGACGCCGAGATGACTCCGGCGGTTCGGGCTCTTGTGAATGCGTTGATTGCTGGCCTTCAGTTCCAGATCAACATCCTGCAATCGCAGATCGTTGATTTAAATGCGAAAATCTCGGATCTCGAATCTCAAATCAAGAGACTGACCCCTCAGAATTTCTCAATACCGCCAAGCTGCGTGCATCCCCACGCTAAAGCCGTTAAGAATAAACCCAAGAGTGGTAAAAGTCGTGGTGGACGAAAGGGGCACCCTAGCCACCAGCGTGCGTTGGTCCCCGATTGGCTCACTTGATTCGCGATATCCAAGCGATGATCGATTCGAAGGTCCCTGTACGTGCACCGAAACCGGTTATGACTGTTCATCAGCAATCAAGGGCTTGAACCAACGAACAACCGTGCCGAACGAGCGTCGCGCAAGGCTGTCTTTTATCGATAGTTATTTTTTGGAACGCAGTCGGTAGCTGATCGTTTGGAGCGTTGCAATCTCGCACACTCGTCCAGCAACTGCGCCCTACATCATGTTGAGTCCAGCGAAGATGCCTGCGCCAGATACCAAGATCACGACAAGCCAGGCAAGCAACCTTACAGGTCGATAGTGCTGCTGCAGGTACGGATCAAAATCTACTGTTCGTCCAGCAGCAGATCATCACGGCTAATAAGCTCGAACTGAACCGCGCTGTTTTAAATGAAGCAGTACGAGCTCAGTTGCAGGAGCTCGAAGCACAGAAGCTTCGCGTTGCCACCGATATCAAGACGGCCTAGTACGATAGCGTTCGGATTCAAAACCAGATTGGAGCGATCGATCTGTTCTCTGGACTACTAAAGCAGGGTGTCGATGCGGCTGAGAAACGAATGAAGGCTGGCGAAGGGCAAAGATCGACCTTTTACAAACACGAGTTCAGTTTAAACAATTGGAGCTCGATCGACGTCAACTTACTGCTTCTTTATCCGCGCGACTTCGTGAGATCGTGGCTCTCTCGGGCGTGCCCAATATGCAAATACAAAGCGTTGCTGGTGAGTTGCCTGAGACCCCTACAACACAGGACTGGAAATTGATCGAAGATGGACTGGTGGCCACTAGTCCTGAATACGCCTCCGCTCAAGCACGCATCCGTCAAGCGAGCGCTGCCGTTCGCCGACAAGAGTCCCTGCCCATCCCCAACTTGGGAGTTCAATTCGGAGCTGGCGTCGACAATGGCACTACCTCGGGCATGATGAACATCCAGGTCGGCGCGCCGATTCCTGTCTTCAATAAGAACCAGGCGAACATCGCGGCCGCTAAGGCGGATTACTGTCGAGCATTGCAAGAGGCTCAGCGAATTGACAACGCCGTTCGTGCTCGACTTGCAGTGGCCTGGGGCGAGTACTCTCGCGCTGCAGAGGCAGTCAATATGTACCTAAATGAGCTGCTACCAGCCGCTCAGCAGACACTGGATTTGGCCGAAGCCGCTTACCGAGCGGGTGAACAAGACTTCATCCAGCTTCTCGTTACACGTCGGACCTACTTCGACACCAACCTTGTATACATCGCTGCCAAAGCGCAGTTGGCTACCGCGCAAGCCCAAATTGACGGGTATCTGCTAACCGGAGCCCTGAACGCTGTCATCCACAACAGTGGTGACGATTCACTTCGAGGATTAACGCTGGGTCAAGAATAAGCCAGGCTGATATTCTCGCGACTAAAAAGACTGAACTGGTTGCCAGTCGATGATTTCCGTAGAATGCAGGGACTTACAAATGATCAAACCCTCGAGCTTACTCAGGAAAAGCTGGACCTGCATGTTTTTGGCCATACGACTGCTGACGCTCATCGCCTTCACCGCTCATGCGGTGCTGGGTTGCTGCTTGTCACATGGCAGTTGTATGCGAGAACAAGTCGCAGTTTTGAATGATCATGCGTGCGATCATCACGATCACCAGTGTGATTCGCATGGGCATGAAGAGGATGAGTCACACGACAATCAAGCAAGTGAGTCCGTATTCAGCTCTGCGGCAAGCTGCGTTCCATGTCCATTCGGTAGTCACGATCATTCCAGGCACTGTGACGACGCGACATGTGTCTTTGGAGTGGTTGGTAGTCCGACCACTCTGTCAGATCTTCAGTTTGCGGCCGATGCAATATGGATCGATGAATCTGTCGACTTTTGGCATTTAGCGTCTCGTCGTACGGACTTCGTTGTTGAGCAACTGGATGGTCCGCCGAGCTCGCCGCGTATTCGTGCTCTTCTCCAGGTCTGGATTATCTGATTGGACACCTGCGCATCTAGCATTCTTTGAGTGCTTGATGGACGCCTCTTATGTCCTAAATAACGTTTTGAGTCGCTACGCTACGAATGCACCTGAGTCAGAGTCACTGGCTTCACCTCTGGCTTCACTTCTGCCTTCAACGCCCGCTTCCTCATAACGTCGACCGCAGCGCACATCTTGTTTTAACGAGATCGCATGAGTAGCTGCGCACATTGACCGATGCACCAGTTTTTAAATGTTGAGTTACCTATGAAAAAGCTTTCAATCCAAGCGATCGTTTGTGATCCATGGACAAGATGGATCTTGGGATTGCTTCTACTAGCTATCGCGGTCTTCACTCATCCAAAATGGTGGCCGGCCCTAAATGGCTGGATCGATGCGACGGTTGCTGCGCGCAAGGAATCGACACGTGAGGCCCACGGAGTCGACGCACATGGTGAAGACGAACATGACCACGCACATGAAAGCGATGGGCATGACCATGCAGCGCATTCCGAAAGCTCATCGCTCGAGCTGACACCTCAGTCTCTCAAGAATCTTGGCCTGACTGCAGAATACCTGCGTCCTATCGCGCTCTCCAACTTCTACCGTACAGTCACGATTCCAGCGATTGTAGTCGCCAAGCCTGGCCGAACCGACATCCATGTTTCATCTCCAATGATTGGCATCGTCCAGCATGTTCATGCCGTCAGCGGTGAAGCCGTCGTTCCAGGTGACAAGCTCTTTGAAGTCCGGTTGACGTATGAGGATCTTGTAGACACCCAAACTCAATTGATGAAGAACTTGTCTGATGTGGCTGTTGAAGAGCGTGAGATTGCTCGCCTTGAGGAGGTTACGCGATCCGGAGCGGTGGCCAGCAAGATGCTGTTAGAACGGCAGTACGCACTCCAAAAACTACAAAGCTCCATCGGTGCACAGCGAGCAGCACTTAAATTACATGGACTAACCGACGAGCAGATCGACACCATTGTGCACGAGAAACGGCTCCTGAGGGATCTTTCTATCGTTGCTCCGGAAATCGACAACCACGCGCATGAAGAGAACAATCTGAGACTGAGCAATCGTCGATTTATGTCGGCGTCCTTCCAACAGACTGATCAACCAGCAGTTGTTACGGAACACGTACCATTGATCGTGGAGCGACTCACTGCATCAAAAGGGCAAGGTGTCCAAGCCGGCGAGATGCTGTGCGCACTTTCCGACTACTCTACGCTGTACATCGAAGGCAAGGCATTCGAGCAAGACGCTCCAGCCATCGCAGAAGTTGCAGCCAAAGGTTGGCCTATCGAAGCCATCATTCCCGGTGTGGCTGGCCAGGAAACCATTAGGGAATTGTCACTGGCATTTGTTGCAAGTGCGGTTGATCCGCAGTCCCGAACGCTTTCGTTCTTCGTCAATCTTCCAAACACAAAGTTACGCGATCAGAAGACACCAGATGGCCAGCGATTCGTCACCTGGAAATATCGCGTCGGTCAGCGACTAGAAGTGCGAGTCCCGGTGGAGGCTTGGGAGCAACAGATTGTGCTACCCGTTGATGCCGCGGTGAAAGATGGGGCCGATTGGTTTGTGTTCCAGCAGAACGGCGATCACTTCGATCGCGTGGCTGTGCATGTGAAATATCGAGATCAGCGTTACGTCGTGATTGAAAACGATGGCGCAATCTATCCTGGTGATGTGATTGCCTTGCGATCCGCTCACCAAATGCAGATGGCCATCAAGAACAAGTCGGGTGCGGGTGCTGACCCGCACGCAGGGCACAATCACTAAGCACGGAGCGCTACCAATGTTGAACGCATTAATCAAATTCGCGCTCCATCAGCGCTTGCTCATTGTCGCTGTCGCTCTTGGGCTAGTTGGGATTGGCACTTGGCAGATTCTGCAAATGCCCATCGATGTTTTCCCAGACTTGAATCGACCTCGAGTCGTGATCATGACCGAAGCACCCGGTATGGCGCCCGAAGAAGTCGAAACGTTGATTACCTTTCCGATCGAGACCACGATCAATGGTGCCAACGGTGTCGAAGCCGTGAGAAGCTCATCTGGCGTTGGTATCTCGGTCATTTACGTCGAGTTCGCCTACGGCACCGATGTCTATACCGACCGCCAGATCGTCGCTGAACGAATGCAGTTAGTACAAGATCGTCTGCCCGCTGGCATACAGCCTCAACTCGCCCCGATCTCGTCGATCATGGGACAGATCTTGATGTTAGGGATGTGGACCGACAATCCCGACGTTTCGCCGATGGAATTGCGAACGGAAGCAGACTGGATCGTTCGTCAGCGATTGCTCACGATCCCCGGTGTCTCGCAGGTCTTCACGATGGGTGGCGAACGGAAACAGTTTCAAGTGCGCGTTAACCCCGATGCGATGACTCGCTACGGCGTGACGCTTGAGGAAGTCGAAGCGGCCGTCAGCAAGAGCAATGAGAACGGGACCGGAGGTTATCTTGACCAACAAGGCCCAAGTGAATTCTTGGTACGAAGTTTGGGTCGCATCCAAACGGTTACTGACCTCCAAGAGATCCCTATCACGATTCGGGATGGAAGCCCGGTCCTGCTTTCCCAGGTGGCCGAGATTCACGAAGGAGCGCAGGTCAAACGCGGGGACAGTTCTGCCTTTGTACGGAAAAGTGATAATGTATCTCAGTTCTCCGGCGGTCCAGCCGTTGTCCTCACGGTCAATAAACAACCAGGTGCTGATACACGCGCAGTCACAGACAACATCATTGCTGCTTTGGAGGAACTCAAGCCATCGCTTTCACAGGGCGTGAGAATTGAACCAACCTACTCGCAGAAAGCATTCATCGATCGAGCCATCAAGAATGTCGAAGAAGCTCTGCGAGACGGCGTGATTCTCGTAGTCATTGTGCTATTCCTCTTCTTGATGAATGTCCGCACCACTTTCATCACGCTGACGGCGATCCCTCTGTCATTGGTGATGACCGCGTTGATCTTTGCCGTGTTCGGGCTCTCCATCAACACGATGACTCTCGGAGGTATTGCCGTCGCAATGGGTGAACTGGTCGACGATGCCATCGTAGATGTCGAAAACATCTTTCGACGATTGAAAGAGAATCGGGTCGCAGCGAATCCACTGCATCCGTTGTTAGTGGTCTATCGAGCCAGTTCGGAGGTTCGGCGTTCGATTGTCTTCAGTACGATGATCGTGATCTTGGTCTTCTTGCCGCTGTTTGCGCTCGGTGGCATGGAAGGCAAGCTCTTCACACCACTCGGCGTCGCCTACATCGTTTCGATTCTAGCATCGTTACTAGTGTCGCTGACCGTCACTCCCGTTCTCTCCTATTGGTTGCTGGGCAGTATGCAATCCAAAGGACACGAGCACGACGGTTTTGTATTGCGCGGCGTGAAGTGGATTGGTGAGCGAGTCATCCGCTTCAGTCTAGCTTTCCCGTGGTTCAACTTGAGTCTCACAGTGGCCTTGGTTGTTTTAGCCGGACTTTTTCTGTCGAGGCTGGAACGAGACTTTCTCCCGCCGTTCAACGAAGGCACCGTGCAGTTAAACGTTGTCTTGCCTCCCGGCACTTCGCTGGCTGCTTCGAACGGAATAAATCGCACCGTAGAGTCTGCTTTGATGGGGATTCCCGACGTTCAGCGATTTGTACGGCGCACCGGTCGTGCGGAACTGGACGAGCATGCGGAAGGGGTCAACATGAGCGAATACTTGATCGAACTCGATCCGCACTCAGCGCGCTCTCGTGAACAGCAACTTCAGAGCATCCGTAGTTCGATGGACCAAATCCCCGGAATTGTTACTGCTACCGAGCAGCCGATCGCACACTTGATTTCGCACATGCTGTCTGGAGTCAAGGCGCAGGTGGGTGTGAAAATTTATGGTGACGATCTCGATTTGTTGAGGCAAAAAGCTGAGCAGATCAAAGCGGAGATGGCATTGGTGCCGGGTGTGACCGACTTGATGATTGAACCTCAAGTCATCATCCCTCAGTTGCGTATCGAAATGGACCGCGCCCAGCTCAAGCAACTAGGGCTGCAAGTCAACGATGTCAATCAGTTTGTGCAAACGGCGATGAATGGCAAGATCGCCTCGGAAGTTCTCGATGGCATGCGGACCTTTGATCTCACTGTTCGAATGCAAGAGAACTATCGCGAGGACATCAATGCTTTGCGACGATTGCCGATACAGTTGCCGGAAGGCGGTACCGTGCCGTTGGGTAACGTAGCTCGTATCTATGAGTCAGGCGGTCCGAACACGGTCAACCGAGAGAACGTTCGTAGACGCGTGGTCATTCAATGCAATGTTGCCGACCGCGGTGTAGTCGACGTTGTCCAAGATATCAGGAAGATCATCGCACCGGTCATTGCGACGCTGCCTGCTGGGTACTACCCAACCTATGAAGGTCAGTTTCAAAGCCAACAGTCCGCCAGTCGCGTGATCGGTATTTTGTTCGCGGTATCGCTGGTCGGTGTGTTCTTAGTTCTCTACACGCTGTTCCGCACCGTGAACCTCGCGTTACAGGTGATGGCAGCGTTACCGATGGCGTTCATCGGCTCGGTGGCCGCGTTAGTGCTAACCGGTCAGACCGTGACGATCGCGTCGATGGTCGGTTTCATATCCCTGGCTGGAATCGCTTCGCGCAACGGCGTGCTACTGCTGCAGCACTACATCCACCTGGTCGAATTCGAAGGCGAGAGTTTTACCAAGGAGATGATTGTGCGAGCGGGTTTGGAACGAATGGCTCCGGTGCTCATGACCGCGCTGACGGCTGGCATCGCGCTGATTCCGCTCGTGCTTGCTGCTGGTGAACCCGGGAAGGAGATCCTCTATCCCGTGGCTACCGTGATTCTTGGCGGCGTCGTGAGCTCCACGATGCTTGATTTCTTTGTCCACCCTGCGTTGTTCTGGCTGTTGGGAATTCGATCAGCCGAACGCGCTGTGAAAGCCGCTCATACGCAGATTGAACTCAACGATGAAGTCGTTGCGAGAGTAGCTTAGCTTTTCCATTCCCGGCGAATCCTGAAGTTCGGGCTTTGCAATATCCCCTGTTCCCTAAATGGAGTGTTTGAAATGAAACAGATTTTGGTATGCGGAGCCATCGTTTTGAGCTTTGGTTGCCTAGTCTCGGTACCGTTAATGGCACAGCAAGTCGATGCACATGCAGGGCATGATCACGGCGATCATTCTCATGATGGTGAGACACTGGCATTCTGCCTTCCTGAGTGGAAGACCATGCACTTTGAAGATGCCACCAAAGCGCAGCAGCATTTGGATATGGTGAAAAAGTTAGGATGTGAAACCAAACAAGGGAAGCATGCAGGTCATATCGATCTGTCCTATCGATGCCTCAATTGGAAGTCGATGGAAGTCAAGACTCATGCTTTGGCGGAGCAATGGCTGGGATGGCTCAAGGGAAGCGGCTTTGATATCTCGCACGGCCATGTCGATGCGGTTTACAGCAAAGGCCCCGAATCTGTGGAGTTTCGTTTGGTCAAGTGGAAGTCGATTCACGGAAACGGCAGCCAGCAAGAGAAGAAGTTTGTCGACACGCTTGCCAGCTTAGGCGTTGAGGTTGTCTCAGATAGTCATGGCAACCATAGCGACATTCGGTACCGAAGCCCGGTGTGGCGTGATGTTCACGTTGCCGATCACGCTGCGGCAGAGCAACTTATTGCGTGGCTCAAACAAAGCGGCTTCGAAGTTGCTGCCCACAAGCACTAATCAAGATTGTCTAGAATCGCATTTAAACAACAAAAATAAGGGGAAATGCAACTATGAAGTATCTTTCATTCAGTACGGTCGTTCTGGTTCTTCTCGCAGCCGGCTGCAGCCAGGATTCGTCACAATCGAGCAGCTCAGAATCAACCGTCGTCATGGACTCCGCTCCGCCCGCCACGGTTGATTCATACGATTCGCATGCTCACGCTTCTGAAGGTCCTCATCACGGAACTCTGATTGAACTAGGCAACGAAAAGTACCATGCGGAACTAGTGCATGATGAACAGTCAGTGACGATCTATATGCTTGATAGTTCTGCTGCGAAAGCCAATCCGGTCGAGGCGACTGAGGTCACGATCAATCTTGTTCACAACGGCAAACCCGCGCAGTTCAAGTTGCCTGCGGCTCCCGATGCGAACGATCCGGCAGGAAAGTCGTCGCGATTTACTCTTCAGGATGCGAAGCTGGTGGAGGAATTGGAGCATGGACATGCTGCGGCAAAACTCAACATCCTGATTGATGGCAAGTCCTACCGAGGTGAGATCCACCACGATCTTGAAGGTCATGACCACGCCCACTAGTCCGGAAGCATGGCTTCATTCTTAGCGCGACCGCAGTGATGCGGTCGTTGCAGTGAGAAGTGCATATCTGGAGACCTGGATGTTGTCTTAGATTGAGGCGGAGGCGAATCGTGGAGAAGTTAAAGTTAGAGATTCGATTGCTTGTTGGTGTCGATAGTGGTGGCCATGAATCGGTTCCCTTTCTGAGTTTTTGAAATGCCCCCTTACGCGAAACACGCTCGCGTTTTCCGGCGGAATGGGGGCGAAGCCCAAAAGGAAAGGGGGGAGGGGCGTCAAGGACGACTGAAGCGGAGGGGCACCCGGTCTGCACAAGCGAGGAACGAGCGCCGAAGATTGGGGAGGAAGCCGCGTAGGTCGCACGGCTCGATCCTTGACACACCGGGGGATGCTCCCCTGTGGTGTCTTGCGCACAAGAGGGCGAGAGGGAGCCTTAGCTGTCCGCTAGGACCGCAGCGAAGCGGAGCCCGGAAGCACTCGGTCGCTTGGATGACGAGGTGCCCAGATCGGTATAGGAAGAAACGTTAGATGGGAACTACTTGGAATTGATCCGTTGTTCCAGTGCGGCCAGTGTGGTGATGATCTCGTCGAAACTCGCAGGTTCCCCAAGATACATGTCACGCATGTTCTGATAGTCGCGCCTCAGGTGGGGAATGCGTGCTTCAGGCGGCACGAGTTTGAATCTTCCCGGCTTGGCGGTGTCGTAAGAAGCCCAACCACTACCAAAGAATTGGCTTTTCCAGGATACGACCCGCTCTCTCAGATCATCGTGGGCAATGGCTTGAGAGGCGATAGAGTGCCCTGCAAGTGCAGCGGTATCGGCGTAATGCCGCGAGAACCGGTCTGGCGTGGGTTTCTCGGCGGGGCGGTGATATTCGGTATGCAGAATGGTCGCTTTTTCCCAGAAGGTACGTTCCAGTTCGAGAGCGGTGACTTCACAGGCCCAGTCGTCAAAGGCTTTTGGCAATGCTTCAACTATCCAAGGTTGTACTGCGTGCCTGCCTGTGGGCTGCTGATCCGTAAGCGATCCGAACTCCAGCTTAACCGAGCGTTTCAGATACTCGAATCCAGCGGGCTGGGTCGAAGGGTAATGGAACAACAACACAGGCGAATGAGTTAATGGATCGGTCAGGTACTCGAACCAGTTGGTTTCCCGCTTTCCCAAAACGGAAAGGATATGTAGCTCCAATGCGGGCATGATCTGCTGCGCTACGGCTTGGCCGCAAGCTTGTTCGGCCTTTGCCATCCATTTATTGGCTTGATTGCGGCTGGTGCCCGCTTGTTCCAGTTTCAGGAACTGGGGTGATAGGGATAGGTCGATGTCTTCGGAGAACCTCGCTGTCACGCCAAAGACCTTGGAAAGCGAGGTTCCTCCCTTGAAGACAATGTGGTCTGCAAACTCAGAACGGAAAAGTATTCCGAGAAGCCAGCACACCCAAAAATCCTTCTCGAACACGATGGGAGAAACGTTACGCTGGATCGCCGCTTGGTCGATGTAGAGCTTTCGTTCACTTTCGGGCAGTTGGAGGAACTTCAGATTCATGATGGCTCCTCAGCTATCTCAAGGAATAGCTGGCGCATCCAGGCTGGTGCAAGCTTGATGTCCTTGGTGATCTGCCGACGTTTATCAAGCGGCAATTTGTTTTTCAGATGAGCAATACGCTCAGGGGTGATGTGCTCCTTTCCAAGCTCTCGAAAAGCTTGGATCAAAAGGCCACTCAATCGGCCTGCGGTAGCCATGTTCTTCGCGGTGGTCTGCCGAAGCTGAATGGTCATCGGGCCGATCTTAACGGTTCGGCTTGGGCCATCAGTCAGGAAGACCGTTTTTGCGGGCACCTGTTCGGATAGGCCAAGAGCGTTTGCGGCGTAGGCTCCCGCAGGCTGAAGCTTGATCTGATCGCGTCCGGCAAGAGCCTTAGCAATGGTCTCTGCCTCCGGCATCAGCTTGCCGAGAACCGGATGCGCGATGGGGTAATCATAAACCCCACGGGCGAGCCGCCTGATCGTGCCTTCACGGGTGAGCTTGTGAAGGGCCACGTCAATGGATTCGCGGCTTCCCAGCCCCAGGAAATCGGCTGGAACGAAGACGCACCCTCTCCCACGGCCACGAATGGACGCAAGTATCGCTCTTTCAACGGCTTGTGGCTTTCTTTTCTGGCTCTCCATTTAAGAAAAAACTACCATGTTTTTCTTAACAAGTCAAGCTTTGGCTGCTGACGCAATCCCTGGGAAAAGCCCTTCGGCGCTGCAAGACATTTTGTAAAAATGTGTTCGAGAACTCGGCGCTATTATTCGAGCTGATGGTGCGGCGAGAGTTTCTCTGACGCCCAGCTCACGCATTCGAAGTTCTTGGACTCACTTCGTTGTAAACGGGCGATCTGTTGGGGCGTTTGTATCGTTTTGTGAGTTGGTTTTACCTCGATTTTCTAGCTCGCCACGGTCTGTCAGGTATCCAACGAGCTTGTCGCTCGATTGGTGATCCTCGTTTCTTGGTACAAGACACATGTGCATAAGGCTTAGCTCGTGTTGTTTTGGATCGCGACATGCGATGTTTCTCTGGCCCTCGCCTTGCATCGATCACACGATAGAGCGCGATGGTGCGTCAACCTCGCAGCTCTTGCTGTTGCTCGATTCTCGTTGAGTTCGACCGGAACATTCGCTCCGGTCCCAAAGACCATGTCGTCGAGTGTCTTACCTTGGAAGGCAAGGTGGGAAACGACTTTCTGGCTCGGGGATGTCCTGAAAGGACTTCAGCTATTGGCCCGGGGTAAGCTAGCGCCACCCCGGGTTGGTTACAAAAGAAGTCACGTATCCCGGGTGGGATGAAAGCGATTCAGGGAGCAGCTGGCCTCCTTGCCAGGATGCGAAATCCCATTGCGATAGACCGGTGATGTCGCTTGTGCTCAAACACCGGCTACAAGCTTCAATGCTTTCGGCAAGCAGAACGTAGCTTCTCTGTCGGCAGACAGCCATAAACATCGAAGACTGGAGCAACGCGCCAGGTCACCACTCCTATCAAGGATTGGATGTCCGATACGCGGATCTACTTTACAACCTCGGATTCGTCAGCGTGCGATCACTCGCAGGCACCACCGAATCGGCAGTGCGAAGAAAGCCAGGCATCGGCGAAAACATCGTTGAGCATTGCCGGAAGGACTTGCGGACACTCAACATGTCGTTCAGGGATGAAGTTCCAAACCTCCTGTCGCATCCGAGGCTACCCAGCGCGCGCGATGTGGAAGACGACTGACAAGGTTCGATCTCAGGTACCCCATGCTTTGAATCCGTTCGTCGTCGACGAAGTCCATGAATAATAGCGAATCGAACTTTGGATTGACGATTAGAATCGAGTTGCACTACGACAAGGCATGGATTGACGGCTCATCGCCGGGTTTTTCGGGATGCTGTTCGGTAATCCCAGGACCTTCGTTGCATTACACCACACGACGTACGGCGAGCCGCGGCAACGTCCCTAAACCCATAAGGGTTGCCTGCGACTAACCATCGGTCGCATTAAGGGAATATTCCCTGGCATTGAGCAACTTCACACTTTGGACGGTGAGGTACAATTCAATGGGTTTCAAAGCCCATTCTGTTAGGCGAATTGGCTACAATAGAGGTCTTGTTTTCCGGCGCATGCGCCGGAGAATTATTGGTTCGCTGACAGTAAGATGATGAAGCTCGCCGACGCATTACCGGAATTTGCAGAAGAACTTGCGCAGGGACTAGCCGCCGAGGGATACAAGCATCTTGCGGAAACGGTTCATTCTGTAGAGATCGTTGAGCGATGCCTATGCGATGAACCAGGTTGCGTAACGTTCTACGCCGTGCCTAAGTCATCCGCTCCCGCTTGGCCGGCATGCAAACGCGTGATCGCGCCTGCAAAAGGCGTGATGTGTGTGCATTACTCCAAACGGCAAATCCTTTGGGTGGAGGTGCTTGGCCGTCCGGACGATCGAGCGAAGCTTGACCAAATCTACATACTGTCAGACTCAGCAGGTAATTCGGCGAACCAAGCGGTGAACGGGAGCCGCCGGCAGCGCGAGTTTTGAAATCATCATTTATTCGGCGGCGACCCCGTTACCGTCGTCGTTCTGGCTGTGGTGCTCGTGCTCAGTCGCGTAGCGACGGTGCTCGTAATCGTAATCGGAACCAGCGTGATGACTGCGCAATCTTTTGACCACGAGCGACTCGACGTTTATCGTCTTTCGATCGATTACGTTGCTCGGTCATTCGAGGCGGCGCAACGTATGATGCCGAGATCGATTACGATAACGAGCACCGCTGCGCTGAGCACGAGCACGAATCTCAGATTTAGGTATCGTCCGATGAATGAAACACGATCGTGAGGGCCCAGTTTCGCACTCGCACGCTTCTCATTTGCATGGCTGTCATTGCAGTTGCCGTCGCAATCTCTATCCGGCTGATACCGCGACAGCCTCTGGTTTGGAATGCATACACATCTACGTCACTGCAAGAGGCGTTTGACAAGAAGCAATCCGTATTGATTTCCCTATCCGCGAATTGGGCCATAAACGGGATGATTCATGAACGAACAGCGATCAAAAGCGCTACAGCGATAGATACAATTCGGTACAGCGGATTGCAAACCCTTCGCGCTGACATGACCAATCTTGATCCTGCAGCAGTGCAATTGGCAAAGGATAACGGGCTGATTACTATCCCCGCCTTCCTAAACTACAATCCAGATTTCCCTAGCGACCCAATCGTGCTAAAAGACCTCGTGTCCGAAGATCAACTGCTCGCTGCGATCCGCTACAATTCTCAAAGATCACAGAACAATGGGATGGACGCGACGGGCTCGATCGACCGTTTTTGACTTGCGTTAAGTCAATGACTCGCCCTCGATCATCCCTGGCGCTCTGGCAATGAGTTGCAGATGTCACGTTTTGCTCAAATGATTCTGTTGCTGGTCATTGTTGGGTGCTCTTATTCGGCGAAAGTCCAAAACAAAGTTGGAGTAATTGAAGTGGGTGACCTCGTTGATGACGTAAAAGCCAAGCTAATCAAATGGGGGGCGAAGGAGGCGAGTTTTGCATTCGCAGTTGCGGTTAAAGGAGAGCATGAAACGCAATCCGAGTTCCTTGAGCGCGCAGAGGAGATTCGACGACATGACGATTTTTGTGAGCATCCATATTACTGGGTTCGTCCAAAGGTTGCGGCCGTCTTCTCGGCTAGGGATGGGAAGCTTGTCGCGATTGGCAGAACAGAAGTTTTAGGGCCGTATGCTGGAAATCGGACATCAGAATCGGGGTTTCGATCTATTGACTCCACCGGACGATTCAAATGATAATGCCAGAATCGGGCAAGGATGCCCATTGTTGGGCACCCTCCTTTCAGCACCATATGTGCGCGTCCGTATGCGGCTTGTATGCGAAGCACTTTCGCAGGTCTTAAGATGCGCTGCGTGTCTCCAGTCATCGAACAGTGTATTGATCCTTCTGGCGGTCTGAAAAGTCACTCCCGTTGACTGGAGTCCACGAGGTTCAAACCTTGTTATTGACCAATAAGTGTGGATTCCCAGGATAGACCCACTGACTCACTCAGTTACCGTGGATCCCCTGGAGTACCCTCGACGTATCCAAAGCCAAGATCTATCTCAAAGGACTCTCCGCCTTGAGTGGCAGCGATTGATTGACGCATCGGCTGACGACGGACGGGAAGTCGAAGACAAAGCCAAACGAGTTGTGATGGCCCTCGACGACTTCGCTTTGAAGTTCGCTCGTTGGATGCGTGCTGCAGCGGTGCATGCAGACTGCCCTCGCGGAAGCGTCGCGATGTGGAAAGCGTGGGAGCGAGTCGAAGCGGCATTCATGCCAGTGAACCTGTCATTGCCCAAGCCAGTGGAACACTTGGTCGATAGCGAGAATGCCCCTCGGGAGCAGATCTCACGGGAGTACGGATGGATCGATGAGCGCGGTGAGCCCGATCTGGTCAAGGTTCAGGAGGAGTACGAAATTCCAGGCAAGCACTTCGACAAAGAGACTTGGACGAGCCCCGCACTCAAGAACTACTATGCCAACATCAACCGCCAATGGTCGGATCGCTTCGGATCCCGCAAGCTGTTATTCTCGACGCTGAACGAGTTGGATCCAGAACAGACGGCAACTCCTAGGATTGCATGGGAACAGAACACTAATCTTCACTCATCACCACTAATAAGGAATAGCAGCAAGATGGTCGCGGTTCTTGATTAGTGCGAATGAGTGGCGATTAGTGTTCCTGCTTTCTCAAGACGCTGTGGAGTGCTCCCCAAAAGTTGATCCATGAGTTATGAAAGTCTATCGCCGACAACGGCACTAGGATTTTGATGACTAGAAAGCTCGTTGGCTCCAGAGATGATTTTTCGGATTTTTGTTAAATTCTGCGGAGAATGCGAAAGCGTTTTGCGGTGGGGACTTTGATCCACTTGGAGGAGTGTTTGTGCCATAAATAGCCACGTGGAGCTGCGTTTCGAGCGTTCGATGCGCTGCTTCCGACAGACTAAGCGTGGTGGCAAAGGGAATTGGGATGGCTAGGCCTGCGAGTAACGCTCCTTATGTACCCGGAAGTGTCACGAGTGGGGCATGTTGGCACGCTTTGGGAGTATGCAAGTCGCGGACTGTGCGTCGGGACAAACCGTTGACGATTTTTCCTTGCATATTCATATTCGAGCATTAACAGTCTCTGATCGTAGCGATTGGATCGGTCGGCTCGCATGGCGAGTAAGTGGTCTGTGCGGCATCCAACGTACGATAGAAACAGACAAGGACAAACATCATGAGAATTATATCATTTAGTCTTTTTCTCGCGTTGGCTTGGGCGCTTCCTGCCAAGGCAGACATTTCGCTATCAAGCGGGACGTATACGCAAAACTTTGACGGCATTGGAACGATATTGCCCGACGGGGTGAGCGTTCGAGTCGGCGCGACGAGTTCCTTTTTAGGTACGGATAGTTCGGCCGCGTTTAATACCGATGGGATCAATCCGAAGCCATGGGATTCGAACAATTCCGGATTTCATAACTATGCCGCAATCGATTCTCTTCCTTTCGTGGACGCGAACAATCCTTCATCGGGAGTTCAGCAAAATTGGAGCGATCGAGCATTGGGAGTGCATCTGAAAGGGGATGTTTCGAGTCAAAGCAGTCTTGGTCTGGATCCCGGGGCAGCGTTTACCTTTTGAGTCATCGACGTCAACACCTCCTCCCTCGACTTTACGTTTAGTTCGCAACTACTCCACGATCACAATCTGACGCTCCCAAACAGCTGGGAGGTTCGGTGGGGGGCAGGTGCCACACCAACCTCTTTCACGTCAGTGGGAACTTTTAGCCAAGATGTTGTGGGAGCGATCGATCGAAGTTTTACTATCAGCGTTTACACACCCGGGGATTCGGGGGGGCTTTGGGTGCAAGTTGTTGCGCAAGCGTCGGGTGGGATCGGGAATAACGATAGCCGACATACGTTTGCTATAGACGACTTGCGAATCACGGCTGTTCCTGAGCCCAACTCTGTCGCATTGCTGGGGATAGCGGGGATAGGAATCGGGATCGTTCGACGCGTTCGACGCGGGCGAAGCAAGTCGGAATAGACCCCAGGTGCCGCCTTGCACGAGCTGAGTATCGAGTCGACGATCCGGTTTGGGATCGTTGACGATTGAAAAGGCCCATATCCGGAATCGTGACTGGGCCGAACTCAAAGGGGCCGGCAATTTCAGTCGTTGAAGCTCGAATTGTCTTAACTCATCCACGAAAGCGATTCGTCGCGACAACCCCGCAGCCTATCGATGCTGGCCTCATTCGATGACTCACTGCGGTGAAGATGGATGGATGCTCGTTTCGATCAACTGATACTCCCAAGCGGCGAGGGTTTCTTGAGCTTGAAAACCAAATTCGGTGAGTTGATTTAGATCGATCGCATGATGGTTCGATTCCCACAGCGATTCGATCATCCGCGCCTCCTGGTTCACATTTTCGCCGACCATTTCGCTTCGGGCCTTTCCATCGGAGCCATGCACCCAGAAGCGAGGTTTCGAAGCATCCCAGGGTCTTAGGAAATCATCGCAGATCACAGAGCCCTTGGTTCCCGCAATCTCCATCCATTTCCGTCCCGGTGCATCAAAACCGCAGTCCCAATGGGCAAATGCGCCGCTTTGGAGTTCCACAATCGCCTGTGCGCTAAGCCATATGCCATGGTCGGCATGACGTCTTCCCATCGCCTGAATGCGGGAGGGCCTCTCACCCGTAAACCATTGCGTCGCTAGTGCGCAGTACCAACCCAGGTCGAGCAAGCATCCGCCGCCCGCGCTGGGGTCGGTTCGGTAGTCACGTCCCCGTTGAAGTACATGGGAGAAGCTGCACGAGAAGGTAGCACGCGTCACTTCCCCAATTGCTCCACCGGCGATCAAGTCACGCATCGCTCGGCTACGCGGGTGGAATGGAAAGGCAGATGCGTGGCAAAACCGATCTGGATATTGGGAGACAACTGCATGCAGTCGGCGAGAATCCTCTAGATGGGCGGTGAGAGGTTTCTCACAAAGGACTCGCTTACCCGATTTCAATGCCCTAATGGCAAGCTCGGTGTGGAGGTGGGGAGGTAGTGCGACGTAGATAACGTCGATATCGTCTGCGTCGCACAAGCTATGGAAGTCGTGCGTGGACTTGGCGACTTGATGGGTCTCGCACCACTTTTGTAATGCTACCGGATCGCGAGCTGCCGCTGCGGTTATAGAATGTCCGGCCAAGCGAACCGCCTCGACCATTCGGGGTGTAACTCGACCGACTCCCAAAAATGCCCATCGCATGCTACGCCCTTTCTGAAAGCGACTCCCATCGCTGATACGCCTTGGCTAGATCGCGCCCAATTTTCTCTAATCGAGTTTGATCGGCAGCCAAGATCGAAGCGGGTTGCTTGAAATAATTGGGTGATGCCATCTGGTCGTGAATCGCTATTTGCTCCGATTCAAGCTGTTCGATTTTTTTTGGCAACGTATCTAGTTCTTGCTTTTCCTTGAACGAAAGCTTCTTTTCAACCTGGGTCTTGATGGAAGTCGTTGATGGTTCACTTTTGGGGAGTGTGGACGCAGCGCCGCGAGCCGTATTCTTCACACCGTTGCTGCCGGTGAGTTCCGCTTTCTTTTGCCTCAACCAGTCATCGTATCCTCCGACGTATTCTTTGATCGCCCCGTCCTCGAACACCAAGAGACTCGTAACGCAGTTGTTGAGAAAAGCGCGATCGTGGCTCACCACGATCAACGTCCCGTCGTACTCGACGAGGCGTTCTTCCAGCAGTTCCAATGTCTCTGAGTCTAAGTCGTTGGTGGGTTCGTCCATGATGAGCATGTTGGCGGGCTGAGCCAATAGTTTCGCCAGCATCAGTCGATTTCGCTGTCCTCCAGAGAAATAGCGGATCGGTGAACGCGCTTGTTCCGGTGTGAAGAGAAAGTCTTGCAGGTATCCGATGATGTGTTTCGATTTTCCTCCAACTTGAATCGTCGTTTTTCCTTCGCCAACGTTCTCGACCGCGGTCTTGTTCAAATCGAGCACATCGCGGGTTTGATCGAAGTAAGCGATGTCGAGTTTTGTGCCGAGACGGACCGTCCCCGTTCGCGGTGGCAGTTTCCCCAAGATTCCTTTGAGCAAGGTCGATTTGCCAACGCCATTGCGACCTAAGATTCCAACTTTGTCCCCTCGCATGATGGTCAAGTCAAAAGGTGCAACGATTTGCTTGTCACCATATCCAAATGAGGCTTGTTCAATCTGGCACACCAGATTACCGCTCCGTTCGCCGGTTTCAAACTGCATCCTAACGCTTCCAACCGACTTGGGACGTTGTAGTCGCGTGACGCGCATCTGTTCCAATCTTCGAACGCGTCCCTCGTTGCGGGTTCTTCTCGCTTTGATACCTGTGCGAATCCAGACTTCTTCTTCTGCCAGCTTCTTATCAAACAACGCTTGCTGCTTTTCTTCTGCCAACAATGCTTGCTCTTTGCGCTTTAGGAATGTCTCGTAGTCGCAGGACCAATCGAATAGCTTGCCCCGATCGATTTCCAGAATTCGCGTTGCCAGTCGCGTCAGAAACGCGCGATCGTGCGTGACAAAGAGGAGGGTGGACTCGAGGGATGCGAGGAAACCTTCCAGCCATCGAATGGCGTCGATGTCTAAATGGTTGGTCGGCTCGTCCAGGAGGAGGACATGCGGTCGGCTCACGATGGACTGCCCCAGCAGGGTGCGACGTTTCAGACCCGTGGACAGGGAGTTAAAGTCGAGGTGGGGCGCTAGTTCGAGTTGCTGGAGGGTGTTCGAAAGATATTGATCCCGTTTCCAATGGTTCTCGTCGAGCTGAAACTCCTCGGGTAACCCTCGCGACACCACTTCCTCGACCGTGCCGCGAATCCCCTCTGGAACATCCTGCGGGAGAACGGCGACGCGCGTTCCGGGGGCGAATTCGATGGATCCCGACTCCGGTCGTTCTTGTCCAGCAAGCAGCTTCAGGAGGGTCGACTTTCCTGCTCCGTTCCTACCGAGGAGCCCAATTTTTTCCCCCTCTTCAATTCGGCAACCGACTTCCGAAAGGAGTTGAGGGCCACGATAGCTCATGCTCAGTTGGTGCAGTGTAATCTGTGGCATAAATCTCGATTCGGCGAATATGCAAGTGACTGTTCTGTTTGGAAAGTTCCCGGGCACCCGGGAACTTCGCTGTTAAAAACGAACCTCGCCGGGGCCATGCGAACTTAACGGGTTTCCCCGTTCCTGCAAGCCGAATCGAAGGCAGTCGCGGTGAAGCATCTGCACCGCGCAGGCCCTGAGGACTGCGCGGCACTGGGGAACCCCGCCTCTTTCACTGGGCGAACGCTCCGACTCCGGGCGAATACCCCGATGCAGGGTAAATACTCCGACGCCGTCAAGCGAACATGAATTCGCCTTCTTTGAAATCGATAGCGATCGGGTTGGTGTCATCGGGCTCCCGCGTCAACAACGCACTGGCGATCTTGTTTTGCAGTCGGCGTTGGATGACTCGCTTCAAAGGTCTCGCCCCATAAATCGGATCGTAGCCCTCCTCTGCGATCGCGTCCAAGGCACGCTCCGTGATGGAAAGCGTGATGTGCTTTTCCGCAAGCTGTTTTTCCAGTCGTTTGATTTGCAGCCCCACGATGCGACGAATCTGATCTCTCTTCAGTGGTTCGAAGATAATCGTCTCGTCGATTCGGTTTAGAAATTCTGGCAGGAATCTTGCCTTGAGCGAGTCTTGGACCGCTTGGTGCATTTCTTCTTCCGAGCCCCCTTCTTCCGCAACACGTTGAATCATTTGACTTCCGATATTGCTCGTCATCACGATCACGGTGTTGGTGAAGTCGACCATCCGGTTTTGTCCGTCGGTGAGACGTCCATCATCGAGAACCTGCAGGAGGATGTTGAAGACATCGTTGTGTGCCTTCTCGATTTCGTCGAGCAGGACGACGCTATACGGACGTCGACGAACCGCTTCGGTGAGTTGTCCTCCCTCTTCGTAGCCAACATATCCCGGAGGCGCTCCGACCAATCGGCTGACTGTGTGCTTTTCCATGAATTCGCTCATGTCGATACGTACCATGGCGGCTTCGTCGTCGAACATCACCTCCGCTAAGGCCTTGCAGAGTTCGGTTTTGCCAACCCCTGTAGGGCCGAGGAAAAGGAAGGAACCGATGGGGCGATTTGGATCTTGCAATCCACTCCGGCTTCGGCGCACCGCATTGCTCACGGCTTCGACCGCTTTGGCTTGTCCTACGACGCGTTGGTGTAATCGCTCTTCCATCACCAACAGTTTGGCCCTTTCCGTCTCCATCATGCGAGTGACAGGAATTCCAGTCCAAGAGCTGACGACGGCTGCGATTTCGTCGGGGGTAACCTCGGTGCGAAGGAGTTTGCGCTCGTCGGTCCCGGCAGGAGGATGGGCCACGCTTTCTTCTCGCTGAAGCTCATCGGTCAGCTTGCGACGTTTTTGATCCAACTCGTAGAGCCGCTGGTATTCGGCTTCCTCCACGGAAAGTCCAACCGATTGCTTTTCTTTAACCTTCGATTCGAGTTGACGGAATTCCGCCTCCACTTGTTCAAGTGATTTGCGAATCGATCCCACGCCTGACAGACCAAGCTTTTCCGCTTCCCATTTTTCACGAAGCCCTGCAAGCTCCTTCTGCACGCGCGCGATTTCTTCTTCGATATCCGACAGCGATTCCTCCGTGCTTTCGTCGGATTCATCATGAAGTTGCCGTTGGGCGATCTCGAGCTGCCGCAATCGGCGTTGCAACGAGTCGATCTCAGCGGGCACGCTATCTCGCTCCATGGCGATGCGCGCGGAGGCTTCGTCGACGAGGTCGATGGCTTTGTCCGGAAGGAATCGATCGGAAATGTATCGGTGTGAAAGCTTAGCAGCTTCGACCAACGCTGCATCCCGAATCTTGATGCCGTGGTGGGCTTCGTACCGAGGCTTCAATCCGCGAAGGATCGTAATGGTGTCTTCGACCGAAGGCTCCCCGACGTAAACGGGTTGGAACCGACGCTCGAGTGCAGCATCCTTTTCAATGTGTTTGCGATACTCATCGAGCGTGGTGGCTCCGACGCAACGAAGCTGTCCGCGTGCCAACTCGGGTTTGAGAAGATTCGCCGCGTCACTCGATCCCTCGGCCGCTCCCGCGCCGATCACGGTGTGGAGTTCATCGATGAAGAGAATAATGTCGCCGCTGGAATCTTTTACCTCGCGCAGGACTGCCTTCAGTCGTTCCTCAAACTCCCCTCGGAATTTGGTACCTGCGATCAGCGCGCCCATATCGAGCGCGATGACACGTCGGTTTTTGAGACTTTGTGGCACATCGCCCGCTACGATGCGCTGCGCCAACCCCTCGGCAATGGCGGTTTTGCCCACTCCGGGCTCGCCGATCAAGACGGGATTGTTCTTTGTGCGTCGCGAAAGAACTTGGATGACGCGCCGAATCTCGGCATCCCGTCCGATGACCGGATCCAGTTTGTTTTTCGTAGCGAGATCGACCAAATCGATACCGTACTTCTCCAATGCCTGAAACTTTCCTTCGGGGGTCTGGTCGGTTACCCGCGCGCTCCCACGCACCGACTGCAAAGCGCCCAGAATATCGTTTTCATCGATTCCTAGCAGCTTCAGGACTTCGGTCGCTTTGTTGTTGGAGCGGCAAAGTGCGAGGAGCAAGTGTTCGGTGCTGACAAACTCGTCCTTCATCGCGGTCGCTGCAGAGGCAGACGCTTCGAAGACTTTTTGAAGGGCTGGGCCGACGCCGGGCTGCCTGCCGCCGGAGCTGCGGGGAAGCCTTTTCATTTCGCTATCGGTCACCGATTGAATCTTCTCGATCGAGGCGCCGATTTTTTTGAGAAGCGGGACAACAACCCCCTCGCGGTCTTGGAGTAGCGCGTGAAGCAAATGCAAGGGATCGAGTTCGGGGTTCCCCATCTCCGATGCCTTGGACTGCGATTCCACGATCGCTTCCTGGGCTTTGATCGTCAACTTATCCATTCGAAACGACATAACAAACCTCGAGCGAGTACAACGAGCGAATCGGAGGTGCCATCCGGAACCCCCTTATGGCAGTCGGAAAACCGACAGTCCCCACGAATTGCAAACGCCGCGCCAAACCCTCGATAGCTGGTCCATCACGAGCGCCGTCGACTCGCTCCAGGACTTAGAAAGGAACGCAGGGACCCGTGATCAGGTTCTCGCTCGGTTTGTTTCGACTGCTCGACGTATCTATTTCTATTTCCCGGCGTATCTATTTTTCAGTGAAGCAAACGCCAGCATAGCCGACGACCCTGCCGGGATCGCTTCCTCGGTCCGCGCTGGTTTCATAGGCAATTCGCTCGATCGCAAACGATTTTCCCAGTTCGTGCAACGTTTGCATGATGATCGCCGTCGGGACAACTCCGCACATGCTGATGTGGTGCGCGCGGCAGGTTTCCAGCAAGTGGTAGGGATCGCAGGACTCCATGGCCTTCAATGCCAGTTCATCACGCCGGCGGGTTTCTGGGTCGGGCTGATAATGATTCATGTCGCTCGAGATAACCAAGAGGGGTAGCTCGGGCAGCTTGCGCAGAACGGCAGCCAACTGCTGGCTGAGGGTACGGATCTCGTCCCAGCTAGCTCCGCGAACAACCGCCGCGGTAATGCGCGGGCGAAGCGAGTTTCCGATCAATGCTTCCAAAACAGGAAGTTGCACCTCAATTCCATGTTCGGCTAAGTGGGCAGTCAAATCGAACTGCATCCCTTCGACACCTTCCACAATGGCCGATGCCAGATCCAAATTGGCCATCCACGCGTCGCCGTCGGGGAGTTCCCAGGAAGGGGCCGGGCTGACCGCCCAGTCCGAACCGTGCGGAGTATGCTTCGGCCCAATCATCAACAGCGTTTCCGGCAATTCGGCTTGCTCCCATACCTTGGTCGCGACCGCGCCGCTAAATGGAAAGCCGGCATGGGGTGTCATCAATCCCAGCAACCGCCTCGGGGTGGCAGTTGGATTCGAACGAAATCGATCGATCAATGACATGCGCTCCGATCGAGTCGCTGGATAAAACGTGCCGGCGACGGCGGCCTGGCGATTCTCCCTCCTATCGACCGCGATCGGTGCATTGCTGGCCATCAGTGAACTGGTGGTAGACATGCATTGCATGGAAAAGATGGCGATAGGGTTCTTGCGAGAACGCAGGGGTAATGCGGCTTCTTGAACAAGTTGATGCACCGATTTGGCGGCGTCGAATACGACCGAGCACCGATCACCAAGGAGCGAAACGATCGCGCGATTGTCCGCTTTCACCCCTTCGAGATCGCATTGAGCGAAAGTTTCACGGAGCCCGTCTCCTTCCCAGTCGTCCGATTGAATGATTCCGTGGTGGATCGGATCGTAGAGAACAGTGATTTCCAATTCGATGTTTAAATTCTTTTCAAAACGCGTCCTCAAAAGGGTGTCGGCCGCATTCTTACAAAGTTCGAGCAGCGTGTTTTGCAGGGGAAATCCGGGCCGGAGGGAAGTATGAATCCAGTTGGCGAGCGGCTGGCTGGTCTCAGCGTTTCGAAGCGTGAGCACCATTCCATTGACATTGCCGTCCATGGCGTCGAGCGCGACATAGCTCGGAGTGCCACCCTGTGTGAGCGCGATGAGATTGTTCGTCGCAACCTGCCTGAGCTTTTGTAGTTTTTGAATGGTGCCGGGTGGAAGCACCACCGGCATGTCGGAGGGAATCGATTCAAGCTCGATGGCTCCGGAAATCACGGCGCCATCGAAAATCTCGACGGTCGCTGTAGCATCTTGCCACGATGCTTCCGGTAATCCAGCCTTGCGACAGACTGCTCTCAAAAAGTCTTTTGCATCCCAATCGTGGTCGGTAGCCACGCTAGGGAGCAGCAGCCCGGCTTGATTGCCACGTGTGATACGCAACCCATGCTTGCCGATCTGCACCCCGTTGGCCCGCTCGGTAGGAGGCATGTTCAAGACAACCGGTGTACCCAGGAGGGAAACGTCGAGTTCCAAGTATCGGACTTCGGCAGGGGATATGGCGACCATGCGAACATCATCCTTCGCCGTGCGGGCCGCGGATTGAAGGATGGCCTCCGCGAGCGGTGTGGGGCGACCTAAAAACCCGCAGCATCCGCGAAGCTGCTTGGCTCGAGTTAGAGTGGTGAAGAGACCAAAAACATACTTCCCGGCGAGATCGCCCAGCAGTTGAGTCCAATCCGATGAAAGGGGGCGGCCGATGGTCGCTGCAATGATCGCCAGTTGACTCGCTCGGTGGATCTGCTGCTTCTGTGCATCGGTTAGTTCATCAAGTTGAAGCATGGGGAGCTTAACGGGTTCTGAAATCGACACGGGATCCTCCGAAGAGTGGGATTGCGAGGAGATTGGCGATGGAGACGGTTGTAACGAGGGCTGAGACAGTTCTTCGCCGACCGGCAAAGATAGCTGATGGATTGCGGGTTGGATGTTGGTGGGGCGGAAAGAATTTAGGTTTACCGGTTGCCGTTTACGTCCCCATGTGCCCGGTTTTGCGTCGAACCGACCAGACTGCTGCGCGCCGCAATGGGAGCAACGGTCCGCGATGAGGAGATAGGCCCGAAGCTCATACCAGTCGCGTTCGATTAAACAGTGCTGGCATTGGTAGCAGTAGGTTGAGCCCCGAGATGCGTCATGCACGTTGCCAATATACGGATAACGCAAACCTGCCTGCTTCGCAATTTCATGAGCTAGGATGAGAGACTCGACGGGAGTATTCGGTTTGTCCTGCATGCGAAAGTCTGGATGGAACGCGGAGAAGTGAATCGGAGTGTCGGTTCCAAGCTCCTCCGCAACGAATTCGCATAGTCGCTTGAGTTCATCCGCGGAATCATTGGAATCGGGGATGATCAAATTCGTGATCTCAAGCCATACATTCGTCTCTCGCTTCACATAACGCAAAGTATCCAGCACTGGTGCCAAATGCGAATAGGTAATTCGCTGGTAGAACTCTTCCGTGAAGGCCTTGAGGTCGACATTCGCAGCATCGATGTGTTGAAAGAACTCCACCCTCGCTTCCGGTTGGATATATCCGGCTGTGACCGCTACGGTCTGGATCCCCAGATCATGGCAGGCGATGGCGGTGTCGATTGCATACTCCGCCCAGATGACGGGGTCGTTGTAGGTGAAGGCAACACTGCGGCATCCCAGTTCCCGCGCCGCCTTCGCAATCGTTTCCGGAGCAGCAAACGAGCTGAGTTTGGCAACCTCACGCGATTTCGAAATATCCCAGTTCTGGCAGAATTGGCAGCCAAGATTGCAACCGGCTGTACCGAATGAAAGGACGCTGGTGCCGGGATAGAAATGGTGAAGAGGTTTTTTTTCGATGGGATCGATGCAGAAACCGGTGCTTTTGCCATATGTGTCCAGCACCATTTTTCCATTTTGAATCTTTCGGACAAAACAGAAGCCCCGGTCACCCTCCTTCATCCGGCATTTTCTAGGGCACAAATCGCACTCGATGCGTTCATCCCGTTTCTCAAGTGTCCCCTCGACCGAGTGCCACCACTTTCCAATTTTCATGGCCGATCCTCCCTTTCCATGCGATCTTGTGCCCTTTGGATGCACTTGGATCCTGGATGATTCCAACCCTCCGGGTTATTCTAGGGTGATGAATTCAGAATCGATTGCACAACAAGTCCTTCAGTATGTATTTTCTGAAGAATACCGGCCCTCTAAACCCAAAGCGATTCATAAGAAGCTAAAGCTTCCTGAAGAGTCGTACCGCGATTTGCGGCGAGCGATCAAAAAGCTTGTGAGGGAAGGTCGCATTCTTTTTGGCGCCAACCACTTGGTCCTCCGCCCTGCCAACCGTTCCGCTCCCACCCCGGATGTCGAGACCGAAATTGCATTGGCGGAATCGATCAGCCCCAGGCGTCGCAAACATAGCAAAGAGGATGGTCGCAGCGAGCCGGTTGGAATCTACCGGGCTGCCCCCAAGCAGCTCTACGGGTTTGTGAAACTCCCACGCGTCGCCGGTCAGTCGCTGACCGATGAGGTTTTCATCCCCCCACGGTATACCAAAGGTGCCATGGAGGGAGATACGGTTCGCATTCAGGTCACTCTCCAAGGGGTGGAACGGACCGAAGGAAAGGTTTTGGAAATCGTCTCGCGTGCGAAACGTGAATTCGCTGGGACTTTTCAAATGGTCGATGGGCAAGCGATGGTTTGGCTCGACGGAGCCAACCTTTCTCACGCCGTCCATATCGGTGACATTCGCGGGTTGCCCGTCAACAATGACGATAAAATCATTGTCGAACTGGTTCAGTTTCCCGATCTCTTTCAACCTGGGGAAGCAGTCATCCTGCGTGTTTTGGGGAGCAACCGCAATCCAGCGGTCGATACCCAAGCGGTTATGCACCAATTCGGCTTGATCGAAGAGTTCCCGCCCGAAGCCATCGACGTCGCGCGAGAACAGGCCGATCGATTCAACGAAAACGAGATCCCTGAGGGCAGAACCGATCTGACCCAGATTCCGACCCTCACGATCGATCCCATCGACGCGAGGGACTTCGACGATGCAATCTCGCTTGCGAAAAACGAAAAAGGCAACTGGGAACTCCAAGTCCACATTGCCGATGTGTCGTATTTCGTGCCAGCGGGTAGTCCGCTGGATGTCGAAGCGCAACGTCGGGCGACCAGCGTCTATCTGCCCGATCGCGTCATTCCGATGATCCCAGAAACCATCAGCAATCATTTGGCGTCCCTCCAGCCTGATCGCAATCGTTTGGCCAAGACCGTCTTCATGGAATACACGCCAGAAGGGACTCTGCTGCACGCCAAGGTCTTCAATAGCGTTATTCGAAATCAACACCGATTCAACTACGAACAAATCGACCAGTATCTGGCGGAACCGGAATCCTGGCGAGAGAAACTCAAGCCGGAGATTTTTCAACTGGTCGGCGATATGCACAGCTTGGCAATGCTCCTGCGACGTCTGCGCAACGAAAAGGGCTCGCTCGAACTGACTCTCCCAGAGGTCAAAATCGACTTGGACAAACTCGGGAAAGTGAAAGGTGCACATCTGGTCCACCACACCGAGAGCCATCAAGTCATTGAGGAGTTCATGCTGGCGGCAAACCAAGCGGTCGCTTCGTGGCTCGACTCCCTCGAGCTTCCGTTTTTGCGAAGAGCCCACGCTCCACCGAACCGATTGAAGCTTCGGCAACTCAATCAATTCGTCCGTGCCCTTGGAATTCCCGCAGAAAACATGGAGAACCGTTTCGAAATCCAACGGGTTGTTCAAGCCGTCAAAGGAAAGACGACCGAGTACGCGGTGAACTATGCCATTTTGAAAAGCATGTCCAAAGCGATTTATCAATCGGCTTTCGAACGACATTACGCGTTGGACATGACCCACTACTGCCACTTCACGAGCCCTATTCGACGCTACCCTGACTTGGTAGTGCATCGCATTGTTCAGAAACTGATCGATGGCGAACCGGCGAAAGAGAATGAAGATGTGCTGGAGCGTCTAGGGGAGCATTGCAGCGCGATGGAACAGAATGCGGAGTCTGCTGAACGGGAGTTGATCCGCGTGAAGTTGCTCCACTTCTTGTCGAAGAAGCAGGGAGAACTGATGAGTGGAGTGGTAGCTGGCGTGAAATCCAACGGTTTGACCGTACGGGCGATTGAAGTCCCGATCGATGGGCTGGTCGCAGTGAGCGATTTGCCAGCGGATCGCTATCATTTCGATCGCGAAACCCACACGCTCGAAGGTTTCCGGAGCGGGAACCGCTATCGGCTCGGTGATGAACTGATCGTGCGTATCGACAAAATCGACATGGTGCGCCGCCAACTTCATTTCAAGCTAGAGAAGGTCACCCACCACAGCGAAGTTTCGCCTTACAAAGGAAAACGCCGAGAGGAAGGTTCCCGTTCCAATCGAGACCTTGAACGGCGATTCCGAGGCGATCCCTATGCCAAAAAGAAGGGACGGCGCAAAAAGTAAGTTCGCTGCGCGATCGGGCAAGTCCTGTGGAAACATTGCTCGGTCAAGGTTTAGGCTCGGCCGGTGTTTCTAACAAGATAATTTCTTCGGTTCCTTTCCCGGCCTTGCCGAAGTCAATTTCTTGCATTACTTGACGGCCAGGGATCTCGTCGCTGTACCAACCTAAGACATCGGCGGGACCGGACTCGAGCGCCGTTTTCCATGTATAGACTTGGACGGCGACGTCTTTGCCCAAGACAACGACGTTTTCATCTCGAAGCAATTTTGCTTCGCGTAAAGGTGCAACGACTTGTTCGTCTGTTGTCGATTCCAAAACGGACTGCTTGGCGAGGTACTCGAGTATTTGGGGTGGATTCACGGTCAAGTCCGAGGGGCGTTCAACCGTGATTTGGCTTTCCACTTTTGCCATCGACTTGTCAATTTCGGAAAGCCTTAGCGTCGTCGTGACCGTCACGGTTCCTTGGTCGTTTACGATGCTGTTCTTGCGAACTACGCGGGTGCCGACTGGGAATTTAGCCCAATTGAGGTAATCGGGGTTGTCGACGCTCCGCGTCTTGGGTCCGGACGTTTGGATGGGTGCCGACGCGGGCACTGTGGATTCCAATGCTTGCTTCCCGTCATTGGATGGGGCGCAGCCCAGTGCCATCATGACAGAGGAAAGGAGCAGGTGAGATCGAAGTCGATAAAAGTTCATTGGAAAACCGTTGGATGGCTTTAGAAATAGAAAAACATCCCTTCGCACCGAAGTCCGAAAGGATGTTGATTGGAAACAGAGGATTATTTTGTTTTCTTGGAGCGTTGTTTTGCCATCGCTCCTTTGCTTTCTTCGTCCTCGACAGCTTGGTCGTCGGCGACCATCTTTTGAATTTCTTCAGGGGTCATTTGCTGGGTATTAATGACGGTGTCGCCTGGTCCACCGCAACCGAATTGCCCTACGACGGCGATCGAGAATACGATCGCCCAAAAGAATCTGTACTGCATGGCATTTCCCTCTTTGCGACTATTCCAGGTTGCTGATGACTTGGCCGTCGTCAATCACGTTCAGATGCATCCAGACAACAGCGTCGACGGAGAAGGGGGAGAATCGTACCGACCCATCACCGTAGACAGCATTGAGACCACCCGGGTGAGCGGAACCGAAGTAACGACGCCAAACCGTTCCCGAATTGTTGGTCATGTTTTGGAAAGGGAGATTTCGTTTGTCGTTGTCGGCGAGGGGTGGGAAGTGGTAACGGATGTTGTCTTCATCCCAGCCGCTATTTTGCCAACGTTCATTGTCGCCACCGTCCGCACCATGCCGACCGATAGGCAGGGCCTTCTCGGATACCATAATGCTGTTGGAGGTACCATCGATCACATCGCCGAGGCGTCGTTTGGCTCCTTGTGCCCCCCAAGTGATGTAACCTTTGCGGCCACCGGTATTACCAAAGTTTTCCGGCGTTCGCTCGTTGCGCCGTGGGCTAAGACCGAGCGGGGCAGCGGGAATGTCTCCGAGTCCCTCGTGAACTTCCCCTTGATTGAAACCTGCGGAACCGGCGTAGTCGTTGCGTGAAAAGTTCGAGCCGTAAACCGTAGGGCCGCGCCGCGATGGGCAATAGAAACTTGGAATGATCGCGCGAGCGACGTCGTCTTCTCCGTCAATATTGGCATTGGAGGAGGAGCGAGGCCAACCATCGACTGGATTGATGTCGAAGCGAGCGAGAGCGTATACGTTATTCTGCTCCATATAGGGGAGAATCTTGAAGAAATGATTCCAACCGTTGGGGTGTGCTGCTCGACAGCAGGTCGTCGTTTCGTACGAACCGACCGCTTCGTTGTAAACCATACCGGGAACTTTTGGGTCTCCGTCATAGCCACCGTTGGGTATCGATTTGGTAGCCGATTCGTGATTCATGAACGCCAAGCCGATTTGCTTGAGGTTGTTGCTGCATTGCATGCGTCGAGCCGCTTCGCGCGCCGCTTGAACGGCCGGCAGTAGCAGTCCGACCAAGATGCCGATGATGGCGATAACGACCAACAATTCGACGAGTGTGAAGCCGCGCGTTGCTTTCTTAAATCTGCGCGCACCAAGACCGAGTCGCATTGTCATAGTGAGATGTTCTCCAAACAAGGATCAAAAACAATCAACTAGAACGATGCGACGGTTTATAGAGTTGAATGGTGAAACCGCCAGAGATACGAAGCGCTCTTTACTAAGTCTTCATGGCTTCGACTTCAGAACTAAATATGCGGGGGTGTGGTGTTATCAAACGATGAGCAGGCTGTGAAGAGATGGTGAAGCGAACGTAGGTCACCGCTCTACCTCCCAGGCTCAACAACTGCCGCGTTGAGCGGGCTCATGAACATGCGAGTTCCGACTTTCGCAGGGGCGTGTCGCGCACTGCCCCAAATAGCACTGCCCTGTGTTTTTAGAAGTGCCCTGTGTTTTTAGAAGTGCCCGTCTATTCGATGCAGTAAAGAGCTTCCGCTGTGCGGAGATAGATTCGGTTGTTGGCAAAGACGGGAGTCGCGACGGCTTGGCCATCGAGTTTGTTTTGGCTTACCAATTCCGGCTTGTCATTTGCGATCGATAGAACGAAGCATGTTGCATCTTCTCGCAAGCAATAAAGTCGGTCACCAGCCAGCACAGGGGAGGAGCTGAAGGCTTTGTTGCTCTTAGGCAATTGTTCGTCCCAGAGCGTCTTTCCGGACTCGGCGGCGATGCAAGTTACCAGCCCTTTGTCTCCCAGAAGATAGAGTTTGCCATCGCGATAAGCTGGCGTCGGCACATCGCTCCCTAGATCGCGGGACCATGCAATCCGATCCTTGTCCGTAATTGATTCATCCAACTTCACGGCGGTAAGGGTATTGCCGCGTGCATACGGGCAGATCACCAAATCGCCCGCGACGACTGGGGAAGCAATGCTTCGAAAGTAGCCATCGTTCTTAGGATTGAAACCGCCCAGCTTCCAAAGCAGCTTTCCGTCCGAGACGCGGTGGGAAGTGATATGGTCGGCCCCGAGGGTCAGAATCTGGTTACCTGCCACGGTCGGAGTGGTGTAGGACTGGTTGGCTTCTTGATTGACGTTGAGCCAGCGGTCCGCTTTCCATAGCTCCGCTCCGGTTTTCTTGTCCAGTGCGATCAGGTAACTCGGGCCAGAATGCATGATGGTGATGAGGAAGGCGTTGTCGGTCACGATCGGAGAAGAGCCGAGGTCCCACCACAAGGTATCTTCGCCGTACTTTTCTTGAATGTTCAGAGACCACAGGAGTTTCCCGGATTTGTCGAAGCACCCTGCGTCCCCGCTTTTGAAGTAGGCGAGCATCAAGTTTCCGTCCGTCACCACCGACGAGTTCGCGCCGCTCGCCTTGGCATGCTTTCCTGCTTTGGTTTTCCCGAGCGTTCGCGACCATTTTTGTTTTCCATCTAGCCCCACAGACCAGACGGTATTTTGATCTTCGACCCCGAGGGTGAAAACCAGTTGGTCATCGATCAAGATCGGGGTGGAGGCGCCCCGACCGGGCAGATCCAACTTCCACGCGATGTGCTTCGAATCGTCCCAAGCCACGGGATACTCGCCCGCGGAAGCAACTCCATTGCCGGAGGGACCTCGCCAATTCGGCCAAGGCGTTTGGGCGGCGGCAAAGGTCGAGCATGAGAGTGCGAGGAGTGTGGCGGCAAATCGAATCGGCATGGTGATCTCGTTGTTGGAGGGGAGAGAGGGGGGAGGACAGACGTGTGCGTCCATTTCGCAGATTTTAGCCGACAATCTGCTCTGTCGAAACAGCATCACGACATGTCGAGCATGCACCCTGCCCGATACAATGCCATCGAGTCACCTCCGATTTCATGGATGGTCGTATCGGTTTGGCAAGGAATCAACAAGAGACACGAATAGTCGCCATGGAAAACAACGAATCAACCCATTCCGGTCCGTTCGCAATCGAAACGCACGACTTGACTCGTCACTTTGGGGACAAGACGGCCGTTAACCGGGTACATCTTCAGGTCGATCGTGGAACGTTGTACGGCTTTCTAGGTCACAACGGAGCAGGGAAGTCGACGACGATCAAGATGCTCACGGGACTGTTGGCACCCAGTTCGGGAACGGTTCGTGTTCTGGGGTACGATATGCTCGATTCCAGGGAGAGCCTCGAAGCCAAGCGATTCATGGGAGTAATCCCGGAGAATCTGGCCTTTTTTGATAATCTCACGGCTCACGAGTATTTGATGTTTATTGGGCGCGTGCATCGATTGGATATCCCGACGATTCGCCAGCGGAGCGACGAGCTTCTGGAGCTGCTCTCCTTGCAGAATGAGAAAAAGAAATTGGCCATGGAATATTCCCATGGCATGCGTAAGAAACTTTCGCTGGCTGCAGCGCTTCTGCCCAAACCCCAGCTTCTATTCTTAGACGAGCCGTTCGAAGGGGTTGATGCGGTCGCTTCGGTGACCATCCGAGAATTGCTTTCGCAGTTCGTAGCGCGAGGCTGCACCGTCTTTATCACGTCCCACGTTTTGGAAATTGTCCAGAAGCTGTGCACGCATGTTGGGATCATAACGGAAGGGGAGTTGGTCCATCAGTCTTCGATGGGTGAGATTCTCGCCAGCGGTACGTTGGAAGAAAAATTTCTTTCGATGGCGGGCGCGCAGCAAAACAGCGGGCGTTTGGAGTGGCTTGAGTCATGATACCGAATTGGCTGCAGCGGTTTGTTTCTCCGACATTCTTGTTCATATGGCTCCGCTTTCGTCTTCGATTCAATCAAGTGACCCATAGTTCGAAGCTCGCGCAAGCTTTGGGCGTTCTGGGAATGGTTTTCGTTGCCTTTGCAACTGTTTCCGTGTGGATCGGAGGTCTGCTCGCTGGTTTTTTTCTTACTCGATTGGTGGGGGTGGAGAATCACTATTTGATTTGGGATGGTTTGCTAGTGATTGCGATGGTTGCATGGGCGATTCATGTACTCAATGAGGCGCAGCGAGGTGATCCGATCACTTTTGACAAAATCCTGCACCTCCCCATTGCGCCCACCCAAGCCTTTGTCGTGAACTATTTGAGCTCCCTCGGTTCGACCGTTTTCCTGATGACCGTGGGTGGGTATTTGGGATTCATCCTTGGGACGGTTTTTGTTTTAGGATGGGTCGGCATCTTGTTTTTGATTCCGGTCTCTTGTTTCCTTTTTGCGATGACGGCCGTGACCTATTGGTTGCAAGGTTGGTTGGCTGCCGTGATGGCGAATCCGCGTAAGCGACAGACCGTATTGGTATTGATACCCATCGTGATCATCGTGATGGTTCAGATACCGGTTCAAGTTTTGAATTGGTTAGATGATCGCAATCGAGCGAGGGTTGAGGCCAAAACAACGGAAAAGGATGAAGCGCCGGCCGAGGGGGTAAAGAGCGAAGAGGCCAATCCCACCGATGCGAGAGAGGCCCGGAGGCTGGAACGGGAAACGCGTCGACGTGAGGCGTTGATGCGGTGGAAGCGCGCGATGACGATTGCGAACGACACTGTTCCACCTCTGTGGCCGGCCGGAGCCGTACAGGCTTGGACCGAACCTGGCCATCGATGGTGGCTGCCGTTGGTCACTTCTTTCTTGTTGGTAGCAGCGGGATGTTTAGCGTTGCGTGCCAGCTATCGCTCAACACTTCAGTATTGGCGAGGGGAATGGGAGCAGGGGAGGAGGATCGGACGTGGCGGGGATACCGTTCGTTCAAGGGACGTTGGGAGGGAGGGGACAACCGTCGCACGCCGCATTCCTTGGATCGAACGACGGCTACCATGGAGCTCCGAGGAGGTATCTGCTGTTGCAACGATGACGTGGACCTCGATGTGGCGTGCGCCGGAGGTCAAACTTTATTTGTTTCTACCGTTGCTGGCACCAGCCATATTGGGAATGGTGTTCCGCAAAGGACTGAGCGGAGTGAACGACTACTGGAAGGGGCTGGTGTTGTGTGGTTTTTCAGCCTTTGTCATGTTGGTCGCGTCCGCTGTTTCCGGAAATATGTTCGGGTATGACCGCGCCGGTTTTCGAGCCTTTGTGTTGTCGCCCATGGATAGACGGAATCTTCTCATGGGGCGGAACCTGGCGTATGCACCGTTGGTCGCGGCCTTGTCCCTCGGTTCCACGCTCGTTTTTTGTGTGCTCTATCAAGTCGGATGGGGGATGGCGATCCACACGATGCTGATAAGCTTATCCATGCTCGCGCCCTACCTGTTAGTCATGAATTGGATGGCGATTCTGACTCCTTTTCCGATGGCGAGCGGGAGTGTCCAGCCCAAGCATTTTGATTTTGGGGCGGTGGTACTCAATCTCGTTTTGTCGATGATCCTTCCCATCATTCTCGGAGTGTCGCTGATTCCTCTCGGCGTTCAGTATCTCGTGGGGGAATGGGTTCCGGCGTGGCGAGGTTGGCCGGTGGGGATTCTCCTTTCGGTCTTGCTGCTGATTACGGGTGGATGGCTGCACAGAAAGGTGCTTCCCAATCAAGCAAAACTGCTGGAAAAGCGTGAGAAAGAGCTGCTGCGGATCGTCACATCCAAAGTCGAATAGATCTTGAAAAAAGTAAGGTTGTCAACCGAACCAGGAGTGTATACACTTCGTCCATCGTTGAGGGGAAACCCGACATGATTGCCCCGTGGTGTAATTGGCAACACAAGGGATTTTGGTTCCTTTATTCTAGGTTCGAGTCCTAGCGGGGTAGTTTTCTTTGGAAGCTCGGCTGATGCCGAGCTTTTTTTCTGCCCAGATTGGTAATCGTTTGCAGCGATCCAACGGGTTCTTCGCGACCCTGTCCCCCACCACCGATGCCAGAAATCCAGGCTTTCCGCGGACTCCGATACAATTTGGCTCGAGTGGGCTCGCTGTCCGATTGCATCGCGCCTCCCTATGACGTGGTCGATGCGGAGCTGCAGGACCGACTTTACCGTCTGTCCCCGTACAACTTTATTCGCTTGGAGTTGAATCGTCGGGAGCCGAGCGATCAGAACGATAAAGCAGTGTACGAGCGGGCTGGCCGCATTTATCGGGCTTGGAGATCCGAAGGGGTACTTCAAGCAGAGCCCGATTCGGCGCTGTATGTCTACCATCAGGAGTTCACGGTTGCAGGACAGTCGTATACGCGGCGCGGATTTATGGCGAGGATGCGATTGGAACGGTTTGGGGAGGGAAAGGTTTACCCTCACGAGCAGACGCATTCCAAAGCAAAGGAAGATCGGCTCCAGTTGATGCGAGCCACCCATGCCAACTTGTCCCAAATCTTCGGGTTGTACCCAGATCCAAACAATGAGATTCAAGAGATATTGGCGCAAAAGATCGCCGGGGTACACGGGCTTGTGGCGACCGACCATCTCGGAGTCATCCATCGTTTATGGCCCATCACCGATGTGCAGACGATTCAGCAGGTCTCTGCATTGATGGCGGACCGAGAGATGTTCATTGCCGATGGTCACCATCGCTATGAGACCGCATGCAATTATCGAGACGAGTTGTCGCAATCCGAACCGCTCCCATCTTCGCACCCGGCTCACTTCGTATTGACGATGATGGTGAGTATGGAGGATCCGGGGTTGGTGGTATTGCCAACCCATCGATTGCTGCACGGCGTGCCCGCTTGGGCGACCGAGGAAATTTGCAGCCGATTGGTACCGTATTTCGATTGCGAATTGGTGGCGGAGGGGCCCGAAAGCGCTGGGGCCGTTTGGGCGGAACTGGATCGCTTGGACGAGCCGTGGATCATGGCTTTGTATTCCAAATCGTCTGATCAATGGATTCGCATTTCGGCGAGGCAGGAGGCGGCCGATCGGATGGCGGAGATTTCTCGGGCAGAGTCCCGGGACTGGCAGTCGCTCGGTGTGGCTTTGTTGCATCGCTTGGTCTTGGAAGAGTTGCTCGGACTGAAAGAGATGCCGACACCAACGTATGTTCATTCGGTGAAAGAAGTGATGGATGGATTGCAGGGAAGATTGGAGCAGGGGTTGGAGTATCCGATCGCGGCACTGGTAATGCCTGCAACGATCGACGATATCCAAACGATCTCGCTCAATGAAGAACGCATGCCCGCCAAGAGCACTTACTTCTATCCCAAATTGGTTTCGGGGTTGGTGGTTCACCCGCTTGAATAATCCGAACCACGAGCGTGTTCCCTACCGGGGCGATCGAATGCGCAGATTATTCAGGGGTCAACGCAGCGGCTGTTCGGAGGAAGGCATCCGCTATGGTATGCTGTTAGAGCCAGCTCGCTTGATTTGTGTGTCGATTGGAAGCGGTTAAAGGATTGGATCGTCGATGTCGTTTCTTCATGTTTCGCTATTGGCGGGAGCGTTGCTCGCGGTCGTCCCGATAGCGCTTCACATGTTGGGTCGGAAGCAGCCCAAAGCGATGACCTTTCCGGCGATACGATTTGTTCGACAGACGGCGGTTGCCGCTCAGAAGGGCTGGAGCATCAAACGCTGGTTGCTCCTTTCCTTGCGTGTTCTGCTACTCGTCTTAGCGGCGCTTGCCCTCTCCTCACCGCGTGTCCCGAGCGGGGATTTCGCAAACTATTTGCTTCTCGGCATGTTCGCGCTCTTTGCATTGCTTGCAACAGGAGTGGCAGCGACGGCAGTTGCGAATCGAAAGAGTCGTGGCCTGCGATTGGGCACAGCTCTGATCGCGATTTTGTTGTGGGCATTTACCGGGGTATGGGGGGTTGCAACAGGGCTCGGGGGGGCCAAGCAATGGATGCCGGTTTCGACGGGACCGATCGCGACGGCCATCATCCTCGATACATCTCCATCGATGGGCTATCAGTATCGGAATAAGACGCGGATGGATGAGGCCAAGGAGATGGCCGGATGGCTTATGGACCGATTGCCGGTGGGGAGTCAAATCGCGATCGTGAATTCCGATAGCACCGTTCGACTGCTGGCGGATCGCACTTCCGCCAATAGGCAGCTCGAAAAGACGGTTGTAGAAGGACGGGGAGCTACCCTGGCACAGCGTATTGCTAATTCGATCGATGCTCTGGAGCGATCGGAATTGGAACGGAGAGAGATTTACGTGCTGTCCGATATGTCGACCGTCGCGTGGCGTGATGCCGAGTCTTCTGGGATAGCAACGCGATTGGGGAGTCCCGCCGGACAGACCGTCGTTGAGGAGTCTGCTGTGGGAGGTCAGGGACAAGAGGGGAAGATTCTGGTGCAGCTGATCGATGTGTCGGTGCCGGAGACAGAAAAGAAGAATTGGGGATTAAAGAAGGTCTCGGTTGATCAGCAGTCAACCGTTCCAGGAGGTTCGGTTTCCATCAACATCGAGGTCGAAGGAAGGCCTGGAAGCGGTGCCGAGCAAATGACCGTTGAGTTGGTCGCGGAGCCTGTAGAACGAAACCTTGTTGTGCGTGGCGATACGGTTGTCCAGCCCGAGTTGATTCCTATCGATCGCCAGCTCATCGACATTCCCGACGGAGGAGCCTTCTCAGCACGCTTGACATGGAAGGACTTGAGTGAGGGGACCAATCACGCGCAGATCCGACTCTCGCGCCCCGATCCGCTGATGGTTGATAACACAGCGTTTCTAAGTGTGGAGGCGAAGCCGCAGGGACAGTCGCTCGTAGTGGCCCAGGATATGCGCGATGCTCAGTTGATCGCGTTGGCGATCGAGCCGGCCGAGCAATTGGACCAGGCTGACGGGGATCGGGACGACGGAGTAGCGAGGTCATCCAACGGACCGAAGATCGACACGTATGCGAAGTTGGGGATTGCACCGTTGTCGGACTATTCCAACATTGTTCTGTTCGATCCCAGCGGGGTGGATGCGGACACTTGTGACAAGCTGCAGCGGTGGGTAGAAGAGGGGGGAGGCCTGATGATCGTGATGGGTTCGGCCCACGCAACCCCCGAGGAGTGGATGGACTCACCCATCCGCGTGTTGTTGCCAGGTGTGGTGAAGCGGATTACACGCCGCGATAGCAGCGATCGAGGGATTGTTTTAAGTCCGTCGGTCCTCAATCATTCGATGTGGTCCATTTTTGAGCGACCCGTCGAAGAGATTCCTTGGTCCGCGTATCCCATATTTCGTCATTGGGATTTAGAGGAATTGCGTCCCAGCGCGTATCCGTTGATGCGATTCACGCAAAGCGAATTGCCAGCATTGATCGAGGAAGTGCGGGGGCAAGGCCGCATTGTAACTTGGGCCGTTCCCTACCCCGAGCCTTTTGCCCATGCACCCGGCACCGAGTGGAGTGAATTATTCCGAACCACGCGAGCGGAGTGGCCAGGCTATGCGTTGTTTGTCGGCGCCGTACGTTACTTGGCGTCGTGGAGCGACCAGCAGCTGAACTATTTTGTCGACCAAGCGGCTGTGTTGCATAACAATACGAACAATATGCCCCTCAAGTATCAGCTCTTCGATCCATCGGGCGAGCAATCCAGTGTGGAGTCTTCCAACGAGACGTTGGTATGCAACTACACTCGATTTCCAGGAACCTACAGGATGAAAGGTTTGCGCCCTCAAGGCCCCGTGATTCGTGGGTTTAGCATCAATGTGAAGCCGGAGGAGGTTTCATTGACTCGTGTGAAGGATGAAGTTCTCGCTACCGCGATGGGGCCTGGGAATTATCGTCTTGCTCGCGAATTGAGCGAGCTGGAATCGTCGATCGGTGAAGGGCGGTTTGGACGAGAACTCAGCCCCTTTGTCTTCGCCATGCTGGTGATGTTGTTCATGGCGGAGCAAACGATGGCTAGTCGGTTTTATGCGGCCTCCAAGATGGGTGGAGTCACCCTGCGAGATCGATCTCCCAAGGCCAAGGAGGCGGCCTGATGGATTGGTCGTTGAACCCTGTCTTTGGTGGATACTGGATCATCGGCCTGATCGGGCTCGGATTGCTGGCGGTGTTGATCCTGGTTCAGGAATCGGGAAAGGTCAATCGCTGGCAGTGGTTAGCCTTGTGGTTGATTCGCTTGTCGATTTGTGTGGTGCTTCTGTTGCTTCTATTGCGTCCTGGTGTGACTTTTACGAAGCAATCCAGTCCTCCGGGTACAGTTGCAATTCTGTTCGACGAGTCCGCAAGCATGGGATTGCCTTCCGGAGATGGGAAACTATCGCGTTGGGGGCAGCAGACGGGATTGTTGAATCAAATATGGGGAGATCGCGAGAAGCTTGGGAAAGAGAACAGTTGGGCTGCGTTCGCTTACAGCGAGAGGTTGCGACAAGTGGCGACAGCCAAAGGGATTGAACAATCGGCGTTGTCGCTTCCGGCGGAACCAAGTGGATCGGTCACGGACATCGCAGGCCCCTTGAGTGAGTTGATGGGGGCATCGCTCGATTCTCCTTTGTCCGCGGTGATTTGGTTTGGTGATGGTTCTCAAACGCAAAGTCCTGCAGGGGGAGATCCCCTTCAAATGGCTCGGCGATTGTCGCAACTAGATATACCGCTCTACGTGGTAGGGATCGGCCCCCGCGCCGATAGCGAGAACTCCAGAGATTTAAGTGTGGAGGGTGTCCCTGAGCAGCTGGATGTATTCACGAAGAACCCTGTCAATGTGCTGGGGAGCGTTCGTTGTCGTGGAGTGGCCAACCAAGACGTAACGATTCGCCTCTTGATGCGCCGCGAGGGTACGGAACCTCAAGAGTTGGCTCGGACCAAGGTGCGACCGGTTCGAGCGGATGAAGCGATTCCATTTCAATTGCAAGTCGTCGCGCCGGAACCTGGCGCATACGAGATGGTGGTCGAAGCGATACCGGTCGAGCGGGAAATCGTAGCGCAGAATAACGAGTCCACTGTCTATCTCAATGTACGCGCCGGAGGAGCTCGCGTACTGTATATCGAGGGGGAAGCTCGCTTTGAGATGAAATTCATCCGGCGTGCGCTGGGTGAAAGTCCTGATATCGATATCCTCTCTTTACCAATCAATAAGCCACCTGTTCAAAAGTGGCCCGTCAATTTGCGAGAGCAGCTTTCAGGCGACGTATTCGATTGCATCGTTTTGGGAGACGTCGACTATCGGGCGATCGAAGCGGAGGGAGCTTCTCGTTTGGCCGACATGGTTCGCAATGGAGCCGGCTTGATCACGCTCGGAGGGTACCACACCTACGGGGCGGGCGGTTGGGGGGAATCCGCGCTGCGCGAAGTGTTGCCCGTCCAGATCGGCGGAGCGACTAGGAATTCCATCGATGGCAGAATCCAACTTCAAGAGCAAATCAACGGCCCTGTGAAAGTGATTCCACGTGGCGGTTCCGAAATTTTGCAAATCGATGCACCCGAGCGCAATGAGGAGACTTGGAAAAGTCTAAAGCCTCTACTAGGGGCAAACCGATGGGCGGGCATCAAGAATAACCCGGGGACCGTGTTACTAGCAGAGAGTCAGAATGGTGATCCCCTGATTGTGGCCGGTGTGGCAGGCAATGGCAAAGTGCTCTCGCTGGCCGTTGATTCGACCTTTGTTTGGGCGCGGCAGGGAAAACTGGCGGAACACAAGGCGTTTTGGCGAAAGTTGATCTATTGGTGCATGCGACGGAAGGCGGTGGATGAAGGAATGGAAATGCGCATGACACAGCGGAGGCTTTTTCTGTCACAACCTTCCGAGTTGATCATCGATTGGATTGCGGGAAGCCAGGAATTGGAGATGCCGCAGAACATTGCATTGCACCTGTGGAAAGAGACCGAATCCGGTGTTGTCGATCTCGGAGAGTCCCCTTTGATTAAACGGGATACAGGTTCCTTACGGTCGAATTTTGCCGGCGCTAAAGAGCCGGGGCGGTATGAGTGGCGTGCTAGAGCGATAGCACTCAATGGGAAGGAATTGGAGAGCCGATTGCCTTTTATTGTGGTGGATCGGTCGTTGGAAAGCTTGCAGCCCATTCCTGATTGGCAATTGATGGAGCAAATGGCGAGGCTCAACGCGGACGCGGGAGGTGAATTACTCTCGCCTGATCAGATGTCCGACGTAATGGCGCAGTTGCAGTCGAGACGAAAACAGTCCACAGAAACGGTCGTGGAGAATCGCAAACTGGGTGAAGGTTTGATCGATTCCTGGACGGCTTGCTTGGTGTTCGGATTGCTGATGATCGCCCAGTGGTCGCTACGGAAACGTTGGAATTTGCCGTAGCGAGGTCGATACAGTGCCTTTCGGGAAATCCAAGGGCCCGACTATTTCTTTTTGGCCGGTGCGGACTGAGCCTTTTCCGCTTCTTCGACCGCTGCATCGTGCGCTTTGATTTCGGATTCTATCTCCGCGGTCATATCTGCCTTCGCATCGGAACCAGATCCACAGCCGGTGGATAGGACGAAGGTGATTAGGAGGGGAGAAGCCATCCAAAGCGTAAGTGTATGCGTTTTCATCAATTTCGTATTCTTGGGTATGGGTAAGAGAAAGGGACGAAAAGGTTCACCACGCGGACCGTGCGTTGTAGAGTTGGTGCACGTAATGAACCCGAATCCATCGACTTGGTGCATGCAGGGCAGTGGACTACTCGATGGTGACGGTTTCCCCATCGTCGACCAAGCTCAATCGGCGGAAGACCTCTGCGTCGATGGAGAAGGAGAGGAATTGAACCGAGCCATCTGCAAATCCACCATTCATACCCGAAGTGTGGGACGATCCGAAGAAAGGATGCCACTGATTGAATCGATTGCCATGTTTGGTTTGCGCTACGATCCAAGTAGACCCGTCGAGCCGCGGCGCGCGCGAATCCGCGATGGGTGGCAATCCTTCCTGCAAATTGGACTCTGCAGGGACGATGATCGCCCCGTATCGAACGATGTCTTCGTCCCAGCCCGGATTGCTCCATCGTTCGTTATCACCCCCTTCGCTCCCGTAAGCAGTCGGGTGCAATGCCTTTTCGCCGATCATCAAGGTGTTTGAGGATCCGTCCTTGATTTGCTCGATAGTCAATTTCCAACCTTGGGAGTCGATTTGCCGAACAACACCTCGTTTCCCATTGCTAGGTGCTCCGCTGCGGAGACCGATGGCTGGGTTGCGTTCCCCGGCATTTCCAGCGTAGTCGGATCGATAGGATCCGCCGTAAAGAGTGGGGGAGCGACGGGACGGGCAGGCGTAGGTGGCAGGCAATCGAGCTGCAACCAGATTGTTGCCCGGATTGTCTGCAGAAGCGGTGGTCGGATCGCTGTTTGCGGCGAGGTCGTACAGGTTTTGTTGTTCGATGTAAGGAAGGATGTGGTAGAGCCAGCTGTAGCCAGTGAAGCTGCGGGAATTGCAGCATGAACTCAGAGCATCACCAAACTTGCCATTACCATCCCGAGCCCCGCCCGGTAGGTAGCGTTTTGAGTCTTGGAAGTTGTGGAATGACAATGCCATCTGTTTGATGTTATTGGAGCATTGCATACGACGGGCTGCTTCCCTCGCCGCTTGAACGGCAGGCAGCAGTAGGCCCACGAGGATTCCGATGATGGCAATGACCACCAGTAGTTCAACGAGGGTGAAGCCTTTCCGGCGGCTTGTTTTCAAAATGGACAATGTAAGACTCCCAGTAAACGAACAGAGAAACGAATCTGGATACTGCGACGTGTCGCGAATGGGGTGATCGCGCTATGGGTAGCAGAAGCCAAAGGGAAGGAACCGGAGAGCCGAGGCCTGCGGCATTCCGGGGATATCGTGCACTCATCGCGAGACAACGGACCCATCAAGAGTCCCACCTTCGCAAACTAAGTGCATCGACTTGTTCAACACATGTGCTTCCAACATCGTACGGAAGAATCGTCCCTGCTCAATCGGCTAAAGCAGTCTTTGGATCGAACTTCGCAGACTCTTAACATGGGGCAAGAGATCGACGTCCATCGGCTCGCAGTCGACGGTCAACGTCAATGCGCAGAAGGGGAAAGCTGATCCCATTACGCTGCCTGGAGGAAGGTGGAGAGTTTGGAATCTAGCAGCAAGTTGTGTTCAATGAAGATTCCTTGAAGAATCGACTTCGCTATTTAAAGAATGTCGGCGACGAGCTCGCGCACGTCCAGGCCCGACTCACGCACTGCTCCAGCGACTGTTGGATTCGCGAAGATGCGAACACGTTTGACGATGTCATCAAACTGCTTCGTAGCAAGTGCCTGCACCATAGGGGACACGTCCCCCAGCTGACGATAGGCACCGTGGGGTAAACGAACTTCCATCTGGAACTGAACATCTAGCTTTTGCGACGGGGCGTCGATTAGGACATCGACCTCCGATACTGGGATCGGTAGGAGGCTGGCGAACCTCTGGGACAATCGACGCGAGAGGGAGGTGATCTCCGCATAAGGTCGTCTCGAAAGGCTCCGATGGAGAAGAGGCTCATCCAGAAAGTCGAATTGGGCGATCCGTTTGTAAAGATTGCGGATGGGGCCGAAGATGCCAGCCGCGCAGGATTCCCAGATGGCATCGCGAGATCGGGATAGCAATTCCTCGATGACTTGATGGTCCGTGGCGTGAGCCCAGCGAAGGACATCGGACACATCGCACCGCTGATGCTGAAAAAGTTCATACACAGTGCGCTGGAGCATCGCGGTCGCGGAGCGGACAGCGTGGTGCCAATAGACTTCGCTGAACATGATGTATCGAGCGAAGACCAACATTTCTGCAGCCGTTTTCCCTTTGTCACCAATCGACAGTTTGAGAGTTTCCGGATGGATGCAAAGGGCCCGGATCAAGCGGTTGCGATCGAAGTTTCGACCGTAGGGGACGCCTGCATGCGTGGAATCTCGTTCCAAGTAATCCAGTTTGTCGATGTCGATAGGGCCGCTCAGCAACGATCGAAGAATGGTTTCTGCAGGTTGGCTTGAATCGTGTTCGTTACCCAAGAACAGGAGCTTGGCGATGGCAACCGGAGTGAGGTTCCAGTCTTGTTCCAGCAACTCCGCCATGGGGGGTTCGGAGAGAAGGGGTAGGGCGATGTTTTCGTGATGAGGAATTCCGGGGATTTGGAGATCTTCAATCGCGTGGCAGAAAGGCCAGTGACCCAAATCGTGAAAGAGGGCGGCCACGATGAATGTCTCGGCATCCCTGGGGGCAATCACTTGTTGGAAAACGGGATCGGATCGCAGATGCTGGACGAAGTGGACGGCGTTTCGGTACACCCCCAAGGAGTGCTCGAACCGGGTGTGGGTCGCTCCGGGGTAGACAATCGACACCAGACCCAGTTGGCTAACGCGGGAGAGTCGGCGAAACGCCGCCGTATCGATCAGTCGCTTCACGCGGGGAGTTACGGGTACGTCGACCTCCGGGCTGATGCGGATCGACGGGCAGCGGCTTGATAGCTCAGGGAACTCCATTTCTCTCACCTTGGGACAGCACCTTTTTTCAACGACTGCTCTTCAATGACCGCTTTTCAGGTCAGCACCGTCGCGGAAGCACATCATACTTCATGCAAGTCAAAAAAAGTTTTGAGGGGCGGAATGTCGCACTTGCCTAGCATCGAACCACAAAGAGTAGAGGTCTGTGGAAGAGAGACCCTGAGGGGCCGCATCGAGGAGAACTGGATTTGTGGGGCGCAAGATACCTTTGAAGGCTAGTAGTGGAGTCAAGAGTGAGCTAGGGAGTTGGCGCAACTAGCCTGGATGGTTTCGCAGAGAGCAAACTCATTAGGCGGCAAACCTTGCCTGCTCGAAACGCTGCGTGTTGGCAAGGGGCATATCGCAAAGGGAAGGTTAAAATTTTCTTGACTTTGTTCCCCTCATGTCAATAATCGATGGTCGTTGGGAGAAAATAAGAAGAAATTTTGCGGGTGTAGTGGCCGCCAGACGCGGTTTGTTGTGTTGATGCCACCCGCAAAAGTTTCTTGGAATGGGAGTCCATTCTATCCCTGAGAACGAGTGCGAGTGAATGTGGCAATCGCTCGCTATCCTTGGACACTTTGGGAGGGCCATTAATTAATGAGTAATTTGTGTAAGAACGTCTTTGAAGCAATTCTCAAGTACGGTCATGACGAAGACTTCGATCCAATCGTAGACAATCATTTCTTGCCGACCGATGCACCTGCAGGCTCGCAAGAAAAAATCGAAGTGCTCCGTCGTCGCGTCGAACTCGGGCAGCCTCTATGGCACTCGGATGACCGTGTTGATTACAGCGGCTTGACCGGCGCAATTCGTCCTCGTGAGTAGCGTTTGAGTGATTTTCGAGCCCGTGAACTGACGTTCAGTCTCTGAAAAGTTGCAAGAAGCCTGGAGAAATCCAGGCTTTCTTCGTGTGCGTCAGGCATGACGCGGAGCGTCATTGACTGACGCTCGCAACTGGCAAGCGAAAGTGAACCAGGAAGTAACTTGTCGGGTGCAAGTCCCGATGGAGGCCTTGATGACAGGAACTCCTAGTCGACTGCAAGGGTGTCAGGGGCAACTCTGAATCTGAAGGAAGCAGCAGGCAAACTCTCGGTTCGAGGTACACGAACCGTATACGAGGCGACGACCCGGTGGGCGAGAAGGCACGAAGATTCAAAGCCCAATGTCATTCGGACCGAGTCGGCGTATATGCGGCGAATATACGAGAGGAAAGTTACGCGTCTTACCCTGAGAGATCTACGGGGATGCTGCAAAGCTAGTTGCCTCGCAAGAGGTTACGATGTCACCGTAGAAGTCAGCAGAGGCCATAGTAGTCGGAGGCTTTAGCTGACGAAGGGCCGAACAAGTTTAACCGTTTGGTGCAAAGTATTCGTGATGTGAGGTAGACGCAGAGATGACGGCTGAGAAGCCTGAGCGGCGAACAAGAGTATGCGGCGGAACCGCTGAGGGTAATTCGTACGCGCGTCAAACACTTCCGGCATGCAATGAGAACACTGAACATTCAGTCACCGTCACGATGGAGGAGGTGCTAAGCCGCAGCAATATGTTGCAGGCGTTGAGCCGTGTTGTCGGTAATAAAGGAGCCGCAGGCGTTGATGGGGTGACCGTCGATGAACTGCCAGGCTACTGCCGAGAGCATTGGGAACGCCACCGGGAAGAACTGTTCAGCGGAACGTATCGTCCGAGCCCTGTGCGAAAGGTAGAAATACCTAAACCCGGTGGCAAAGGGATGCGCATGCTGGGCATACCGACAGTGCTAGATCGCTTGATCCAGCAAGCTTTACTGCAAGTGCTCACGAGGCTCTACGATCCAATGTTTTCGGATTCTAGCTTTGGGTTTCGCCCAGGCCGGAGTACGCATCAGGCGTTGGATCGTGCCAAGGAACACATTGCTTCAGGGCATCGCTGGGTTGTCGACATGGACTTGGAAAAGTTCTTCGATCGCGTCAATCACGACATCCTGATGAGTCGCCTTGCACGTCAGATCCAAGACAAACGCATCCTGAAACTGATCCGCTTGTATCTGCAAGCTGGCATCATGGAAGGCGGCATCGTGAGTCCACGCAGCGAGGGAACGCCGCAAGGCGGTCCCTTATCACCGCTTCTGTCCAACGTCCTGCTCGATGAGCTGGACAAGGAGCTGGAACGCCGAGGCCACAAATTCGTTCGCTACGCTGATGACTGTAACATTTACGTTCGCAGTCACCGCGCCGGTGAGCGAGTGCTTAATGGTGTCGAACGCTTCCTGAGCGAGAAACTGCGACTGACAGTGAATCGAGCCAAGAGTGCCGTGGACCGCCCCTGGAACCGCAAGTTCCTGGGCTATACGTTCACGCACCATCACCAACCGAAGTTTAAGGTGTCTCCTGAATCGGTCAAACGCTTCAAGGGTCGCCTACGCGAGGAACTCCGCAAGGCACGAGGTCGCAATGTGCGTACGGTGCTTGCTCAGTTGCAGCCGGTCCTGATCGGTTGGGTGTCGTACTACCGGAAGAGTGAAGTGAAGAAAACGTTCGAGGAACTTGATAGCTGGTTACGCAGGAAGTTACGCGCCATCTACTGGCGCCAATGGAAGCGTCCGCCCAAACGAGCCCGCGAACTGACTCGCCTTGGCATTGACCGCGTGCGAGCGTGGGTCTGTGCTGGCAATGGTCATGGCCCCTGGTGGAATGCTGGCGCTAGCCACATGAATCAGGCCCTGCCTACTCGCCACCTCACGCAACTTGGGCTGATAAGCCTCGTCCAGAAAGGCACTGAGCTGAATCGTCGTTAGACCTGAACCGCCGTATACGGAACCGTACGTACGGTGGTGTGGGAGGACGGCGGGAGTAATCCCGCCTCCTACCCGATGTGCGTCAGGCATGACGCGGAGCGTCATTGACTGACGCTCGCAACTGGCAAGCGAAAGTGAACCAGGAAGTAACTTGTCGGGTGCAAGTCCCGATGGAGGCCTTGATGACAGGAACTCCTAGTCGACTGCAAGGGTGTCAGGGGCAACTCTGAATCTGAAGGAAGCAGCAGGCAAACTCTCGGTTCGAGGTACACGAACCGTATACGAGGCGACGACCCGGTGGGCGAGAAGGCACGAAGATTCAAAGCCCAATGTCATTCGGACCGAGTCGGCGTATATGCGGCGAATATACGAGAGGAAAGTTACGCGTCTTACCCTGAGAGATCTACGGGGATGCTGCAAAGCTAGTTGCCTCGCAAGAGGTTACGATGTCACCGTAGAAGTCAGCAGAGGCCATAGTAGTCGGAGGCTTTAGCTGACGAAGGGCCGAACAAGTTTAACCGTTTGGTGCAAAGTATTCGTGATGTGAGGTAGACGCAGAGATGACGGCTGAGAAGCCTGAGCGGCGAACAAGAGTATGCGGCGGAACCGCTGAGGGTAATTCGTACGCGCGTCAAACACTTCCGGCATGCAATGAGAACACTGAACATTCAGTCACCGTCACGATGGAGGAGGTGCTAAGCCGCAGCAATATGTTGCAGGCGTTGAGCCGTGTTGTCGGTAATAAAGGAGCCGCAGGCGTTGATGGGGTGACCGTCGATGAACTGCCAGGCTACTGCCGAGAGCATTGGGAACGCCACCGGGAAGAACTGTTCAGCGGAACGTATCGTCCGAGCCCTGTGCGAAAGGTAGAAATACCTAAACCCGGTGGCAAAGGGATGCGCATGCTGGGCATACCGACAGTGCTAGATCGCTTGATCCAGCAAGCTTTACTGCAAGTGCTCACGAGGCTCTACGATCCAATGTTTTCGGATTCTAGCTTTGGGTTTCGCCCAGGCCGGAGTACGCATCAGGCGTTGGATCGTGCCAAGGAACACATTGCTTCAGGGCATCGCTGGGTTGTCGACATGGACTTGGAAAAGTTCTTCGATCGCGTCAATCACGACATCCTGATGAGTCGCCTTGCACGTCAGATCCAAGACAAACGCATCCTGAAACTGATCCGCTTGTATCTGCAAGCTGGCATCATGGAAGGCGGCATCGTGAGTCCACGCAGCGAGGGAACGCCGCAAGGCGGTCCCTTATCACCGCTTCTGTCCAACGTCCTGCTCGATGAGCTGGACAAGGAGCTGGAACGCCGAGGCCACAAATTCGTTCGCTACGCTGATGACTGTAACATTTACGTTCGCAGTCACCGCGCCGGTGAGCGAGTGCTTAATGGTGTCGAACGCTTCCTGAGCGAGAAACTGCGACTGACAGTGAATCGAGCCAAGAGTGCCGTGGACCGCCCCTGGAACCGCAAGTTCCTGGGCTATACGTTCACGCACCATCACCAACCGAAGTTTAAGGTGTCTCCTGAATCGGTCAAACGCTTCAAGGGTCGCCTACGCGAGGAACTCCGCAAGGCACGAGGTCGCAATGTGCGTACGGTGCTTGCTCAGTTGCAGCCGGTCCTGATCGGTTGGGTGTCGTACTACCGGAAGAGTGAAGTGAAGAAAACGTTCGAGGAACTTGATAGCTGGTTACGCAGGAAGTTACGCGCCATCTACTGGCGCCAATGGAAGCGTCCGCCCAAACGAGCCCGCGAACTGACTCGCCTTGGCATTGACCGCGTGCGAGCGTGGGTCTGTGCTGGCAATGGTCATGGCCCCTGGTGGAATGCTGGCGCTAGCCACATGAATCAGGCCCTGCCTACTCGCCACCTCACGCAACTTGGGCTGATAAGCCTCGTCCAGAAAGGCACTGAGCTGAATCGTCGTTAGACCTGAACCGCCGTATACGGAACCGTACGTACGGTGGTGTGGGAGGACGGCGGGAGTAATCCCGCCTCCTACCCGATTGAAAGATCTAAGGGTTGCCACCGACGGACAATGGAGACGCAGGTTGATTTTCGGCGATTCTTCCATTACTCTTGGAGGAGGAGCGGCGCTGGCTTCGATAGGAGAAGCTGGCGTAGGCTTCCTTTGCGAAGCTTGACCCGTTCCGCACCCACCTACCCACCCCACCTTTCGTATCCCACCCCACCAGAGAGAGCGGCAAAGACACAGCAACTCGCATTCTGCTACCGGAGAACGTATCCAATGCTAGCTATCGCATCGGATGACTTTTCCGAATGCCTGCGAATTGCCCTCCGTGTCACACTCTGTGGTTCCATTTGGAGGCACAGTTATGAGTTTGGAAGAATCGTCTGCACGCGACGCATCGCACCGCGTTTGGAAGACCCGGCAGTTGGTTTCCAGGGCGCGGATTTGGATCGCCCTGCTCGTCATATTGGCGGGAGGGGCGTATGGTTGGAGCAGTTATCGACGAGGAAACAATTTCAGCCACCTTGCTTCGCAAGCCGTGTGGCAGTCGGTGGAACGATCGAATTTGGAGATCGTGGTCCTCGAACGCGGCTCCCTGGAAAGCCAGTCCAACATCGATCTGGTCTGCGAAGTGGAAGACGTTCGCAAGGACAATATCAATGGAACGACCGTCTTGTGGATGATTCCCAACGGGGCATCCGTTCAGAAGGATGATTTGGTTCTCGAGCTGGATTCCAATCCGATGCAAGAAGCGCTCGATGAGCAAACCCTCTACACGGAGAATGCACTCGCCGAAAAGATCCAGGCGGATGCGAATCTGAAGAATCAGATCACGATGAACACGACCGCGAAAGCAGAGGCGGAGCTGCTGGTCAAGCTCGCGGAGCTTGAACTCGAGATGTACATCGACAAAGAAAACGGCACGCAAAAGCTTGCAGTCGATGCCAACAAGCGTCGCATCGATGATGTGAACAACGAGATCCTCTCGGCCCAGGCCACCATGGAGCTTCGACGAGAAGAGCATCGCGGAATCCAGTCTCTCTTCAAACTCGGGTATGCGAACCGAAACGAAGTTCGTCGGATTGAACTGACGTATCTACAAGCAGAGGGGACGTTTGCTGCGAAACTCAACCAACTTCAGACCGAGCTTTCGACCTTAAAGAAAATGCAGGTCTACGAGCAGCGAAAGGAACTGCTGGGACTAGAGGGGAAAGTCGCAACGGCCAAGCGATCGCTTGAGCAAGTGCTTCGAAATAACGAAGCTAGGCTTGCTCAGGTACAGGCATTGATGCGGGCCAAGGACGAGTCGCTCAAGAAGGAAGAAGAACGACTGGCGAGGTATCGCGCCCAGCTTGAGAAGTGCAAAGTTTACGCACCTCAATCCGGTATGGTGGCGTATCCCAACAATCGCTCCATGGAAGTTCGAGAAGGAATCCCGGTTATCTTCCGACAAAAGCTTTTGTCGATTCCCAACTTAGATGCGATGCAAGTGGAAACGCGAATCCACGAGTCGGCGTTGGATCAGGTGCGCCCCGGCCTCCAAGTGCGAGTCACCGTCGATGCATTCCCGCAAAAGAGTTATCGAGGCACCGTTAAATCGGTCGCGGTACTACCTGAACAGAACAGCTGGTCGGGAAACGACACCAAGGTGTATCAGACCATTATCAATATCGATGAATCGGTCGCTGGACTCAAACCGGGTATGACGGCAGTTTCGGAGATCATGGTCCAAAACATTCCCGATGTTTTGACCATTCCGCTCCACGCCATTCTCGAAAAGGATTCCAAAACCTACGTCTTGGTGCGTGATGCATCGAATCGATTGCAGCCCAAGCCTGTCGAACTTGGAGAGTCGAGCGATACACGTGTTCATGTCCTCAGCGGCTTGGAGGAGGGAGAATCCATCGCGATCAACGCTCAAGACCTGGCGACCGCGGTGTTTGATGAGAAACCAGCGTCCGATACAAGCACCTAGTTGCACCCGAGTTTCGGATCCAGAGAGGAAAAATACTTGCTATTCGCGACGTATCGACTTGCCCTGCGAAATCTGTTGTTGCACAAACTTCGCAGTGTGTTGACTCTCCTTGGAACCATCTTGGGAGTGGCGTCGGTAATTGCGATGCTTTCGATTGGAGAGGGCTCGAAGAAAGAGGCCTTGGAGCAAATCCGAAAGCTTGGGTCGGCCAATGTCATCGTTCGAAGTGTGAAGCCTCAGACGAACGAAATCCCATCTTCGACGACTTCGACCAATGTTCTGGCCTACGGATTGAGTTTCGCCGATTTGCGCGCTCTCGAATCATTGCGGCTCGATCAATCGACCGTGGTTCCTGCGGTGTTTCACAAAAAGAATTTGCAGCATGCAAAACGGAACGTCAAGGGGGCTCGTATCGTAGCCACCACCGAACGATTACCTGACGTGAAGGAACTCCCGCTTCGAGGTCGATTCTTCAACGCTGACGAAGTGGCTCGTTCGGCCAATGTCATCGTAATCGGCCAATCGATCGCGACCGACTTGTTCGGGTTTGACGATCCCCTAGGGCAATCGCTTCTGGTGGGCGACGACGCATACCGCGTCGTCGGTGTTGTCTCTTACGGAGATAGTGGTACCGCTCGCACGATCAGCAAGGAAGCAAGCGATCAGAATCGAGATCTGTTCATTCCAATCACGTCAGCGCAGAACCGCATGGGAGTTGTGCAGCGGTTGGTCGAGACAGGATCTCGTCAATATGTTCGGGTTGAACTGAGCGAAATCACGATCGAGCTACCGGACCAAAATCAAGTTCGGCCAGTCGCTTCGGTCGTTCGCAGTGTTCTCGCCAAGAACCATGGAGGGAAAGGGGACTACGAAGTGCAGGTGCCGCTCGAATTGCTTCAACAAGCCGAGCGGGAGAAGCGACTTTGGAATTTGGTGCTCGGTTCTATCGCGGGAATCTCGCTCCTGGTCGGTGGCATTGGAATCATGAATATCATGCTCGCAACTGTCACCGAAAGAACGCGAGAAATTGGAATCCGTCGCGCGATCGGCGCGAAGAAGCGGCACATCATTCTCCAATTCCTCATGGAGACGACCGTTCTGAGTACCAGCGGGGGAATACTCGGCGTTGTGGTGGGGGTACTCATTCCCATTGTGGTTTCCTGGGTGGTTGGGATTCAGACATCCACCAGTCTTCTCTCCATCGTTGTCGCGTTTGGAATCTCGGTTGGGATTGGGATCGTCTTTGGCGTGTATCCCGCATACAAGGCCGCCAGTATGAGTCCCATCGAAGCGCTGCGTCACCAATAAGTCCTCCAAAGTCCCTATCCTGTGGTCAGGAGTGACGACTCGCGATTTCTTACCGCGGAAAAAGTTGCACAAGCTGGAGAATCGATACAGAGCGTGCCGATTTCCTAAGTGGTACTGTTTGCCATCCCCGCTTGCCTTTCCCACCGATGCAAAAACCGCTTCTTCTCCTATTGGCCCTAGCCATGTCCCTCCCTGTGGGATGTTCGCGAACCAAGTACAGGACCGCAGCGGACCGCGATGTCTACGGTATTGTTCGAGAGAAGTCGACGTTCCTCTCGGAACCGGTACCTCCTAGCTTTTCGATTCGCCCCGATGTTCGGTCTCGTTTCTACGACCCTACCAATCCAGACTGTCCCCAACTCCCGACGCCCAAGCCTGTCTTGTATGGTTACGAAATACCACCGTTGCGAACCGCGTCCCCCCAAGGTTCGAGTCTACCTCCCGCTGCAGCTCGATGGAGCGTTCCGTTAGATGAGGAGACAGCCCCATCAATGCCGAGCGAAAAACCCCTCGAGGAGAAAGGGGCGGTAGTCCAAGCTTCGTTCAGTGATTCGTCCCCCAGTTCGCCCTCGGCCCAAGCGGAAACCACGGATGAGGCTGGAAAAGCGTCCGATTCGCAGGAGGAACAGGCTCCCATCGGTAGCAATGGCCCATCGGTGGGGAGCATTGCGAACCGAGTCGTGATTCCGCAGCAAGCTTGGAGTGTGTTGCCAGAAAGCTGCCGGGATCGCATGTTTGAATTCGAGTCGTTGCGAGCCGAATACCGTCAATCCTTCCCGTCTTCCGATGAAGAACTGATTTCATCTCAGGTGCAACAACTGGCTCTGCCGCAATTGATGGAGCTCGCGATGATCAACTCTCGCGAGTTCCAAACTCGGAAAGAGCTTCTCTATCGAGCGGCACTCGTGCTGACGCGCCAACGCTACCAGTTCGAGCTCAATCCCTCGCCGTTTGGAAACGGAGCGGCTGCCAACTACCGTCACGCGAACAGCGCGGGGATTACCAATAATACATTGGGCATCCCATCGGGAATTGGAGTGGAAAGAACTCTCGCAACAGGGGGTGAGTTTCTCGCTCGATTCGCGAATAGCATCGTTCTTACATTCAATGGCCCCTCAGGGTTCGCGACCGACATCAGCTCGGAGATGATCTTCGACTTCCAGCAGACTGTCTTCCAACGTGACATCCGGTTTGAACTGTTGACTCAATCGGAACGAGACGTTGTCTATGCTGCGCGCGAGTACGTACGTTTTCGCAAGCAATTGTTTCGCGATATCGCAAACCAATACTACAACCTTCTATTGAATTACCGGGGTATCGAGATCAATGCCCAGGACTATTTCACCAATTTGCGAGGGTTCATTCAAAGCCAAGCGGAGTACAGGACAGCGGAGAAAATCCCTCGGATTCAGGTCGATCAGTTCGAGCAAAACGTATTGAGAACGCGCAGCAATTTGGTGAACAACTGTTTCACCCTCGAAGCGGCCTTGGATCAGCTAAAGTTCCGAATCGGACTACCTACTGAAACAGTGTTGGTCGTCGACCTGAGTGAACTGGAGTCGATTTCACTTCGCGACGAATTGAGTGTTGCACGGCAGATGATCAATCGCGCTCGCACTGAATTGCTGACAGCGAGAGGCCTCTCGGCGGTGGACAATACGACTCTTGCAAATGTCGCCGAAGTTCTCGCCGACCGCATGGCGAACATTCTACGAATTCAACTTCGTATCGAAGAGAAAGTCAATTCCGACGAACCGATGGACACGGATTCGCAGCAAGAGCGATTGGATGCGATTCTGGCTGCGAAACGCGAGCTAGAGGAGTTGCAGCAGCAGTTACAGGTCCTCGGGGTGCGCATGCAGGTCGATATTCTGAAGTCGGAATTAGAAAGTCAGATGTCGTCGGAGGTCCCGGCTCCACCCTTGCGGATCTTGATCCGAGCAGTGGAATTTTGTTCCGCGGAATTGCAAGTCATCGACTTGGCTTTGGCCTCGAATCAGCTTGCAGCCGATCCGGGGCGTCTGGCGACCATACGCGGTCTTCGCGATCAATATGCGGAACGACTCATGGTCCTGACACGCTTTTTGGAGCAGATTTCCAACGGTCTTAAATCAGGGGCCGATCTCACTTCCATCTCCCTGTTTGAGGAGATACCGAATCGTCAGAACGACGCTGTGCAACTCGTGCAAGCCATAGAGCAATTAGCCGGTCAGGCGACCGAGTCGATGATTCGACGTGATGGGAGTTCGATGGAATCGATTCTTGCCAGTACCGTCGACAAGACGATTGACTTGAGCGATCGGCTACTCGCGAATGGTCCAGACGGTTGGGATGAGATTGTTTTGGATCACGACGAGGCACTATTGACAGGTTTGGTGCAGCGACTGGATCTGATGAATCAGCGGGGAGAGCTCGCCGATTCTTGGCGGCGGATTAAGTTGGCAGGCGATGATTTGAAGTCGATCGTCGATTTGCGAGCGACGCAGATCTTGGGGACAAAATCGGGTTCGAGCAATCCGTTCGATTTCTCGTTCGATGACAGCGAGACCAGGCTGAGCGTCGCATTGGACACTCCGCTCAATCGTCGATTGCAACGCAACAATTTCCGATCGGCGTTGATCAATTACAACGTCGGGCTCCGGAATCTCATCGCGGCTGAGGATTCCGTCAAACTCGATATTCGGGAAGACTTGCGACAGCTCGCGTTGGACCGCAATCAGTATACGATTGCGGTAGCCAGTGCTGCGTTGGCGTACGAGCGAGTGATCAGTACACGACTGCGGCTGCAACTAGCTGTCCAAAACGTGGCAGCCCGGGACTTTCTCGAGGCCCAGCAAGCTTACACGAACGCATTGAGTACGATCGCGCGACAACACGTCAATTACATTATTGACCGAACCGAACTCTTCTTCGATTTGGAGGCGTTCGATGTCGACGCGAATGGATACTGGAGTGGCGTTCAAGAAGACTATGGTCCTGGCGTGAACATGGACTTCCCCGGTACCAATCCTCGCCCCTATGGTGTCTTACCTCCCAATGTGCGGTACTCGCCGACCGTTCGGCAAATGGAGGCGATCGGGCCTGGCGAATCCGAGATTCGATCTTCTGGAAATCCATCGACGCGGTAGCCTTTTCACCCGCATTCGATTTACAATTGAAGGCCGCTCGTGATTTTTCTCGGGCGGTCTTCTCCTCTTTTCCGATCTTCCTTCTTTTCCTTGTCCTGGAAGAATTCGACATGTACTATCGACTGGTTTCGTTAGACGAAGTTCACGGCTGGAATCTGCGTCTCCCCGCGGTCATTGGACGCAGCGTGGACGCGCAGGTCTGTATCGATGATGCTTCGATCAGTCGTTCGCATAGTCAGTTGCTGCTCGGGCCGGACGAAGCATTGCAAATCCGAGACATGGGCTCCATGAACGGTACCTATGTCAATGGAGAGCGGATCAAGTCGATTCATTCCCTGATTCCTGGAGATTTGATTCAAATCGGTTCGGTGACACTTAAAGTCGAGTATGCTTCCGATTCCGATCCAGGAATGCAGGCGCCTCGTCAGCGATCCAGCAGCACCAACACGACGCAGCCTATGAGGACGGTGCCCAAGGCGACATTTACAATGCACGAGGTCACCGAGCCTAGTAGAAAATGGTGGGAGTTTTGGAAGGAATAGACAACTGCTTCAAACGCCTCACCGCTGAATGTCGCTCAAAAAAATTCGCCCCGGGCCAGTTGTGTAACTAGACTAGAGCAAGCTCCAAAGTCGCCCGAACTGGTTTCCCCCTGCGAAGACTCATGATGGATGACACGGTCTAGCCATGCGCAACGTCTCGAAATTGCTTGCTGCTTTCTTTGGCGCTTCCCTGTTGACCTTGGCTCCGATGCAAGGGGCTTGCGCTCAATACCAGGCCGCGATTGGCTACACGAAACTGGTTCAAGAACTGAATGGACGTGGGATCCCTGTTCCGACCGCGGCAGGATTGCGAGTCGGGTTGGTGGAGGCTTCCGGCGACAGTGTGACCTATTTTCCCAATACAGGATCGCCTGAATTTGCGGGCAAATCGTTTAGCAATCTAGGTCCAGCTACCACCCCAGCCCAATCCTCGCATGCGACGACGGTCGCTAGGAACTTCATCGGAAACACCTGGAGCATCGCGCCCGGTGTTTCTCAAGTCGATGTTTATGACGCCGAGTTCTTTGTGTTCAATCAGCAGGGGCTAGCGTCAGGTCTTCAACCACTGCCGACGAACGTCGCGGTGATGAACCATTCCTTCGTTGCAGACTTGATTCCCGCGAGCGCAGGAGTGGAAGTGAATGCGAGAATGGACCACACCATCAATCGCGATGCCTTCACCAATGTGGTTGCATTGAACAATGGGACCGGAGCCGTTCCTCAGATTTATGGCCAATCCTACAACTCCCTGGTCGTCGGTAGGACAGATGGAAACCACAGTTATGGGGTGACAACCATCGGTGTAACCGGCAGAACGAAGCCTGACATTGTCGCGCCCGACGAAGCTACCAGCTTTGCGACTCCCATCGTCAGTTCGACGGCGACATTCCTGCATTCCGCTGCCAACAATTTGAACATGGCCAACGCACGCGCTCCCGAGGCTATGAAGGCGATTATTATGGCGGGGGCGGACAAGTCTCCGATCGCAGGTTGGTCGAATACGAGCACTCGGCCTTTGGACTCGATCTTCGGTGCGGGCGAGGTAGATGTTTACAACAGCTACAAGATTCTCGAAGGGGGGGAGTTCAACGGAACCTCAGGTTTTCCAACATCCAATAGTGGTCTTTTTGGCTGGGATTTGGGGGAGGCACAAGCAAACAGCAATCAGTTCTGGACTTTCGAAGTGTCGCCGGGAGGTAGCATCTCCGAGGCTTCGATCTTGCTGACGTGGAATGCGCATTACGAGGACGCCAACGGTAACTTCGATCTCAACGAGTTCACCGTTGCGAATATGAGTATGCGGCTCTACGAAGCGACCGATGCTGGGATTGGTTCGCTGGTCGCATTTAGCGATAGCCCCGTCGATAACGTCGAGCACCTTTATTTGATGAATTTGTCCTCCGGCCGATACGCTCTAGAAATATCGTCGGACATCGCGACCCGATTTGGCTTGGCATGGCGTATCACCGCCGTTCCTGAGCCGGGCACACTGTGGCTTGTGTCCGTCGTATTTGTTGCGGGTGGTTTTTTGCGACGACGGGCACGCTAACGGGCAAGTCGCATCGACGGGAATACTTCGCGTCCCCCGATCATGGGCAGAGGGAGATCGGTTGAGACTTCGCGCTCGAATTGGTGGACGTGATAGTGATGGCACTGTGTACATTGATCGCCGGCAGATTGCCGTTGATGGCAACGCGCACAGTCGGCTTTGTTCATCGTCTGGAACTCGTGATGGACTGTCCTTCCTTGCTCGGACCAACCTTGCGAACCGACCCCGCCCATCGCATGGGCCGGGGGGGCAAGCACGTGGCAGGTCTCACAATTCCTCAAGGATAGGATTGTGAGGTGAGGAGTGTGGTCGAACCGTGTGATACGCTTGATAGATGCAGATCTTTGTTGAATCTTCCAAGCTGCATTGGAGATCGGGTTGTTCGCGAGACCATCGATCCCAATGTTATGGCACTGGACACACTGCTTTTCTAAACGCATCGTTGCACTGAATACAGTGTAGGAATCGAGCGGAGGCGAGGTGGGCTGCGTGGATGAACGACTGCGGAAGGATTGCCATTCCAGCCAACGACTGAGCCAGGGGTCTGCGTGAGGCTGAGGGATGTAGATCAAAGCCACGCGGGCGTCATCGAGCATCCAGCCGCCAAAAGGCATATGCTGCCACGTTTTGAGCGGCTCCTCATTCGGTCCTTGTGCCGTGGGTCCGAGGGTGGAGGGGCCTTCTAGTAGATTGCCATCTGCTGGAAGCAACGACGCATTGTCGGGAAGCAAGAGGTCGTCATCCCCGGGGGGCTGCATGCGAGCCTTGGCCAGCGACGGGCTCGGTTGTCGAATGCGAGTACTCACCGGAGGAGGCTGTGTGCCGCTAGCGAACCAGCGTCGATAAGCATCCCGGATCAGATCGGTTGGAATCCCTGATGCGATTCGATCGAGCCATTGGTCGCGCGGCGTTAGTGTTGGTTTGTTTAGAGTGAGCGACGCGACATGGGATGCGTTGGGATTCTCGCCGAGAGAGAGGGTCGGTTGCGGCATTGCGTTGAGGTGTGCGAAAAGTGCGTCGGTGTCGCTCGCGATGACCTTCCGAAAGGCGGATTGACCGTCTTTCGTCCAAGACTTCAACGCATCGCGCATGGTCGATGCGAGCTTGACGACGAGCTCCAATTGAGACTTCTCTCGGACGTCGATGTCTTGGACGCGTTTACTACTCGGCAACGCTTTCAATAGCATGCTGCCTTCGGGTTGACTTGCGATCAAGGCTTCCCATAACGGCGAAATCTCGCCATCCATGATCTGACTGGCTGAATCAGGCCAAGGGCCCAACTCCAGTCCTGCCTGTTCGAGAAGGGATCGTTGAAAACTGGGTAACTGCAGGACCAAAGTCCCATCGCTGCTAGCGCTTTGGAGAGGCTCCAAATGGCAGGAAGCACACGCTCGCTCGAAAGAAACGCTTCGGTAGATGTTTCCCACCACGCCGGACTTGTCATCCGACTGATGGCATGATTTGCAATCGAAGCTGGCTTGTTTTTTGGAGAAGTATTCATCGCGATGCTTCCCGTGATCGAATGGGATGCTTCGCGGAACAGGGGAGGGATAGTTCGCGAACTCGGGGTGACCGTTCGCGAACGAGTCGAATGTCTTGCGATGGCACGACTGGCAACGCGTTGAGGTGATACTTCGAAGATCTTCATTCGAGCCTTGATGCTCACGGTGGCACTGCGAGCATTCCATCGTATTGCTCGAGCGATCCGACTGTGCCGGTTGGGAGACCGAATGAACGAGTGCCTGCAGGTCCTTGCCGATCAAATCATGGGGGGTGCCGGCGATGGCATTGGGCATCGTTTCGGCGTGGCATTGAAGGCAGAGTTGCGATTGCGGTCCAACTCCGATGGGGTGCTCGACCGCATGAACGGCTCGAAGCATCGATGGATCGCTCTCGGTTGCTGCGTTCGGATGGCAGGCTGCGCAACGCGATTTTGCATCGATGGTTGGAGAGCCCGTCTTCCCTTGGGACGTTAGCAGTTGCGCATGGGCATGCGATAGTGGTCCCGGGGCCAAAACCGTTTGCTGCCTCCATGAAGGGAGTAGCACTAGCAGGACGAGTGCGACGAGCGATGTTGTCCCTAATTGGATCGACCTGCTCCAAGCCGCGTATGATGGCACCGAGTTGTTCATTTACCAGTGGCTTGAAAAGAAGTGCGCGATAAGTACATGAAAGATCGCAGTAACCAAAAACGCTCCCAGCAAACAGCTGTGCGATACGGCCCAAAATCGGATCCGCTTCTGAATTGCTTCTTGAAAATCCAAGTCGTCCCGCTTTTGGATACAGGCGTGCATTTCCCTTTGCAATTCTTGTCCCGTGTTATCGAGATATCGAGTGAGGCGATCCAGCTCGGCCAAAAGCCGTCGTCGCCCTCTTCCATGCGGGGCTATGCGGTACCACATCGACCGCGGCTTTCGAAAGAAGTCCTCCAATCGATTGCGATATAGATCCGCGATCGCGCTCCATCGCGTGTTTCCTGCTGCCCGCAGAGCGATATGGTAGGCCTGGTCCATCACCTCTTTTTTTACTTTGGGGATTTCGCTCAACAGGATGGCTTTGCCGGCAGCTTGTAGAAGTCGAGGCCCCCGTTTGTTCATATACCAACTGACCATTCCAGATGCGAGGATAACCCAGAAAAGGATCGCCAGGATGGATTCAAGCCATCCGGTGGTGAGGAGTCCCGCATGAAGGCAATAAACGCATAGACAGAGTGTTCCCAGAAAGTGATGCACCGATTGCCAAACGGCAACGGGGCCCAAGGCCAATCCGTAAACACGTTTGCGAACGCCAAGAGCACACAAGCCGAGGCAGACGAAACTCAATACGTACCCAGTCGCAAAGGCTTCGTTGCCGAGTCTCGATTCGATCCAATTTCGATAGATAACGAGAGAAAGGACGAAGCCCCCCACCCATAGCGACCGCACCAACCAAGTGCGTATCGGTTTCGCGAAGGGATGGACCGCGGAAGCGGGCGAAACGGGATCAAGGTCGGGTGATGAAGTGATCGGGTAGGCGGACATACTAGGAAGGTCTTTCCGCGAGCAGGCTCGTAAGGGATCTCACATCGCTCGTATTCAACCGAAGGAGCGCTTGGTGTGGGCAGGCCTGTTGGCATGCGGGACCCGATGGAAGCGATTGACATAAATCACACTTCGATGCTTTGAGAATGGGTAGCCCGCTCGATTGATCTAAGATCGGTCGTCCATCCGTTTCTTTCCGTTCCAGCATGTCAATGTTGTTGTAGGGACAGCTTTCCGCACAAGTTTTGCAACCGATGCAAATGTCTTCTTTGATGGAGACGACACCGGTCGAGGTATTGCGATGAATGGCCCCGGTGGGGCAGCCGATCATGCAAACCGGATCAGTACAGTGCATGCACGCATGAGGGAATTGAAATCTTCCAAACTGCGGTCCCGTTCGATGAAATCGAGGTATCCCTTGGTGTGTCGCGGCGCATGCTTTCACGCATTCATCACAGCCAGTGCAGCAATTCAAGTCGATTAGCATCGTTTGCTGGCCGTTCATGATCCGCTCGTCGACTAGGAACTCGATGAACGAGGAGTTGATCTGGCGCGCAGACTGCAGATGATGGACTTCTGGAACAACCCGGCCGCGATGGTCATAACGAGGCGCGGTGATGGGGCCCGGCAGCTCTGATTTCCGAACTTGAGATAGCACCGAAGCTAGGATCCGTTCGGCAGGAATGCGTAGAACGTCGACAAACCCGAGCGCGCGGAGCGAGGTTTGGTACGGAAGAGGAGAGAGGGTCGGTTGGAGGTACCGATGGGTAAGTTCTTCCAGGCCGAACATTTGACCCCGGCCGAGATAGGCGAGAGTTTGATGACCATTTCCCCTCTCAAAACTGACTCGAGCGAATCCTGCGCGGATCAAGAAGAGGTCGTTCGCTGGCTTGCTCTCCTGCGCGATCAATGTCTCTCGCTCAATGCGTTCGTTCAGGTCACGACCCGCGTTCTCTTTGTATTCAGCGAACCACTCCATATCTCCATAGGATTCCAGTCGTGCTTCGGCGACGATTGCACTGATGGAGTCATCGTCGACGAAGCGAAAAAGAGGTGTTTCACGCAAATGTCGATGCAGGCCTGAGGTGCGGTAGCGTGCATCCAAAAATTCCCGAAAGCCTGGATCTCGGCGCAGCAATCGGAGGCCTTGCCAGCGAATCTCTAAAACCACCGTTGGTGCTTCGGCCACCACTGTAAAGCGATGGGGGGTTCGGGTGATCGCTGCCATCTCACCGAAAAGCGTGCCCGCGCTCAGAGATTCCGACTGGTAATCGGTTAGCACCGCTTCGATGTCCTGCAGGAAGACACAGCTTTTGCCTTCACGGGTTCCGACCAACTCGGTGGGAGTTGAAATAGGGCGCTCGTTGGCAGGATTCGGCTTCACACGGCTGTGCGAACGCTTTTCCAACTCGACAGATTGGGCCGCAGCCGAAATGCTCTTCGAGGACTCCATGCCGATCGATTGACGCAGGAAATCCCACCATGAGGATGTGGATGATTCAAGTGCGGGTTCTGGCCACAAGGATACCAGGAAAGCCCTTACCGACCCACGCAGAACGAGATAGGCGCTGCTTCCGTAATTCCCTTCGCGGATGATCAGATCGCCTGGTTCGTACCGTGTGATCTTGGCATCATGTCGCAGGATTTGTTCCAGAGACCCCACGGAAGAGTAAGAATCAAGATTTAGCTGATCAAAGGGCGGAGTGGTGACGACCCAAGATAAATCGCGTTGCAACATCTCGGGATCCATCGGATGGTCCCAGCGGTCCGGCCTCTCTCGATAGACCGGTCTTGTACCTTCATGAAATACTGAGTTTCCGGACGTTTGCGCAGCGGCCATCGTGACCCGAGTGGATTGGCGACGAGCGAGTTTGGGAAGTGCACTCCTAGACTCTTCCTCGCCGCGATTGTCGGTGTTCGCATCGGGAAAACGCAAGATGGATTCGGTCTTTTCCTGCCTTCACCGAATCAATGCTAGCTAACGCTCGTGAAACTACCGCCACTTCCATCGAGCTTGACGCAGTTGTGCGAGGGGGGAGTCGGCGAGTTTCTCGTACCAGGCGGTTACCATCGTGCCATCATCGCACTGGACCGTGGATGGATAACCGAGATCTCCCGAGACTCCGTCCCCTGACAGCGTGACCGCGTCGCTCCAGGTCTTGCCGTGGTCGTCGCTGTATCGAATTTGGTTTCCGAGCGGTTTTCGGCGATAGCCATAGGTCATGACGAGTCGGCCCGAGCGCATCTTCATCAAATGCGATGGGAGCCCCCAAACGCCGATGCTATGCAGCATAGACCAGGTTCGACCTCCATCGGTCGATTCACACTGAAGCGTCTCGTTCGCATTGGCTTTGTTGTGGTTGCGAACGTGGCAAACGATTGTTCCGTCGGCCGCTTGGACGGCATGCAGTTCGTGATAGTTGCTGGCGCTATCTCTGGGACGGACCGGAACGGGTGCGAGGAGTTCCCAGGTGAGCCCATCGTCGCTCGAATGCCAGAAACCAACCTGATCATTTCCCCAGAGATCTTTCCCTGCATAGAGGAGCCGACCGTCGGCGAGAGGGATCGGACCGTGTGGGCTATTGCAGGGGACTCGATAGCGATTGGACCAGGTCACCCCTCCATCGGTGGAGCGGAGCATGTAGCAGCCGAGTTCTTTTTTCCTGGCATCTTCGTCGATCCGATGATGGACGGCTTGCCATTCCAATAGAAGTTTTGGATCTGCGAAGGCTCCCGGCTCACCCGGCTTTGCTTTCTCCGCTTTAAGGAGGATCGGTTCGTAGGCGAGAGAGGTAAACGTGGTAACGAGCAAGCTCCCTTTGGGAGTTTCGAGAACACCTGCATCGCGATCATCAATCGGACCATCGTAAAGGACTTGAGGCCAGCTCCAAGTCTGGCCGTTGTCTTTCGATCGCATCCATTCGACACGTCCAAAGGGGCATACGTGTGTCTCTCTACCTCCTGAAAAAGCCAACATGAGCTCGCCCTTGGCGCGGCGAGCCAAAGTCGGCCAGCCGTGATAGAGGGGGGCTTTCCAGCTGATAACACGCAAATCGAGGATCTCGATGGGCGAGTCGTCAGTCCGGTTTGGGGTGGCCCCCATCGATCGGCCCGCGAGGGGAAGGGCGGGGACGAGTGCGCTGCCCAGGAGGGTAGTGCTGATATATCGGACAACAGAGCGTCGATCGAGTTGCATGGAGAGAGAGTCCGGAAGGAAGGAGGGAGGAATACAAGGAAGCAGGCCTGTATTTTACGAAGTTCGGAGGGGAATTGCTGGACGATTGACATGACGGGGGCAACAAAATCGCTATACTTCCCGCAACGCAAGTCCGAACATCTCCCCACGTTTTTTCAGTCGAAACATGAAAGCAATCGCTGTCCGTCCCGGTACTCCTAGCAGTGTTCATGAACGCGATATCCCGGCTCCTTCGCTGGACAGGATTCCGGACGGCAAAGGCATCTTGGTCAAAGTGCTCAAAGTGGGGGTCGACGCGACCGACCGTGAAATCAATGATGCTCTGTATGGAAACGCGCCTCCCGGAGACGATTACCTTGTTCTGGGACACGAATCGTTTGGGATCGTCGAAGCGGTCGGACCCAATGTTCGTTCCGTAAAGCCTGGGGATTACGTAACCGCCACGGTGCGACGCCCCGGTGGTTCGATCTACGATAAGATCGGTACCTATGACATGACGAGCGAAGAGACCTACTACGAGCGCGGCATCAATCTGTTGCATGGTTATCTGACCGAGCGTTTTGTGGATCATGAGGATTACATCGTTCGCGTCCCACAAGGATTGAAGCACTTGCATGTCTTGATGGAGCCGATGAGCTGTGCGGCGAAGGCGATTCAGCAAGCCTACGAGGCACAGCGTCGCATGAAGGTTTGGAGTCCCAAGCGAGCGTTTGTGCTCGGAGCTGGCCAAATCGGATTGCTTTCCACGCTTGTATTGCGATTGAAGGGTCTGGAGGTTTATACCTTGGCCCGCGCGAAAGGCCCTCACTTGAAGAGCTCCATCGTCGAGGGCTTGGAAGCAACCTACGTGGCGACATCCGAGACGAGTTTGGAACAGCTGGCAAAAAAGGTTGGAAAAGCGGATCTGATTATCGACGCGACAGGTTCCTCGTCGATCGCCTTCAATGCGATGGAAGCCTTGGGCCACAATGGTGTTTTAGTCTGGACCAGTATCACGGGTGGGAAGCACGTGACGGAGATCTCGTCCGACAAAATCAACTTGGAATGGGTGCTCGGTAACAAGCTTCTCGTTGGTTCCGTGAACGCAAACCGCGAGCACTTTGAATCGGGTATCAAAGATTTGGCGATGTCCGAGGTGATGTTCCCCGGCGTTATCGGAAAGATCTTGACGAATCCAGTCGAAGGTTTGAGCAATTACAAAGAAATGATGCGTCTCCTCGTGGAAGACAACAGCGCGCTCAAAGTCTATGTCAACGTAGCAGACGAATAAGATGCCAGAAGCAAAGAATGTGTGGCGACAGCCTCTGCTGCCGTGTTCGACCGACCCGATGACCGGGTTCTTTCGGGACGGCTGTTGCCGCTCGGGGGCGGAGGATTACGGTCTCCATCTGGTTTGCTCCATCGTGACCGAGGAGTTCTTGGCTTTCTCAAAAAGTCGCGGCAATGATCTTTCGACCCCTGTTCCTGAATACGATTTCCCTGGTTTGGTTCCCGGTGATCGATGGTGCCTGTGTGTGCTAAGATGGAAGGAAGCATTTGAGGCGGGTGTTGCGCCTCGCTTGGTTCTCGGTGCCACACATATTTCTACGCTCGAATTTGTCGACCTAGACGACCTGCAACAATTCGCTGTCGACCGCGAGGTCGATCACGGTCAGGACGAGTCCTAGGACACTCGCGTTTCCGAGTTGCAGGTAACGGGTTGCCAAACGTTAGCGAAGAGGTGCTCTGTGGGGATGGGACATTGGGAAAACGCTGGTCTGCCTGACGATTTCGACGGTTTGGTGCGACTGTTTCCACTTCCCAACCTCGTTCTCTTTCCACACGTCATCCAAGCTCTGCACATTTTTGAACCTCGCTACTGCGAGATGCTCAGCGATTCGCTGGAGTCGGATCACCTCATTACGATGGCGCTCCTCACTCCGGGCTGGGAAACTCAGATCGAAGGGAATCCGTCGATCGGGGATGTCGTATGCATCGGGCGCATCGTTTCTCATACCCCGACCGACGACGGTCGGCATAACATCCTACTCGCCGGCATCCACCGGGCTCGAATCGTTTCGGAACTCTCGGTCAACACTCCCTTCCGACAGGCTCGTGTTGAACTCTTGTATGACTATGTACCTCCTGATTGCGAAGAGCTTGTCGATCGATATCGTGATTCTCTTCTCGGGGTGTTCCGTTCCCTCATCCCTCAGGATGCTTCAGGTTCGAAAACATTCGGCGAGTTGCTGACACGCCAATTGCCTCTCGGTATTCTCACCGACATCGTTGGTTATGCGGTCAGTTTGCCAAGCGACGCGAAGCTCCGACTGCTCGGCGAAACCAATATCATCGCGCGCTACGAGATTCTCATGTCCTATCTGGGCAATCAAGACGAAGGGGACACAACCTTTCCTGTCTCCAACCCCCACAGCGCTCCCAGTCCCCCAAGGCCGCAAGAATTTCCACCCAAGTTTAGTGACAATTGACGATGGGCATTCGGGATCGCATCGCCTAGGCGCTGGGATGCTTCCATGACCAGTTGCGGATCTCGACAGGGTCTTCGCCTTGCTCCAGGATATAGGCTCGATGTTTTCTCCTCGCCTCAAGCATCTTTTCATGGAGTCCAGCATAACCATCCGCTGCACCGGGGCAGCGTTTCAGCACATCCATGACGAGTCGGTATCGATCGAGATCATTGAGGACAGTCATGTCGAAGGGAGTAGTTGTTGTCCCTTCCTCTTTGTATCCGCGAACGTGAAGGTTTCCGTGCCCTCGTCGGCGATAGGTTAGTTGGTGGATCAAGGACGGGTAGCCATGAAATGCGAAGATGGTGGGGACGTTGGGCGGGAAGTAAAAATCGAACTCGTCGTCGGCCAGCCCGTGAGGATGCTCGGATTGGGACTCGAGCCGCATCAAATCGACAACATTGACGACACGAACCCGCAGTTCCGGAGCTTCTTCAAGCAGGATTTCGGCGGCTGCCAGTGCTTCCATGGTCGGTACGTCTCCACAGCACCCTAATACGACATCGGGATTGCGGCCTCCCTCAGTGCTAGCCCAGCCCAGTATGCCAAGCCCGTCGAGGCAGTGCTTTCTCGCGCTGGCGAGATCGAAGTACTGGAGCGCGGGCTGTTTGCCCGCCACGATAACGTTCACGTAGTTCTTGCTGGCCAAGCAGTGTTCCGTTACGCATAGAAGCGTATTGGCATCGGGAGGCAAGTAGATGCGGATAACCTCTGCTTTCTTGTTCGCTACGTGATCGATGAAACCCGGATCTTGGTGGGAGAATCCATTGTGGTCTTGTCGCCAAACGTGCGATGTGAGCAAGTAATTGAGCGATGGGATCGACTTTCTCCACGGAATATCGCGGCACACCTTGAGCCACTTGGCATGCTGATTGAACATGCTGTCTACGATATGAATGAAGGCTTCGTAGCAATTGAAAAATCCGTGGCGTCCGGTCAGAAGATAGCCTTCCAACCAACCCTGGCATTGGTGCTCGCTCAAAACCTCCAGCACCCTTCCATCTTGCGAAATATGATCTGCGTTCTCGGGCACAGGATCGATCAAACATCGACCGGTGACCTGAAATAGTGCATCCCAACGATTGGACGCGTTTTCGTCGGGGCTGAAGACGCGAAAATTCGAAGCGGCCAAATTACGCTTCATCACCTCGGCAATGTAGTTCCCCTGGACTCGAGTCGATTCGGTATTACTCGTACCCGGTACCATCACATCCAGTGCGAAATCCTCGAGGGGTGGGAGGACCAAGTCTTGGCAGAGCAATCCTCCATTGGTGTGAGGATTGGCGCTCATTCGACGGAGGCCTGCAGGGGCCAACGAACGAATCGACTCGTGAACCGCCCCGTGCGCATCGAAAAGCTCTTCCGGTCGATAACTCTTCATCCAATCTTCTAAAATACGAACATGGCTCTCTTTTCGAGCATCGCCCATCGGTACTTGATGTGACCGCCAAGAATCTTCAGTCACCTTTCCATCGATCGACTTGGGGCATGTCCATCCTTTGGGAGTGCGTAGGACAATGACAGGCCACATCGGACGTGGAATCGTCACATTCGTCGCTCCCCGTCTCGCGCTTTCCCAAATCTTATGAATGGTTTCGATGCCGCGATCGAGTGCCGCCGCCATCTTCGGATGCATCTCCGCTGGATCATGTCCACTGACAAAGATCGGGTCGTATCCAAGCCCCCGATAGAGGGAATCGAGCTCCTTCTCAGGAATGAGAGAGAGAATTGTCGGGTTCGCAATCTTGTAACCATTGAGATGCAAGATCGGGAGAACAGCGCCATCGCGGCGCGGATTCAGAAACTTATTGCCGTGCAGCCCGTCGCTAGAGGCCCTGTTTCCGCCTCTCCATCCCCTACGATCGCGGTAACGATGAGATCAGGATTGTCGAACGCGGCTCCAAAAGCATGCGAAAGGGCGTAACCCAATTCCCCACCCTCATGAATGGACCCGGGAGTTTCCGGTGCGACGTGGGAAGGGATCCCGCCTGGAAAACTGAATTGCCGAAAAAGCTTGCGCACACCCTCGATATCCATGGTGATATCGGGATAGGTCTCGCTATAGGTTCCCTCCAGATACGCGTTGGCGACCATGGCAGGTCCGCCGTGCCCCGGTCCGCAAATATAAATCATGTTGCAGTCGAAGCGTTGAATCACCCGATTGAGGTGCGCGTGAATGAAGTTCAAACCGGGGGTTGTTCCCCAGTGCCCCAGCAAGCGGGGCTTTACATGCTCGGCAGCAAGCGGTTTGCGGAGCAACGGATTGTCCAAAAGATAAATCTGCCCAACCGACAAATAGTTGGCCGCCCGCCAATAAGCATCGATCAAAAAGAACTCACTCGCGGCCATTCCCTCATGCAACATTCCAAATCACCCAGATTCGAGTCGATGTTCAAGACCCTACGCCATCTAGGCACCATCCTACTCGATTTCAAGGTCGGCAACTACCAAGGCCACATCGCTTGACATCCGGCCGTTGGATAAACAATTGAGTTGCGGCCGTGAGTTGCGGCCATTCCGTCCCATCCTCGATTGCGTTACTCTCGCGTCTCGGCAAGTGGTATCGCAATCAGACGAGGACGGTCTTTTTGCAAGACCGGTTGGAATTGTGGTGCGCTATCAAGAGCAGGCGTCTCGCGATTGGCATCGTTAGACGCCGCTGCGACCTTGGGCATGCTCGACTCCAGGATTGGATCTAATTCGCTCGCGTCGACATTGAACTCCGGTGCATTGATTGGTTTTGATTCTGTAATCGCTGGCTCGTCCGCAATGGAATCCATTTTCAGATCCACTTTTGTGACTTCCGTTGTTTCATCAACCATGGCTTGAACGGTCATCGGACCCGTCGGACGAGTCGAAACCTTCGCTTGATTCTCGGCCAATCCTGCATCAGGTTTTGAGGAAAGAAATGGGATGGAATCCGCATACGTAGTGCTCACAGTACTCCAAATCGAAGCCCCTTGCACCGTTACGACTACCAACGCACCCATTGCAATCACGCACGAGATCCATTTGGAAATGCTGTCGGACGTTTTTTTTGATGTCATTTTCATGGAAGGCGTTTTCGAAGAGAAACGATTAGCGGTGCGACCTGCATCGCATGCGAACGCGAAATAGTCACCAGGGGGCGGTGTTCCCCTGAGGATTGTTGAGCGATCAACCATCTTTTCTACTTCGAGGTGAATCGAGGAATCTTGGTTGAATTTTCAATCCCCCACCGCAACCTTGGGAGGAACCAATGAGGCATCCTCGTGCATGAGGACAGAAGGCTGGCTAATGCCAGTCGGCGTGAGATCTTGAGCTCGTTACGCGAGAATGGAGTGGATAACGTGACCGTGAACATCCGTGAGCCTCCGGTCGATCCCGTTGTTGCGCCATGTTAAGAGCGTGTGATCGATTCCCATGAGCCGGAGAATCGTCGCATGCACATCGTGGACGGTCGTGGGGTTGTCGCGATCCAAAGGTTTGTAGCCCCAGGCATCGCTTTCGCCAAAGGTCGTCCCGCCTCGAATTCCGGCCCCACACAACCAATTGGTAAAAACGAAAGGGTTGTGGTCACGTCCTTTCCCAGCCTGAGAACTGGGCATCCGTCCGAACTCTGTTGTCCACACGATAAGAGTATCTTCCAGCAAGCCTCGTTGCTTCAAATCGCGAATCAATGCGCTCGCACCCACCGCCATTCCCTTGGCAAGCGGACCATGGTCCCGTTCAACATCTTCGTGGGAATCCCAATTCCGACGCGGAAAACCATTGTCATTGCCGCTCCAAATCTGAACAAATCGAACTCCTCGCTCTAACAAACGACGCGCGATCAGGCATCGTGTCCCAAAGCAATGCGACTCCTCGGCTTCATTGATCTCAGTGGGCCAAGATTTATTGTCACTCGCAATCCCATACATATTCAATACATGCTGGGGTTCATCTCGAAGGCTGATCGCCTCCGGTGCAGCCATTTGTAAACGTGCTGCAAGCTCGTAACTGCGAATTCGAGCTTCGAGTCTCGAGTCCTTCGGATGTTTGGCTTGGTGAAATCGGTTGAGCTCTTTCATCGCTTCTTGCACGCGACGATCTTTAGCGCTGTTGGCGAAGCGAAACTCGTCGAGCGGTTGAAGATCCTGCAGGGGTGTCGCGTGCAAGGGTTGGATAACTGTTCCGCTGTGCTGGGACGGTAGGAACCCAGCGTCCCAATTCTTCACTCCGTTAGAAGCATAGCCTCGGTGATCGGGCAACACTACGTAGGTTGGCAAGTTGTCGTGAATCGATCCCAATGCGTATCCAATCCAGCAGCCCGCACTGGGAAATCCAGGCATCGCAAATCCGGTCGTTTGCAGAAGTGTCGCGGCGGAGTGTACGCCTGAGGTGCTGACCATGTTATGGATAAAAGCCAGATCATCGGCGACAGCTCCGAGGGGAGCTACCACCTCCGAGAGACGTTTTCCACATTCCCCATAAGGCTGATAATCCCAAATCGATTTCAGCCAAGGCCCGAGCCCATCCTGAAATGCCTCGACAGGTTCGCCAAATTGGCTGGGCTCGCCGTGGTGCTTCACAAGCTCGGGCTTGAAATCGAACAAATCGATATGGCTTGCAGCACCAGCCATAAACAACTGAACAACTCGTTTCACTTTCTGTGGAAAGCGAATGGATGGATGAAGCGAAGCGGGAGTCTCGGCGGTTGCACGTTCCTCTTGCAAAAGTAGGTTGGAGAGCGCCAGTGAGCCGAAACCGGCGCTGGCTCCTCCAAGAAATCGTCGTCGAGTGGAAGGATGGCTCATACGGGACCGCTTCGTCCAAAATTGGTTAGTCTAAGAACAAAAACTCATTGAGATTGAAGAGAGTTCGGCAGACGTTTTCCAAACCTGCGTCCGCTCGCAACCGCTCTAGAACTTCATATTCCTCAGTTTCAGGGGCCCGCCCCAATGCCAGCTTGAAGGCGATAGAAACCTCGGCCCTTTCGCGTCCATTCGCTTCGCGTCGCACTCGCTCCGCGAAGGCTTCGCTCTGGGCAAGAATGAATGGATTGTTCAAGAGAGCCAGCGACTGGACGGCGGATTGACTTTCATTCCGCTTTTCCACACGCATGGAGGGATCGGCGCAGTCGAGCGAAGTCAGCCAAGGCTGAGTTTGGCTTCGTACGATGAACCGATAGATCGAACGACGCCGCGTCGAGGGCTCGCGAGGGTTGGCCAAGTCGTAGCGATAGTGAGGGGAGTGTTCTGGACGTTCCATGACGAAATCCTGCCAGCCAGGTCCTCCCATGGATCGATTCAACGTGCCCGAGACACTCAAGATCGAATCGCGGATGCTCTCTGCATCCAGCCGTTGACGCCGATAGCTCCCGAGATACTGATTGGTGGAGTCCGCTGCGATGTGCTCCTCAGTAGGACGACTTGCTTGACGATACGTCGCGCTACATACGATCCATCGATGCAAGTCCTTGATAGATCCATCGCTTTCCTGCAATCGGGATGCTAACCAATCCAACAACTCGGGATGCGTCGGTAACGCACCCATTCGACCGAAATCGTTGGCCGTCGCGACGATGCCTGTTCCGAAGTGGTACTGCCAAACGCGATTGGCAATGCTTCTCCACGTCAACATGTTTTTCCGATCCGATATCCATTCGGCTAAAGCCAGCCGTCGCGTCTCTTCACGTTCTGGACTCTCCAGGTGAAACACGTTTCCGAGAGTAGGGATCAACTTCAATGCACCCGGGCGTACCTCTCTGCCTGGTGCGTTGACATTGCCTCTCGATAGCACAAAGATCGGTCGTGGAATTCCGATCCGTTTCGCGGAGGAGACGGCATATACCTTCTCGCTGTTCGAAAACGATTGAAGAGTAGCCGCGAGTCGCTGCGATTCGGACCTTCGATCCATCAACTTATCCCAAAGCTCCGGAGCTACGCGAGCACGAAGTTTGGACTCGAGCGAAGCGATCTCTTCTCGGGTGTTTTTCTCCCGTAACCCTGGGCTCTTGCAATCGACCAAATTCATTTGCGACCATCGCGGTGGGGCATCGATCGAATCCAGTGCGGTAACGGTTTGGTTCACCGCTAGATTCTCTCCCGATGAATCCAACACTTCCGCTTCGGCCAAGGCAAAAATGAAATCATCCTTGCGATGCGCCAAGCGAGTTGCGGTGACCCGGACATACTGCGCCGCTACGTTGGCATGGAACACGATTGGGGTGGTGGAGCGATGGGGCCCGTCTTCGGATTGATCTTTGTGCAGGAGGTTGACCTCGGTCTGGAACATTGGATCGTTGGATGCCTCCACACGGTAACATTCGGGAAAGCCAAACCCAGCGCCGATTGACTGGAAATCGTCGTAGCATGGATGCAGTACGACTGCGGAGATCGTTTGGGAACGATCAAGGTCGATTTGAACCCACTTTTCCGACTCCCGACTGGATGCGATTTGGCTGTGATACCCTCCTTGCTCCAGCGACCCAGCGTTCGATGCCTTTTGCAGGTTCTCCCATTTCTTCCAATCGTCTGCGGCGACCGACTCGATAGCGCGTTGGGCCTCTGCCGCTTCGCGCCGGGCCTTCTGAAGGGCAACTTCTAGTTCGATCGCTTGCTGCATACGACCATCGTCTGTATGGATGGAACGGTCCTGTCTATCGACTCCCGCAAAAACAGATTGCAACGCGTAATAATCGTCCTGTCCAATGGGATCAAATTTGTGATGATGGCACTGAGCGCAGTGGACCGTGATACTGCAAAAGGTTCCGATGGAATTGGCTACCATGTCATCGCGATCCAAGTGCCTCGCGATCTTTCCATCCGTTTTGGTTTCCGGAACTTCTTCGTGCCCAATGAAGTCCCATGGCCCAGCGGCGAGAAAACCCGTTGCAATCACTCCTTCGGCGCGAATCGGTTCCAGTGCGTCCCCTGCTATCTGTTCTCGAACGAACTGCGCGTACGGTTTGTCTTGATTGAAGGATTGAATGACATAGTCGCGATATCGCCAAGCATTGGGGCGTGGTTTATCTTTGTCGTAACCATGCGTATCACCGTAGTGCACGATGTCTAACCAATGTCTTGCCCAGCGTTCTCCATAGGCAGGGGAATTGAGCAAACGGTCAACGTGCTGCTCGTACGCATCGGGTGCCTCATCGACCAGGAATTGTTGGAGTTCCTCGGGATCGGGTGGAAGACCACAAAGATCAAAGCTCAATCGCCTAGCAAGCGTTCGACGATCGGCCGGGGGCGAAAGGGGGAGCCCTCGATGGCGAAGTGTTGTCCGAACGAAGATGTCGATGGGGTTGCGATCGATCTCGACTGCTTTGTCTCCGGCTTCCTCGGCTCGATTAGGTTGGGGGAAAGCTCCCACCACAGGATCCGCGATCGGCTGCCAAGCCCAATGGTTGTGAATCGATGGATCGAGCGGCGCGGAAGCCGACTCGAGAGTCATCCCTTTTGGGAGGGAATCGACCCAGGTTCGCAACGTCTCGATCTGGAGGACAGTCAGTCCCGGACCGTCGGGGGGCATGCGTTGCTCCTGGTTGCGACTCGTTACGCGTCGTACCAATTCACTATTGGTCGCATCCCCAGGTAGGATCGCAGGTCCAAAATCGCCACCTCGAATAGCGCCCTCCAAGCTGTCGAGTCGAAGTCGCGATTCTTGCGAGTCCGAACCATGGCACTCCGTGCAATGATCCTTGAGTATTTGCAACGCCGGCTCGTTTCCGCCGTCCGCGACTGCGACTTCCAGCCCATCCATCGACGCGCCCCACGCGAAGGAAAACACCGCGAGTTGAAACCAGCCCGCCTTCATCGGTGCGACCCCTTGTTCCAAATAGACCGCAGCGCGTGGGCTTCTATTTTGACATTCTCCGTTTCCCCCTGAAGAACTCGGAACGAAAGGCGTGCGTTGTTCGGGGCGAACGAAATAGGGATCGGAATGTAAACCTGACCATCCGCGGTGAAGAGCTCCAAGCCGTTTCGGTCGATGAAAAGCTGAAGGCCAAAAGTTTTTGTTTCCTTTGGTAGCGAAACCTGGACACCCATTCCCTCCAGTATTCGCGACGAATGGGTGTACCGAAGTTTTTCTCCTCGCAGTTCCCATTCCAGAATCGCATCGGGCGAAGGGGTGGCGGCGAACTGAACTTCCCACAGCTCCCCCTGCAAATCGGCGAGCGGATTCAAGCTCTTTGTGGTGGCAAGAGGAAGATCGAACGTTTGGGTTTTTTGTCGAATCTGCGCGAGCTCTTGGATAGGTCGAAAGGTCATACGAGGACCGTCAGACGTCTTCGTGAGACGCAGGTCCAATGGGATGGACATGGACTGATTGAAGGGCATCTCTTTGGTTTCGGTTTGAAACCAACCGATCAAGATTCGACGACCGTCGTTGGCGGGAATATCGCTGAACGATTGGGCAGCGTAGAAACCGCGTCCGCGATGACCAGGTAATCGGGAGTGCTCCGGCTGAAAAGTAACACCATCGAACGTACCAATGGCATACTGACTGTCCGCGCCGAGCAATACCCACTTCACGTCGTTGGGATCGTCGTCGACAGGAAGCGGAAAAAAATCAGGGCATTCAAACAGATACTTGTCGCCATCGATGCCGCCACGAACGACGCTGGCCAGAGTCCAATCCATAAGGTTCGGAGAACGATAGAAGTGAACGGTGTGTTGCTTGCCAGGGAGTTCGACATAGAGAACCATAATCCAGTGTTTGGTTGGTTCGTGCCAAATCACCTTGGGGTCACGGTTGCCGGGGGTGACCTGATGCAGGATGGGATTGCTCTTTAGCTTTTGGAATGTCTTTCCATCGTGACTATAAGCAAGTCCCTGCACCGTAGGTGTGCCGGCAGCCGTGTAAAACAAGACCATCGGAGGCTTCCCATCTCGCCCCAGGCCACTGGTGTTGTTCTTGTCGACCACAGCGCTACCACTGAACATGGGCCCCATGTCGTCTGGGAGAAGCTTGTCACCCAATTCTTCCCAGTGAACTAAATCCTGGCTGACGGCATGTCCCCAGTGCATGTTTCCCCATCCCCAACCGTAAGGGTTGTGCTGAAAGAAGAGGTGGTAGTTTCCTTGGTAGTAAACCAATCCGTTCGGGTCGTTGTTCCAGCCACGCATCGGTGAGAAGTGGAATTGCGACCGCTTTGTCTCTTCGTAAACAGGTGAGTCACCTGGTATTCGATCGGAAGGGCGTATCAACTCGAGGCCTTGCGAATCGCCAGGGAGTTTGTCGATGACAACGGTCCCCTTTTTGCCAGCCCAGGGGGAGACGTCCATCGGAGCCCACCAGTCGGGGGGGCCGTCGCTCAATTCCATCTCGTTGCGAACTATCCGCTCACCATCGACGGAGAAGGTAACGACTCTTTTCTTTGCGCCATTTTTGATTGGGAACAGAAGATATCGCTCCCGAAGGTCCCATTCTTTGGATGCGTCGACTCGCGGTGCTGCCGGTTGCGAGTCGGTGTTCACCACATGGTCGACGTTGATGTGCCCCCAACCACCGGTCGCTTCATCGACGATCTGCAATACACCCGTCTTTCCCTTCCAGTCCCGAACGTCCCAGAACTCCAAGGACAGTTCTTCACTCCCGCCCGGCCGGTCATTAGGCCCCGTCGCCGATCGTACAATCTGACCGTCGACGACGAGCCGAAAAGCCAGTCGCATGGGATCTCGACCGCCCCCAATGAGAAAGGCGATGAAGTTCCGTTCGATTTGGAACGGAGGGGATGTGAGTGACCCTGTGGTCCGGTCTCCTTGGTAAAAGGAATTCACGAGCCGATCACCCCGATAGCCGCTGACCGGCATTTGACCAGGCAGTGCTCCACGTGCGGGCGCTGTCCCAAACGCTTCGCCGGAGGTGGTCCAAGCTCCATAGGTGTCCGACTCGAAGTCGGCGATCAAGATATCGGTCTCTTGGGCTTGTCCGAACAGAACGGAGCAACAGGAGATAAATGCAACGAACCAGCAGGCAAACCAAGGTGCTCGACGCAGCAGTCGAGCCCAGCGAAGTTGGATCATGGAAGGGATGTCCTGGAGACGGGGGAGGAATGGTCCTCCAGTTTACCATTTCCCCTGCGTCGTCAGAAGCAACTATTGCCGGGAAGGCCCCTTATGGTCCTAGATCGAGGATGGCAATTCAATTGTTGCCGGACTTGAAGGCTTGCTCGGTGACGAGAATATCGGAGACTGGATTGCGAAGAGCTTGCGAGCATGTGGGGGCTTGGAATGCCGTTTCTCTGGGCATCCGCCGGCGCGGACTAGAAGTTCTATTTGAAACGATTTTTGATGCAAACAATCGAGCTGGCCGATGGTGGGGTGCTTTTCTACGAGGATCTATTCCTGGATGCCTCCGAAGCTGATCGATATTTCGAGATTCTCAGGGATCGCTGCCAATGGGAGCAAAAGCCGGGTGTGTTCGGGTATATGCAGCCCCGCTTGATTTCGTCCTATGGCGATTCGGGTCTCTCATATCGGTACTCGGGGAGAGATTATGCCGCACTTCCATGGTTTCCCGAGCTCGTGGAGCTAAAGCAAAAGGTCGAGTCGGTGCTCGGTACTTACAATTACTGTCTGCTCAATCGCTATCGGAACGGCAGCGATAGCATGGGTTGGCACGCGGATGATGAGCCCGAGATGGGCAACACGATTGGATCTCTATCCCTCGGCGCGACCCGGAAGTTTAGGATTCGTCACAATCAATCGCGAGAGACTCGCACGTTTCTCGTTGGAAATGGGACGTTGATCATTATGACTGGCTCGATGCAACAATATTGGCAACACGAGGTTCCCAAAACGAAACAGCCGGTCGGGGAACGCATCAACCTGACTTTTCGACAAGTCATTCCGCTATCCGGGCGGAGGTAAGGTTTGGCGGTTGCAAGGATGGCGCCAGAGACGTCTCTGAATTGGATGAGAAATACGATTCGCCGGTTGGCCATTGGTGTTGGGAGGCTGGATAATCGAAGGTATCCCCGACGATGAGTGTTTGGGGGCAGTGCTTCAAGGCGGATCACCGAAGGAGTCGTGTCACGTGTTGCAGAGCCAAATCGTTTACCGGATCGGAAACCTTCGCGCTCGATTCTTGGGACGCGGTCCACGAACACGAATCGCTCTCGTCATATTGGTGGGGGCAGCGACTGCTGGCGGTCTGTTCGGTAGGTTTCGCGATGCGTGCGCAGGAGAGCCATGTCTCATTCACGGAGAAGTTCTTTCCAGACTCCCCCGCGCGGAGAACTTGGGCGGTGGACGTGGCTTACCGTTTCTCGTCATACCGTCGATGGAACTCGCGACAGAGGGCTGGGAAGCGCCGGGCACAGCCACTCTCGATGATTTGGTGGCCCGAGGGGATTTTGCCTCCGCCTTGCGTTCCTGCGAAGCCATGGCAAAGAACGCGCAAGGGATGGCGAAGGGGGTGGCATTGCGTCATGCCGTTTTGAAGCTTTTCGCACCGGAATCGGAAACCGAGCTCGATGCCGTGCTCAATCTCCTGAACACGGCATGTGCCGCAGGGAGTCGACTGGAGGGACGGGAGTTGGGAGGTGGGACCCTTCGAAACTATCTGGCAGCAACGCCCGTTGCCTTTGACGAGAGTGTGAATCAGTTCTCTCGGCTAGCGCTTGAGAATTCCCAGCTCGCGGTTGGAAATCTTCTCCTCCTTTCCGCGTTGTTGAAACTGGATGGACAGGAAACGCGGTCCCGGCTGTTTGCCCAGGAGGCGTTCGATCGGGCGGCTGAGACCGGGGAATTGAATTGGAACAGTTTAATGGTCGTTCTGCATCGATCTTGAGACAGTCCCAAGCCGAAATCCCCGGTTTGGGGTGTTATTTGCACCTTCCGTTTGACATCGGGCCTGTTGTTCATTTAAATCAGGTTGCGTTGACGAAGGCTCGTCCTTGGCAAATCCTTCGTTTCATGGCTTTTTAGCCTTACCTACCACAGTGGAGTTTCGACTCGTATGCGTAAATTGATCGTTGGATGCGCACTCGTTCTGGGTGCAGCTTTCTCACCTCAACCAGCATTTGCCATCAAAGAATTCGGCGAAGCGTTTGGCAAAAAATATGTAGAGGCCAGCAAAAGCGAGGACTTCAAGAAGCTGGTGACCGATGCCAAGTGCAATGTTTGCCATATCGACGGCGAGAACAAAAAGAAGCGAAATCCTTACGGCGAAGCGCTGCACGATACCGGGTTCGACAAGGACACGTTGAAGCCCTTGCTCAAGAGCGATCCGGAGAAGGCTAAGAAGGAAATGGATGCCATTTTCGCCAAGGTCGAAGAACTGAAGGCAAAGGGAGCCGAGAAGACTTTCGGCGCCAAGATCAATGCAGGGGAACTCCCTGGCGGCGATGTCAAAGGGAAACAACCCGTGGGAAAATTGATTTCCTTCGTTAGCACGGCGGCTGACGAAGGATTCAAATCGCTATTCGACGGGAAATCGTTCTCAGGTTGGAAGGTCAACGAGAACGAAAAGAGCTGGTCGATCGAAGACGGTGCTTTCGTTTGCCAAGGTGAACGAAGCCACTTGTTCTATGTGGGTGACGACAAACCCTTCAAGAATTTTCACTTGAAGGTAGAAGTCAAAACCATGCCGAACTCGAACGGCGGCATCTATTTCCACACCAAGTATCAGGACGCCAATTGGCCCAAGCATGGCTTTGAAGTCCAGGTCAACAATTCCTACGACAAAGATCCTCGCCGAACGAGCAGCTTGTACGCAGTCAAAGATGTGGCAGAACCGGCCGCAAAAGACAACGTATGGTACACTCAGGAAGTGATTGTCCAGGGTAAAAAGGTAACGCTGAAAGTCGACGGAAAGACGATTGTCGAGTACGACGAACCCGCTGGTACCAAGCCTGGCAAGGACTTCACGCGAGTAATCGACGAAGGGACTTTTGCACTCCAATGCCATGATCCCGGTAGCCGTGTTTACTTCCGCAATATTCAAGTAAAGCGACTCGATTAAGAATTGTTGAACGTTGACTGCTAGCCCTTCCCTTCTGCTTGCCTCGAATATTTGTCCTAAACTGATGCAGGCGGTCGGGCGGAGTTTTGCATATTTCATGGAGAGCATCGGTGCAACGGCATCGATGCTCTTTCTTTTTGGTGTTTCCGTATCCCTGAGCCTGTTCACGGGAGGCAACGTCTCCGGGGCAGATACCGACGCCGGGGAGGTGATCCAGTCGATACGATCTGGATTGAACGGAGTCTGGAAAGTCGGTTACGAAACAGTTCATCGGGTGGAGTTGTCCAGCGATCGCGATCTTTCGGTTGTGCTGGAGCTCGATACGGTCGATGGCGAAGGGGTCGGTATTCGTTATCGATCGGCAGATTGGAAGGCGGATTTGAGTGCCGTCCAACCCATCACTTTGTCTCTTTACGCGAAACATGGTCGAGCGCAACGCCCGATCGTTGTGCGAGTACTCGATGCCCAGACTGGCGAGTTGATCGAGTCACGCGGTCTAACGGATGCTGAGCGCGGCGTCGTCTTGCCAGCGGAACAACCCTGGGTGGTTGGAATCGGTACGAGTGGCATGAAGCTCGACAGCGCCGTCCTTCGCTCTGCAAAAGGAATCCTGGGCGATTACACAGTCACAGAGCTAGACCAAGCGCAATGGCTCCCCGAAAGCGGGGTTGCGTGGGACGGTGTCGATCTCTTGGTCTTTTCGTCTAGCAATCGAAATTTGCTCGACGGAATTGGCGAGTCGCAGGCATCAGGGGTGCGGGACTGGGTACGAGGGGGAGGCCGTTGTTTGCTTACGCTCGGGGCTAATGCAGAGGCTTGGTTCCTGCATCCCCCGCTGGCGCAGATGGTTCCCGGAAAGTTACTAGAGGTTACCTCGCAGTGCAATCCTGGGCCCCTCGAATCCTATTTGAACTCCGAGATTCCGCTGCAACCGTTCGACTCGGCGATTCTGGAGTTGAACGACGCTGGTTTGGATTTGTTGGGACAAAAAGCGGACCGCGGGCGCTATCCGCTGCTCGCCAAGTGGGCTTTCGGATTGGGGAAAGTACGTCTGATTGCGACCGAGATCGATAGCCCATCCCTGCTGCGATGGGAAAGCCAGCCGGCATTCATCAAATGGATGTTGAACGATCAGTGGGAAGGCCGTGGGGCGAATGCCAAGTCGATGGTGGGTGCGGAAGACCTTTCTCTGCAACTCGGCAGCACGTTGGATCAATTCGCGAATCTGCGGATGGGTAATTTGACGCAAATGTCCGTGTTGCTGGGGCTGATGTTGGCCGTGTTAGGACCCATCGACTTCTTTCTTGTCGCCAAGCGTTGGAAGAGGCCTCGGTGGACATGGCTCACTCTCATCGGAACTTCGGTCGGCTGTTGCTTGCTCCTCTCCGTTCTTCAACAGCGATGGAAACCGTCCTCCCCACAGCTCAATGCGGTCGAATTGCTCGATGTGGACGCGCGAACCGGAGTCGTGATGGCCAAAGCCTATGCGCATCTTTACGGCGGATCGCGCGGAGTGTTTTCGGTGGAAGCACGCGCAAATCCCAAAGGGCTTCTCCACGATCCAATCCGTGGGGGGGCAGCGGTCCCTGTATCGCTCGTTGTCGATTGGATGGGGCAACCCGGGAAGAGTTTGGGAGGATTCGATTCGACGGTTGCCACCGATCGGATCTTGCCAAGTTACGAGATTGTGAAAAGGGCTTCGGTGCATGGAGTTGTTGCGTCATCGGTTCAGCGCCTGGGGCTTCCCGAGGCAGGGACGAAGAGCTTGATGGCGTCGGACGAAATGCCGATGCCGACGGATTGGCAGTTTGGCAAGTTGAGTAGCATCCCCGGCGCGGTGGATTTGCTGAACGGCTCAATCGTCAATCCATTGCCTTGCGAATTGAGGAATGGTGTCTTGCTCTATCGTGGTCGCTTCTATTCCCTTCCTTTGCGAATGAGAACGGGCGAAGGAGTTTCGTTGTCGGTGAGTACGATTCCGAAGGACTTTGCGAGGCGATTGCAAAAGCGAATCAATGTGGATGGTAAGGATGAGGGAACTCCATGGGACCGCAACGAGATCGATGATCCGAAGCGATTGTTGGAGATGCTCGCCTTCCATCGGAGCGCGGGGGGATTTGGTTACACCGGAATGATCCATCGCTATCTTTCGAAGCTGGATTTGAGCGAGCTCTTGCGGACCGAGCGAGCGATTCTTTTTGCGGAGCTACCTGAGCCGCAAGTGGAATGGGTTCCTGTGCGAAACAGCCTGCAAAATGATCCGAATCAAGCCCAGGGGCTTGGGGCGGAATTGGAAGGTACGCGAACCGCGATGATTCGCATCGTGATTCCGGTGGAGCAGCCCTCCGGTAGTGAACGGAATGCGACGTCTGATGATGAATAGAGTCCTTGAAAGGCAAGCGAACCCAACGTGATCAAAGTATCGCAGCTGACGAAAAAGTATGACGAGATGTATGCGATTCGAGATATCGATCTTGAATTGGGGCAAGGGGATTTGTTTGGATTCATCGGGCCGAACGGTGCCGGGAAGACGACGACGATGCGGATCATCGCGACGTTGCTGACTCCGACGTACGGCGAGGCTTACGTGTGTGGTTACTCGATCTACACTCACCCGAAAGAAATTCGTCGCATGGTTGGATACATGCCAGACTTTTTCGGTGTGTACGACGACATGACAGTCATTGAGTACCTTGAATTTTTCGCCGCAGCGTACCGAATCGCGCCGCATGCTAGGCGGAAACGTTGCGACGAGATGTTGGAAGTCGTGGATTTGGATTTCAAACGAGATGCGTACGCGAACACATTGTCACGAGGACAGACCCAGCGATTAGGGCTAGCGCGAGTCTTGTTGCATGACCCAGCTGTCCTTTTGCTGGATGAACCTCTTAGCGGCTTGGATCCTCGCGCGAGAATCGAGATGCGAGCCTTGATGCGGAGGCTCGGGGGGATGGGCAAGACGATTATTGTCAGCAGCCACATCCTGCCGGAATTGGCCGACGTTTGCAACAAGGTGGGAATTATCGACTCAGGAGTGTTGATCGCCAACGATGATGTCGATGCGATTATTCGCAAAGTGAGTCCAAACATAGTCTTGCTGATCGAGCCGGGAGGGCCCGATCAATTGGATCGAGCCCAAGCAATCTTAGCGAAGCAGGAGCCGGTCGCGGGCGTTGAGTTGCAGGCTCCTCTTCTGCGGGTCACGCTCAAACCAGGAGTCGAGGATTACTCGCCTCTAGCGGCGGAACTAGTAAAGCAAGGGGTTGCGCTTCGGCGATTCGCACCGGAGGAAATCAACCTTGAGTCTGCCTTCATGGCGTTCACCAAAGGTGCTGGTTCGAAGATCTAGCCAGGGGGCCAATCGCCCGGAGGCTGCACCCGTGGATTTGGATCTGGCTACCTTCCAGGATGATAGGAAGGTATCATGGGAGCTCCCAGTCGTTTGGAACGAACTCTCATCGCAGATCGGATCAAAGTGCTTCATTCGCAAATAGGCCCCATCGCTGTCCATTTTCCGGAACGTGTCGAAACCAATGAGGAATTGCAGGCCCGCAACCCTGACTGGGACTTGGCACTGATTGCGGAAAAGACTGGGATCTACTCGAGAACGATTGCGGCGGCGGACGAGACGGCATCCGATCTAGCGGTGCGGGCTGCAGAGAAATTATTTCGTGAGAACGGGATTGATCCGAAGTCGATCGATTTTGTTCTTTTGTGCACGCAGACCCCCGATTATCCCCTTCCCACGACGGCTTGTTTGATCCAGGATCGCCTCGGTCTCCGAATCCATTGCGGAGCACTGGATTTCAATCTGGGATGCTCAGGGTTCGTGTACGGTTTGTCGCTGGCAGAGGGGTTGATTGCGAGCGGCCAGTGTCGGCGCATCTTGCTTATCACCGCCGAAACCTACTCCAAATACATCTTGGACGATGATCGGTCGATCAAGCCGATTTTCAGTGACGCCGCGGCGGCAACGCTGATCGAGGCTCAAGAGGGAATCGCGATCAACGGATTCGAATTTGGAACCGATGGCAGCGGGGCGGACACCCTGATCGTTGCCGATGGCGGATCGAGACCTCTCGGATGCGCCATCAAGCCTCGAAACCGAAAGCGCTGGGCGAGCCGTCTTTACATGGACGGTCCCAGCCTCATGAGCTTCACGGTTGGGGCGATTCCGCAAATGGTGCGCGAGATGATTGCAAAACAAGGCCTCGCACCGGAGCAGATCGATTGGTTCTTAATGCACCAAGCAACTCGAAAAATGCTCGAGCATTTGCAGACGGCACTTCATACCAATGACGACCATCTGCCGATCCGCTTGGCCAATCGAGGGAACACCGTGTCGTGCACCCTCCCTATCCTCATCGATGATCTTCGCCAGGAAGGCAAATTGAAACCGGGCGACGTGAGCGTCTTAGTCGGCTTCGGTGTTGGCTGGTCCTGGGCCGGATGCGTTTGGCGCGTTTGACAAACCGCCCGGCTGCTGGACATCCTCGAATGCTCGTTCGGTTCATCAGGTAGAGGCGAGTTGAGTCGGGCAATTCGGCGAGCAACGAGCCGCTCCGGCGATCGACGGACAGATATCGGCCTTCGGTCCTTCAACCCGTTTCTAGGAGATTCGAACCGAATGAGATTCGAACCGTCTTTACGACGCCTTTCCGACCAATCGATCGATCAATCCCTCGAGTTCCTGTTTTTCGATTCCCATTTTCGCAGCCGCAAGGGCAAAGAGGCGTTTTTCCACTTCGCTTAGCTTTCCGTCGGCAGCCATGATCTTCATCAGATCTTCGAGCATTGCGAGCTGCTCGTTTTTCGCTTTTGGAAGTTTCAAGGAAGCGTCGTCGCTGAGTGCAAATGCCACTGCTTTGCCCAAGTCCGCTTCCTCGAGTCCCATTTCGCTACAACGGTCCACCAAAAGGGCGATCTCCCGTTCCGACAACGCGCCGTCGGCGGAAGCCATGATGACCAGATTCTTGAGGTGATCGAGATGTTGCATCGAAATTCTTTCTAAACATGCAGTCCAAGTAAGCCACTCTAGCATAATCAAATCGATCGCCAGATGTAGTCGGAATCGAAGCGAACTTCCTCTTCCAAACGGTTTTTCGCACGAACTGACGGAGGCTTGGTAAGATGGGAGAGTTGTTCGAAGCGATCTCTCTTCCCTCTCTCCTTCGCTCGAGTATTTACCATCCTTCAACTTCTGGTGGAGTCTACATGAAATCGCAATCCAACCGTCGTTCCTTCATCGCCCGTTCCGGGGCTGTGGCCGCATCGGCAGGGGTTATTGCAGCATCTGCAAAAAGCTATGGTCGTGTTTTGGGGGCCAATGATCGCTTGGGAGTCGGCGTCATCGGGGCAGGGGTCATCGGTCGCGCACACTTTGGCGTCATCAACAACTTGAAAGAGAAAAACAATCTGCTCCCCGTCGCTGTTTCGGACTGTTGGAAGACTCGAGCCGACCAAGGAAAAGAGATGATCGGCGCGGAGTCCTCCTACTCCAACTACAAAGAGTTGTTGGATAGGAAAGAGGTCGACTATGTCGTGGTTGCAACCCCGGAGCACTGGCACTGGACCATGACGATCGACGCTATGGATGCAGGGAAAGCGGTTTATTGCGAAAAGCCACTGACCCACACCATTCCAGAGGCCCTCGCGGTTCTCAAAAAGCAAAAAGAGACCAAGCGACCTTTGCAAGTGGGCGTGCAAGCCATGTCCGATGACAGCTATATCACCGCACGCGATGCGATCCGAAAGGGAGTGATCGGAAAAGTCATTCAAGCCCAGATCGAATATGTCCGTCGATACGATTCGAAAAAGGGGCCATGGCGTGTTCCCGATGAGGTAGAGAAGTACCAGAGCAAGCCCGCTGATCTGGACTGGAAGGCTTGGCTCGGTTCGGCTCCCCAGATCGATTGGAATCCAAATCACTACTTCGAGTGGAGGTGTTACTCTGCCTATTCAGGCGGTATTTGCACTGACTTGTTCATCCACCGTATCACGCGCATCATGAAGGCCTGCGACCTCCTCTACCCTCGACGCGTTGTTGGGATGGGAGGGATTTGGCAATGGCCAGATGGACGCGACCTTCCCGATAACATCGAAATGATCTGCGAGTATCCTCGCGGAATGACGGTTTATGTACTGGGTACGATGAGCAATCGAGTCGGAATCGATCACTTGATCCGAGGTTACCGCGGAACTCTCAAGTTCACCAAAGAGGGTTGGGTGGCAGAGGACAAGGATGGCAAGATCTTGGCCGAGCATAAAAAGACAGGTGGCGAAGATCAAAACCTGCACCATACCAATTTGCACAATCACATTCGAAACGGTGAAACGCTCAATTGCCCTCCAGAGCTTGGGCTCGCGGGAGTCGTTGCCGTGAACATGGCCAATGAAAGTTGGAGATCGAGCAAGGTCATGGGGTGGGACAGCAAAAACCAAAAGATGGTTCCAGCCGATACCTTGTCACTCAGCCATGAACCCGAGGAAGTAACCGAACTGCCGTCGTAATGGAATTCCATTACTTGGGTAATCGACACTCGAAGATGCGGATTTGCTTTTCGCCATCTTCGAGGTCGATATAGTGCTCGAGAAGTTGCCAGCCTGCGGATTGAATCCAGCTTTGAAATCGTTCACCCGTGTGCCTCTGCGGTTCGCTGAGGTACACCGCGCCATGCGGGTGCAGATGGCGTCGCATGCAAGGTTCCAAGATGGGGAACAGTTTCGGGTCGTACACAATGTCCGAACCCACGAGAATGGGAAACAATCCTAAATGCTGATTCCTATTGCGCCAGTCCAAACGGCGAACCGATACGCGATCACGCATGTGCCATGCGTTGTATCGGCAGACCAACATAGCAGTTGAAGACGCATCGGTGATGACCACGCGCGCTCCTCGCATCGCAGCAGAGATGCCTGCCCGACCGCTTCCTCCCCCGAGCTCCAAGATCGATAGCTGTCGCCACGCGGTCTCTCCCACTTCCCCACAAATCTGCCCGAGGAAACGATCCATTCCGACAGCTGCTCGCCATGCTGCTGCCCAAAAGGGATCCACCTCGAATCCTCCTTCTTCCCCCCGCTCGAGCGCGGTGAGCAAGAGCTTATCAGGATCGGTGACCTGCAGCCAAGAAGTCGTTTGATCGGCAATGATGGTCATGGTTTCCACCACGGGGACTTTTCTGCGGATCCTTTCCAACAACTCGAATCTTTGCCGATTTTCGGGAATACCCGACGTCACGATTTCCAAAGGATTCCCTCTCTCTTTGCCATGGGGTTCCCAAAAATAAGCAGGTCAACGAAACGGACACTCGATTTCGCTCTCACTCTTCACTTAGAATGAAGGACCGAATCGGCACCGCGCCGGTCGCGAGCGGAACTTCCTTCTTTCGAGTGTCTCGATGTAGAATCACCCGCTGTGTCGACTTCTTCTAACAATTTCCTCCGTGATCAACGCCAACGTACCAAGATGAATCGATTGTTTCCACTCCTACTCGTCCTGAGCCTTCTCGCCTCATTTCCCGCTGAAGCAAAACCACAGTCGCCGATAGAGGCCACCAAGGAAATCGACTCAGCAATTCGTGCCTATGTCACGGCTTTCAACGAACAAAAACTCGATACCATCGCGCTGGCTTGGACGCCCGAATGCGTGCACGTAGACCGGGAGACCGGCGAAAAGACCCTCGGCCGCGATTCGATTCGAAAGGACTTGGAAGAGGTCTTTGCTGCTCCCTCCAAAATGCGACTCAGCGGACAGATTCAAACGATTCGCTTGGTCCGCCCCGATGTGGCGATAGTCGATGGCGAGACCACCGTTTCCGCGATGGATATCGAACCGATCACAAATCAGTTTTCTGCGGTGTTGGTGAAAAATGATGGAAAATGGCAGATCGATTCGATGGAGGAAATGCCTCTTCCAACGCCCGCTAGCGCTTCGGACTCGCTGAGCATTTTGGCTTGGATGGAAGGCACCTGGGTGGACGGTGCACCTGGCAGTCAGGTTTTTTCATCCGTGCGTTGGTCTAGTAACAAAGCATTTTTGATTCGTTCCATGACAGAAGAAGTAGACGGAACTGTCAACAACTTGGGCACGCAGATCATTGGTTGGGATCCGAGAAGTCGTCAAATCCGATCGTGGGTATTCAATGCGGACGGCTCTTTTGGCGAAGGAGTTTGGACGAAGGCGAACGAAACCTGGATGATCAAATCGAGTCAGACACTCGCGGACGGAAGTCTCTCGTCGGGGACTTATCTTCTCGATCGCCGAAGCAACGACGAACTCACGATTCAATTGGTGGGACACGAAGTCAACGGTGAGATGCTTCCCAATTCCGAACCTGCGGTGATGAAACGGGTCGTTGCACCGAACCCCATTACCGTACCGGCGCTAGAGCCAGCGCCTTAGCCGAGGTTGAGGGGATATCGTCGGAAGTTGGTGGAGCCATTTCGGAAGCTTGGTAAAGTAAGTTCGGAGAGGATTGCATGTCACGTCGATTCGTTCGCTGGTTTGCGCTTGCTGCAATGTTGTTGTCGGTAAATGGCAATCTACCTCAAGCGTTTGCCGATGGTTTCAAAGGGATGTCGCGCCCTGCAGGGGGAAAGATACCCCATTCCGTTGGTGCGCGACCATCGGCGGGCAATATGGCCCGTCCAACACCGATGCCCCGCCCGACACCTTCAACGCGTCCTATGCCTTCTACACGCCCTACTCCTCCCTCGACGCGCCCGGCACCCGTACCAACGCGCCCAGTGCCATCGACGAGACCTAGCTTTCCATCCCCTTCCACGCCACAACTCCCCTCGGTCAAACCAAGCTATCCACGACCCGGATCGGGTTTAAAACCTTCGGTGCCTTCCACGAAGCCATCGATTCCATCGAGCAAACCCTCTTTTCCGATACCCACGAATCCTTCGGTACGACCGATGCCGGGGAACGCCTCGGGGAACCTACCTGGGATTCGGCCGCCGGAGTCGATCAAGCCCGGGGTGCGCCCCACTTATCCGGGACTTGGAGGGACGAAGCCTGCGAAGCCCCCGGTCTCGACGCTGCCGTCTCTCCCTTCCAAACCAAGCAAACCGCCCGCTCGGCCTTTACCGGGCAATGTGGAGGATTTCCTTGGGTTGGATCGGCCGGTTACATTGCCAGGAGTGATCGGCGGAAAGCCGCTCCCGAAGCCGAGTTTGCCGCGTCCCGAGATTCCCAGCACGAAGCCTTCGCTTCCTCAAAAGCCGAGCATTCCTAGCTTCCCGAGCACCAAGCCCGCGCCGCTTCCCCCGTCGACGAAGCCCAGCAGACCTCTCCCTTCAAAGCCAGGTTGGAACAATGACCTCATCCATCAGCGACCAGGTTGGGTGAACATCGACAATAGCCAAATCACAATCATCAACAACAACTGGCAAAACCAGATCAACAGTATCAGCAACTGGCATGTTCAGCATCCGCAACGGATCGCTTCCTGGCAGTCGTGGGGCGATCAAGTTCGCGTGCAGTGGGGAGGACGATACCACTACAGTTACCAGTGGTTCAGCCCGACCTGGTGGACGACCCACCCGCATGGGATGTGCGGTTGGCACTACTACTATCGCTACCAGTATTATCCCGTGACATACTGGTGGGCTGCTCCGACCTTCTCCACCTTTACGAATTGGTTTACATGGTCCGCTCCTTCGAATGTTTGGGCCCAACCGGTCTACTACGATTACGGGACGGGAGGCAACATCACCTACCAAAACAACTACGTCTATCTCAATGGACAGCAACTAGGGACGGCGCGTGAGTTTGCCGAATCCGCGGCCACCTTGGCCACAGTTCCACCTCCTGCAACGGAGGAGCAAGCGGAGCAAGCCGAATGGTTGCCGCTAGGGACGTTTGCCCTGACGACGAATAAACAAGACACCGAACCCAATCGTGTCTTGCAATTGGCCGTCAACAAAGAGGGAATTCTCAGCGGAACGATCTACAACACTCAAACCGAGGAATCGCAGGCTATCCAAGGAAGCGTCGACAAAGAAACGCAACGGGTCGCCTTCCGATTCGGAGAAAACGAGAATGTCGTCGCAGAAACGGGACTCTTCAATCTGACGCAGAACGAGACCCCGCTCTTGATCCATTTCGGCCCCGACTGGAACGAGACCTATCTCCTTGTCCGACTCGAAGCTCCCGCCGAGGAAGCTACCGAATAAGGTAGAGCATGGTTGCGATGCGAATGGCTTCGCTGATGGCTTCTATGATGGCTTACTGGGATTTCAGTTTGATCTTTCCCGGGCCGAAGACCTGTATTTCTACTTCGGCAGGGATGAAACCGGGATCGAGGTAGTCGAGATTCAATCGAAACTCCCCTTTCTGCAATTCGAAGTCGCCAGCCTCCTTCTGTGCAACATTTTGTTTTGATTTCCATCCGTCTTTTTCGAGGGCGGCGATGATCTTCTTCGCTAGGGCAGCACCTTGACCTGAAGGCAAGGACCATTTCGCTGACTTGCTATCGACCTTCGACGGTTTGGCATCCGATGGAACGACGATGGCAAGTTCCGTATCTTCCTTCGCCTTCGCGTTGGCCATGGCCGCTTCGTTTTTCGCTTTGGCTTGTTCGGCCGCGATCGATGCTTTTTTGTTTTCCTCGGCTGCTTGCGCCGCCGTGACAAACTGGACCTTTACCCGAGTAAGCCCCTCGAATTCATGGACGGCAACCTCCATACGTTCTTTCGAATCGTTGACGAAAATCGTATGGTCCTCGTGGCGGATCCGAATCGGTGCATCGGTAGTTGCCTTCCAACCCTTCTTTGCGAGTTCGTCGCGATAGAATTGGATGGTTTGCTCCCGAGGGAGATCGGTATCGAACAAAATGTTCAGCAACGGGTCTGTGTGCTGCAGCTGTTTGATCGACTTGGGAATGGGAAAGGCATACGAAAGCTGCTGAGAACTGAACTGAATGATCGACTTTCCGGGTGCCGTCGGAGCCGCTTGGATCGAAGCCATCAGCTTGATCGCTTCGCGGCGGTAATACGAGGATCCGATGGCATTTCCGTAAGGTTCCCAGCCTGCTTGCATGAGCGTTTGATCCAACTCTTGCTTGGCCTTTTCGGGTGTCGCGTCGGTCTGATACATCGCCATGGACGGCATGGAATAAGTGCTGGTCCATCCCTTGGGTAGCGGCAGCTTGGCCCATTCAAGGTTTCCAAGGTTCGTTAGAGAGACGATCGAACGCGCGTCCTTGGAAGGAGTGGACGCGGCTGGCGAGACCGAAAGGGCAATGACGAACTGCGATTTGAGGAAAGAGGCTGATGCCATGGCTGGGGTGGCGTAGGATCCTTCAAGCTCCTTCCAGCCATCGCCTTTAAGCTTCTCCGTGATTTGCTTGGTGACGGCTGCAACATCGCCGCCTGTTTCGTAACGCTGGCTTGCCGTTACGCTCTCCAGCATCTTCGGGTCTTTACCGACGGGCTTGTACTGAACGAAGTCGATGACCTTGGAAGCGGTTTGGACGGTCGCTGGCGATTGAGCATGCAGCTGCATACCAAAATTGGAAATGCAAACGTTAGAAATGCCAGTGGCGAAGATGCTCAGGCATAACAAGGATCGACGAAAAGAATAGCGCATGATGAATCCTGCAACCAGAAAGAAACGGGGAGAATGGCGTGGAAACCGCGGCCGTATTCTAGCGACTCCTCCGTCATTTTGTCCTGCTATCGAAGCTCTTGACGAGAATATGGTTTACATGTAAAATAAATAGGTATCGAGAACTTTTGAGAGGAGCAGACGATGTTTCAGGTCAGAAAACGAGATGAGCGGGGCTTTGCGGATCATGGTTGGTTGCGAACCTTCCATACTTTTTCCTTCTCGGATTACCAGGATCCGAGACACGTTCAGTTTCGGTCTTTGCGTGTGATGAACGAGGATTGGATTGCTCCCGGACAAGGCTTTGGGACCCACCCGCATCGGAATATGGAGATCGTCACCTACGTTCTGGAAGGAGCATTGGAGCATCGCGATTCGATGGGAAATGGCGAAGTCCTGACGCCGGGAGAGTTTCAACGCATGACCGCCGGAAGTGGAATCACTCACAGCGAGTTCAATCCTTCGGCGACTGAACCCGTCCACCTGTATCAGATTTGGCTGTATCCCAAAGAACGGGAGTTGGAACCGAGCTACGAACAAAAAAGGTTCGCTCCGGAAGAGCAGTTCAATCGATGGCGATTGGTGGCTTCTCCCAACGGCGATGAAGGCTCGTTATTGATCCATCAAGATGCCAGGATTTATCTTGCAACACTCGATAGCGTCGCATCGCTCGAGCGCGAGTTCGCACCGAGTAGACATGGATGGTTGCAAGTATTGCGAGGGGCTGTGGATGTCGAGGGGCACCATTTGGTAGCAGGCGATGGAATGGCGGTGAGCGACGAATCGATCGTTCGCGTTAAAAAAGCGAGCGATCCTTCGCAGGCGAGCGAAGCGATCGCGGAAATCATGGTATTTGATCTCGCATAGGATCCGACTTGTTTCAGTGGCTATTTAAAGTGGATATTGACGTCCAGTATTCGCTTGGGTACCCTGGGTGAGACGACAATCTTCCTCTCTCACCCGCCAGGGGTTTCCATGCTTAGCCAAAAAACGATCGATATTATCCATGCCATCACTCCCGCTGTGGCGTCGCAGGCTGACAAGATTACTTGCAAGTTCTACCAGCGGATGTTCTCGGGGAATCCCGAAGTCAAAGCGTTTTTCAATCAAGCCCACCAGCAAAGCGGACAGCAGCCTGCCGCATTGGCCGGGGCGGTATGCGCGTACTTTCAACACATCGATAATCTCGCCGTCTTGAAGCCAGCAATCGAGCTGATTGCGCACAAGCATTGTTCGTTGGGGGTGCAAGCAGAGCACTACCCGATTGTGGGGAAGCATCTCGTCGACGCCATCAAAGAAGTGATGGGAGATGCAGTGACCGACGAGGTCTTGACCGCTGTGGTGGAGGCCTACGGGTTGCTCGCACAGGTCTGTATCGACCGGGAGAAGGGGATCTATGACGACCAAACCAATGCGGCCGGCGGTTGGACTGGTCGCAGGGAGTTTCTTGTGGATCGCAAGGTTCCGGAAAGCGACATCATCACTTCTTTCTACTTGAAGCCCGCGGACGGTGGATTGATACCGGACTTCCTACCCGGTCAATATATCACCGTTCACGTCGATCATCCGACGACCCCTGCGTCACCGCGTAACTACAGTCTCTCCGATGCGCCAAATGGCGAGCACTTTCGTATCAGCGTGAAGCGGGAGCCTTCTCCAAACGCCCATGCACCAGTTGGATTGATCTCCAATCACTTGCACGATCGAGTGGTGGAGGGTGATACGATTGCGATTGGTCCTCCCTGCGGCGAGTTCACGATCGATACCAAGACATGGGGAGATCGACCGGTCGTGTTCATCGCGGGAGGAATTGGAGTGACTCCGTTGTTGTCGATGGCAAAGGCGTTGACTGCGTTACCCAATGTCCCGCCAATCGTATTCATCCAAGCGGCTCGCAATAGTGCGGTGCACGCATTTCGCGATGAGATCGAGGCCTTGACGAAGAATTCATCGGGGGATGTGACGGTTCATTTTCTCTATGATCAGCCTCTCGCCGAAGATGTTTCAGCAGGTCGTTGCCACGCTTCGGGGCTCATCGACTCGGCGTGCATCTCGAACCTTGCTCCGTTTCCAGAAGCTGAGTTCTTCTTTTGCGGGCCTAAGCCGTTTATGGTCCATATCCAATCGCTATTGGATGGAATGTCGGTCGATCGCGGTCGCACGCATTGCGAGTTTTTCGGTCCTAAACAAGCGATCTAGTAGTTCGGCACATCTCGAGCATGGAGAAGAACATGCGTTGGATTTTCTCTGCCTGTTGGATCGTGGGGCTCCTTGGTCCAACCGTTCTTTGGATCGACCCGTTTGCCCTCGAGGTAAACCAAGAGGACCAAACAGAAAGCGGGCCATACCAAGGTCCTGCAACGGTGAAGGAGGCCAGGTCGCGCGCATTCTTGATGTACGAGTTGATCAACGGTTCGTTGCAAGTCATGCATCGGGATCTTTTCGATGACGAAACCCCGTCTGCGATTCCCTCTTCCTCGCTGGACGACGTCTTTGTCGAGATGAAGAAGAGTTTCCAGGTCGAATTGCGTTGGCTTACCGTCGACGCAGACGTGGTGAACGTGGATCATCAAGCCAAGACGGAGTTCGAGAAGAAAGCGGTAAGAGAACTGGCCAAGGGGACTAGTTATTCCGAGAACGTTGGAGAGGGGCTCTACCAGTTCGCTGGCCCGATCCGTTTAGCGTCCCAATGCTTGAAGTGCCATGTCAAGAATCGGACCAACACCAATCCGCGGACCTCGGGGCTTGTGATCACGATCCCCATGCCTTAGCCGTATATCCAGATTTTCCATTTGTCGCTCGGACCTCCTGGCGCGTGGTCTCAGATGAACCAGCGGGGCGAAGAACGATGAACCGCGGAGATGGCGGAGAAGCGCGGAGGGAAGATGGGTGGGGATGTTGAGGATAGAAGTGTGGAGCGGGTGGTTCTCGCCAAGGCGCTAGGGCGCAAGGCAGAGGAGCGAAGGCAAGAATAGGCGGCTATTCAACGACCTCGTTGGAACGTACTCATTGTGAATAACTCCTTAAGACCAACTCCGCGCTTCTCCGCTTCCTCCGCGGTTGAACCTCCGCTGAATTCAAACCAAAGCAGCGAGAGCGATAAGCTCTGGATAGAGTTCTGGAGCCGTAAGTCGGAGATGGCTGAACCGCGGAGATGGCGGAGCAGCGCGGAGGGAAGACGCGAGAAGATATTGACGAAAGGACATTGAAGCGGGCGGTTGCGAAACCAACGGCCCGCATGAACATGTAGAGGAGCTCAATAGGTTCTTCACAACCTCACGAATTGGAGTCGATCGATATGCTCTTGCCATGAAAGATCGCTCGGTAGCCTCGCCACGACACAAAGGAGATTCCCAGCAAGAGTATCACTTGAGCAGCGAGAAACGGTGGTTCAGATTGGGTTGGCGCTAGAGTCTTCAATACCGAGATTTTCTGAAAACTTTGGACGACTAGCACCACACAGTTAAGATACAAGGTTACCAAAGCAGACATCAAAAACGCAAAATGCCAACGTTTGTTCGCGTCTGCTTTTCGGATAGCCACGCTCGCCAGGATCAGCAGCAGTATCGTCAGTAATCCGAAAGCAATTCCCGGCGTGAATCGCACAATGGGAAACGCAAAACCGGTTAGGGGCGTAAGTGCAGTAAAGAGAAAATATACTGTAACGCTTTTGCTTCGATTACGGCCATTGATAATAGACTTTGTTGCTGATGGACCGAGTGCAATTGCGACCAAACTGATCACGACGTGGCCAACAGTTAATAGTGAAATAAAGCTCATGTGCAGCTCCTGGGGGGGGCGATGGGAAGGCGAATGGTAAAAATCACGCAACGCTGGTCAGGGTGAACCATTCATAACTATCGATTGACCTGACATCCATCGCGACTCGTCGGAGGCAAGAAACACGACTCCATCTGCAATGTCCTCCGGCAAGCCAATCTTGCCTAGGTTGGGGATCTCCAATTGGCCGTCCAATACGATGCCTGCTTCTTTTGTCCCCTCCGTGGCGATCAGGCCGGGGTTCACGGAATTGACGCGGATATCCCTGTCTGCCAATTCTTTAGCGAACGTCCTCGTTAGACTATCAACGGCCGCTTTGGTCGCGTTATAGACTGACATGTGTGGCGGTGAAAGTGTACTTACGACGGAACTTACGTTGACGATTACGCTTTTGTCCGCCATGAGCTTGAGCGCCGTTTGAGTCGCCAAAATTAGGCCGAGCACGTTTAGATTGAATTGCTTATGAAAGTGATCGGCATTGATTTGACCGAGAGAGGCAGGAAGATAGATTCCAGCGTTGTTGACGAGTATATCGAGCCTTCCATACTGTTCATGGCATTTGTCAAAAAGTCGATCGCACCCGGCTTGCTCCGAGATATCAGCTTGAACTGCCGTAGCCGACCCACCTTGCGATTGAATCTGATTGACCACATGGTCCGCGTCACGGTTGCTTCTCGTGAAATTAACAATTACGCTTGCGCCTTCCTCCGCAATCTTCTTGGCAATGGCTGCACCAATACCCTTCGAAGAACCGGTTACGACAGCAACCTTGTTTTCAAGTCTCTTCTTCATGTTTTCTCATCGACTAAAGGTGGGGACACCGCCGACCGTGGCTCGGTTGACACTCGAATAGGCGGTTTCTACACTAACTAAGCGGAGGGAGCTAACACAGCGATCCTAACGGTGGTTACTTTGTGGAAGGACACCAGCCATAGCATCAGGAAACACTACCGCAATTCTTCAGTCTCACCTCGATCATCTGAGGCAGTTCGGGCCGACCGGCGAGTTTCCTGAGCCGCTCCGAGCATTGATCGATCAGTCTGTCAACCGATTGGTTCGTTTATGCAACAATAGCTTGTATCGCGAGTACCCGAGGTTGACTCGACCGCCTTTGAATTTGCATGCCGACGAACTCTTGAGCGTCGTCGTTGAAAGGCTGTTGAAGTCACTCCGAGATGTTCGGCCAACTTCGGTACGCCATTTCTTTGGCATCGCGAATCAACACATTCGATGGCAACTCAACGAATTTGCAAGGTCAATCGCTGACCGAGACATCCAGCGAATGTTGGATCCAGATCAGCATGCCGCAGGTGATTCATCTGGCTCTCCACTTTCTGACTCTTGTAAACGTATCTTGGCGGCTATAGACGAGTTGCCCAGTGAACAACAAGAAGCGTTCGACTTGGTGAGAATTCAAGGGCTGAGTGTAGCTGAATGCGCCGGGATACTAGAGGTCTCGGAAATGACCGTCCGTCGGCGAATGCATCGTGCGCTCGCCACGTTGTCGGCCAAGATCGAATTGCCCGCTCGTCCGGAAAGTGCATAGCAACAAGTCGTGACTGCAATGCCAGAAGATTCCATCTTGAAGGACGAATCGATTCTTGCGATCGTAGATGCTATCTGCGAGTCGAAACTCACGTTGGAAGAGGCTTGCATACAGCATCCTCACCTTGCAAATGGCCTGAAGAGATACGTGCGGAATATTCGCAAAATGGAATCGGAATTGGATTGCTGGTTACCGATCCATCCTCAGTCGAACTGCCCACCGCCGGAATTGCGAATTCCCGGCTACGAGATACTTGAGCTGATCGGGCAGGGAGGCATGGGGGCTGTCTACAGAGCCCACCAGAAGAGCTTAAATAGAAGTGTAGCGATTAAGACGCTGCACGCCGCGTCTTCGGCAACGACAACGGAGCATGCCAGATTTGCGCGCGAAGCCGAAGCAGTAGCTGCGGTTGATCATCCAGGTGTAGTTAAAGTCTTTGAGTTTGGCCAGTGCTCGGGAACTCCCTATTTCACCATGGAGTACGTGCTAGGATCAACGCTCGAAGCCCAGCTGGTCAAAGGCCCATTGCCACCTCGCGAGGCCGCTCTGCTCGTTAGTCAACTTGCGAAAGCAGTACATTTCGCTCACCAGCAGGGAGTGATACACAGGGATATCAAGCCATCCAATGTGCTGTTAACAGAAACTGGAGAAGCTAAGCTGTCTGATTTTGGATTGGCTCGTTTGTCGACACATAATGACAGCCTTACACAAGCGGGGACTGCGATAGGTACTCCGAGATACATGTCGCCCGAACAAGCACGCGGCGATACGGAATGTATGGGAGTCTCGACTGATATCTATTCATTGGGTGCGGTTCTTTTTGCAGCGCTTACATCTCGGCCACCCTTCTTGGCCGATTCCAACGCGGAGACTTTATCTCTTGTGCTTCACTCAGAGCCCGTTTCCCCGTCGGTGCTTGTTCCCCAAGTCCCCAGAGAGCTGAGCGCTATTTGTATTCAGTGTTTACGCAAGCTCCCAAATGAACGGTACGTCTCGGCTGCCCATTTGGCTGATGACTTGGATCGATTTCTGAATGGCCGAGCCACCATTGCGCAACCCGATACGATACTTTCCAGCTTCCTTCGGCGAGCAAGAAGAAACCCATTGCGTAGTTTGACGGTTTGCATGCTGTTAGTAGCCGGTATTTTCATTCTCGCGATGCAAATACAACTGGCTATCGACCGTTCGGAATGGAACACGAGGAAACAAGAGGAAGCCACGAGGACCGCAGCGAGAACGGAAGCATTGCTAAATGAGGCCTTGGTCGCGCTCGAATCAGGAAACTGGCGTGAAGCGGCTCGACAGACGACGAATGCACAATCGTTGATGAACTCCGTGGATAGCATTTTTACCAAAGAGTTTCATTCGATTTCTAAATGGTCAAAACTTGGAAACGAATTGGAGTCAGTGCGCCTAAACGCTCTTGATGTGGGAAATGAGCAGCTGGATCTCACTAGAGCGCATGAAGTGTATCTCAGACTATTTCAAACGATTGGATTGGAGAAGCTGGGAGGTGATCAATCGCAATTGGTCAGTCAGATTCAAGCATCTCCCATTGCCCTAACGTTAGTCGGTGCACTGGATCATTGGTCCACGTGCGCGCCTAGTAAAGAAAATGTTCGATGGTTGGAAGAACTGGCCATGGCAATCAATACCAGCGCTCGTGATTGGCGAATCGCCGCTCGTTCCCCAACCATATTTGAAGAGCATTCTGCACTGGATCAATTGCTGGAGAGTGCACCTCCCAGCAGCAGCGCCGTCCCATACTTGATGTCGATCGAAGCACGCCAAGTTTGTTCAGAGCAGTCGCGGCTACGATTCTTAAAAGCAGTCCAGCGATTCGCACCTCACGATTTTTGGATCAACCTGCGAATTGCTAATACGTTGATGTATTTTGGTAAACCTCAGGAGGCGATAGGCTACTATCGGGCCGCAGAAGCAATTCGTTCTGACGCTTCAATCGTTCATAATAATCTGGCTGTTGGATTATCGACACTCAAATACTATGACGATGCCATTGCCCACTTCAAACGAGCAATCGCCTTGGAACCAGACATGGAATCGATTCGAGTACGTTTACTGGAGACTCTTTCTGAGGCGGGACGCCATGCGGAACTCTTGGAACAATTACCAAGACTCCGCGAGCGTCTTCCTCGTGACGTGAATCTTCTATCTCTGCAAGGTAAAAGCTGTGAAGCAATCGGAGATGTTCAGTCTGCCCTGATTGCGCACGCTGCAGCCCAAGAAATCGAACCATTCAGCAAGCGGGTTAATCGCGAGTACCGAAACTGCCTGATTCGCGACAACCAACACAGTCGAGCCTCGCAGGTCTGGGAAAACGCGTTGGGGGACGGCTATCAACACGCTGATTGTTACGGGCTCGCCGAATTGTGTTTGTTCTTGGGTAATACGACTGCATACGAGCAGCATCGGCAAGCACTCTTAGATCGATTCGGGAGTACCACCAATCCATACGAAGCGGAGAGGATTGCTCGCGCATGCCTCGTGCTCCCATGCTCACCCCATGACTTGACCGTAATCGAATCGCTCGCAAACCATGCAACCAAGCTTAATAAGCAATCGGCCGGTGGCACTTATCCGCATTTTCAGTTTGTAAAAGCGCTTCTTCTATTTCGACAGTCGGCCCATGCCCAGGCCGAGGCCATACTCGTGGGCGATGCCGCGCCCGTACTAGGTCCAGTTCCCAAACTGCTTCGTTCCATGATCGCTGCCCAACAAAAGGCGTCGGAGAGAAGTCGTAGTTTGTTCGATGAAGCCGTTGCAAATTATGACTGGTCTATCGAGAAAGCTCGCGACCAGGACGCATGGATCTGTCATATCTTCAAACATCAAGCGGAATCATGGATCAGCTTGCGGTAAACGAATGGGATGACGGCAAATGAAGTGCCATTGCGTTCCCGCGTCAGCCCGGAACAAGCTTTTCCAAACCCACTTGAAATTGCGAACGAAGCGGCGATTGGCTCACACCGACTGAGACTCATCGGTAGCTCGCATGCCGATCTGAGCTGCTCATAAGGTGAATCCGTTTGTTGCTAAAACCTAATCCATGTGACCCAAAATCGCCGCTGCAGGCACGCATTGTCACCAACTCCTCGGGACAAACTCCGCGCTCCTCCGCTTCCACTGCGGTCGATTGTCTGCTGGATTAAAACAAGAGCAGCGAGAGTGATAAGCTCTGGGTAGAGTTCTGGAGCAACGGGGCGAAGAAGGATTTACCGCGGAGATCGCGGAGAAACGCGGAGGAGGAAGACGAGTGGGGATGTCCGGGATAGGAGATTAGAGCGGGTGGTTTCTCGCCATAGGCCGACCACTCGCTGATCGGAGCCGTCGACCAATCCTTGGCAGAAAGGGCGGCGCAAGAAGATTCCATTTCTTGCGACGGGGTGATAGGATGGGGGGATCCCGAACGCCACGCCCTTCTTTGTTTCACGCCCACCATGTTAGCAAAACTACAGACCTATTCCCTGCTGGGAATCGAGGCCTTGCCCGTTGAGGTAGAGGTCGATCTTTCAACAGCCGCTTTGCCTAAGACGATTCTCGTCGGTCTGCCCGAACAAGCGGTGAAGGAAAGCACACACCGCGTCGAACGGGCAATGGTCAACGCGGGCTTTCGTATCCCCCACGATCGCCTTGTCATCAACCTTGCACCCGCCGAATTGCCGAAGCAAGCTTCCAGTTTCGATCTGCCCATTTCGCTAGGCATTCTCGCCGTCTCGAATCAACTGCAGTCGAATCTGCTAGGGGAGTATGCCGCTGTTGGCGAGCTTTCCTTGGAAGGTCAAATGCGTCGCGTGAAAGGAGTTCTCTCCATGGCGATGGCGGCCTCCAAGCAACCTGGCATCAAAGGGATGATCGTTCCTGCGGAGAACGCTCAAGAAGCGGCAGTAGTTGAATCGCTGGAAATCATCCCGGTGCATTCGCTCCAAGAGGCCGTCGGTTTCTTCCGCGGGGAGCTTTCGATCGAGCCGGTTCCTTCGAAATTGAACGAGATCTTTGAAGCCTTTTCGAAATACGAAGTCGACTATAGCGATGTACGTGGACAAGAAATGGCGAAACGTGCGCTCACCATCGCTGCTGCTGGAAACCATAACCTCCTAATGTTATATCCAGTTCCATCCCGAAATCAATTCTGGATCTCCTCTCCAGAGGGGCAAGGAATCTAGTCCCATGTTTAGTATTCTCCACGCGGAGGCTAATTTATCCCAATTCTTCGCGATTGAACTCAGTAAGCTCTTCGAGAAAAAAGGGTCCATCTTTGGCCTAGGAGGCTTCGTCTGGCGGCAGAGAGCGACCTCCTCCAACGAGCCAAGCGTCGGAGATCTTGTGATGAGGGGATCGAAATGTCCGCTGGGCCATCAACTCTTGTCGAGTGCGACGACGCCGAAGCGTCGAGTGGGTGTGGATTGTCTCGATCGATTCGCTTGCGGACAGGGTTGGCAAGTTCGTTGGCAATCGCTTGGCCAGCATTGTCTTGCCCGAAGCGGATTCGCTTACGTCGCATTCGAACTTGGATCTGCCGAATCTCCTCCATCTATCGAGGTGAGCGCACACGACGCATAGTTTGATTTTCTCGCGGGTAGGGGTGCGTCGTGGCACTCTATTCCCTATTTGGATTTTCGAAGTTGTCGTCGAATTCGTCGCTTTGCAGCTTGAACCGTTGCAGTATCAGCCTTATCGCGACGCTCTTGCTCGTGGTAGGTTCTCACCGCCAAGCCCAAACGCCAGCAAACCAAGGGCCAATCCGCCCAGCCTCCACGACCTTCCTGTCTTGGACGCTTACCTCTGGCCTTGGGGCTAAAAGGCTCGCAAAAAGCCTCGTGGACCGAAAGCTGAAGACTTGTAGATTGACCTTCGCGTTTCGGCAGAACTGAGAGATGCTGAAACCTGATCATCGAAAACGATCGAGGCAAGAATCCCAGAGCTGGGCCTTTAAAGTGTCACGCTGCATGTTCGGTGCTCCATCGGATGAACGCGGCAGCCACCATGGCCGCCGCTACCGAACACTACAACCGAAATCAAGACCACGCCGGGGCTGAAACGACTGGTGCTGGCGTACGACTATGTAGTCTTGTGTCGGGCAAGGGGGTTTAGGATATTTTTTTCGATCGGTTGTATGTTTGGGCGCAGCAGCCATCGGTTTCGCGTTGCGAAATGAGTTCCTAAGTGTGGGCCTTCGTCGGAGCCGATTTTCGGTCGCTCACCCCGGCGAAGTGAGTCTTCGAACGGAGCGAATGGCGACTGAAAATCGAGCGTAGGCGATGGACCACACAGGGCCTTTGTTGGTGAGATTTGAGGTAGTAACAGTTCTCTTCTTAGGTTCTTGCTAAGCCTTCGATCATGCTGAAACCACGATAGGATTTAAACGACTATTCGAGTTGTTCGTAGGGTCGCAGGGCATTATGCGTGCGATGCGACAGCGTTTCACTACGATCTCATGAGTCCATGCAATACCTCACGTTGGCTTATTCGCTTACACGATGTGTTCGCCGGAGGCGACATCAGTACGCCAGCAAGCTCTACGCGAGGTTTTTGGCCTTTCGGGTCCTTATGGTTTCTGCGTCTGGGCTTTGCAAAAGGGTTGTTAAACTGTTTTTCTCAACTCTGGGAAAATGTTCTTGAGTGGGCTCACGCGGTGTTGGTTGCGGTTGACTGCGGGGCAGCTTGGCCCATTGTCTTGGTTTGCGGTGGTGACCAGATCGCTCCATCGCGAAGCATGGCCCAGGCTGTCACCAATATCTTGCGCGCGACAGCAATGATTGCTTGCTTCTTACGCGATTTGGAACCGCCTCGTACACGGTCATACAAGGCTTTGAAGTGTGGGTTGAAGCGGATAGCACACCAAGCAACTTCGGTGAGTACCGAACGAAGCAATCGCGGTCCGCGACGACTGATACGATTCTGGCGATCCATCTTGCCGCTTTGCCATTTTTTGGGAGCCAGCCCAGCGTAAGAGCTAACTTTACGTGCACTCTCAAAACGTTTAGCATCGTCGATATGCGCAACAATCACTTGAGAACCGACAACGCCAACACCTGGTATCGATTGGACAATCTCGATACGTGGATCGGGCTTGGAGATTATTGCCAATTGCTTCTCAATACGCCGCATGAGTTTCAGCGTTGCTACCAAATGCGTCAGCTGCACATCGAGAGTACCTCGCCAATACTCCGATGCGGTGCATTTCTCGAAGGGTTTTCGGAGTTTGCCAAGATCGTTTTCAATATAGCTCTTGGACCATGCGGTTTTGCCAGCAGCACACTCTTCACCTTGGGCCATTAGATTCGATCGAATGGCGTTCTGAGTTGCTGTAGCCTGCGCTTGAAGCTTCTTACGATAACGGACTAATTGCTGAAATTGGCGATGCTCAGGTGAAGGTATATGGACGGAGTTGATTTCGTTATTTCTGGCCATTTTAGCGAGCTTGAGTGCATCGTCTTTGTCGGTCTTGCGTTTGACCTTTCCCCATTGCCAAGCTTCGCCACCGGGGTGAGCGACCAGTACTTCAATGCCAAGTTTACGAGCCAGATCCACAACCCAACCGGAGAGCCCGCAAGATTCGAATACGAGTAGCGACGGTTTCACGTCAACAAGAAATTGTTCAAACGTTTTTGGATGAGTCATGATGGTTTTGAAAACCGGTACCGAACTGTGATCCTCGGTCAGCAGGCAGGATGCTGTCTTGAATTTTCCGAGATCGAGAGCGAGAATTGTTTGCATGGTCGTGAGTCTCTGGGCAGAAGGGAATTGAAACGGTTATATCAATAGCCTACCGAACTCAGCGTTCGGCTGCCCGACTCATGACTTACATGGATTCTCTTACCGAGGAGAAGCGAATCCGATCGTCGGCCTCGGGTGATTTATCGCCAACACGAGGCTGCTGGATTTCGAGAGGTCCTTTACCCGTCACCATTTCGCGTGAAGGCATGTTTCCGTTTCGGGCGACTTGTCGCCTTCCCTCATTGTCGACTTAGTTCGAATACTGTTCGTGGAACGCCTCGACCTCGCTTTCTGAAGAAGTTTGTAGCATCCGTCTCCTTCCGTTTTGGATGATTTGATCAGGGGCGCACCTCGAGTTCTCGACTGCTCCAAACTTCAAAACTTCGCTACACCCACTTATTCAGAAGCATCAAATTCTTTATTTTCAATCTCGCGTACTCCTTGTGCCCTCGTTGGTCCGCTAGTGAAACTTGACATTTACACCAGCAGGATACGCCAGCCTTTTTTCAATTCACACAACCCTACATTTGGCAATATCTCGCATTCTAGGATGTAGAGCATGGTCTCCCCCTTATGCTCTACACGCACGCGAATCGCTCGGCAAAGCCTGGCAAGTTCGACTTCGGAGACAGCCCAATGGATCTAAGGTGAATTTCTTCTTGAAGTACCTTCATGCCTTACATTTGCATAGAGATCCCGCCTCCGCATAACCCCATTATCCACAAGCCGGATAACCTAAGAACTCTTTGTCCACAAAATGCTTGACAGCAACTAACCGCGTTGCCACAATCACGATGTCAAGTCGGCTGGTCTAGACACATAGACTGACGGACGGCTCGAAGCAAGCCTCTCTCTATCGTGTCGTTTTGTTTTAAACACTGCCCAACTACGAAAGCACAAATAACCCGACTTCTAAAGCCTGAGTAGCGGTGAGCGGTCATTCGCCGCCAGCGACTTTTGTTTAGAATTCGTTCAAGTCGTGTGAGTTATCGTTGCCGCCATCGGGGCGTCGGCGTCTTTTTTGTGCGTATTATAAGGAGACTCCTTATGCGTTACTATGCTGTTTGGCTCGGGGCATTACTGCCACTAGCTGTGGTTTCTTTTAGCCTTGGGCGTGGCTCGGTTCCGAGGCCAGCAGGCGATGCGATACTGCTGGGTGCGATTGGCTCCTCTGCGTCGAGCACCGACTGCTATCCTGCAGCCGGCGGTTGTGCGGTATCAGTTGGAGATAAAGTAAACGACATGGGGCTATGCCCGCCCTTGATAGGGAATAACATGCCGTGCGGCGCCGCCTATCGAACTTGTCCCGGCACTTCATCTAACGGCGGCATGAACAAGCACTGCGTTACGGTTACGTATAGCTTTTATAATTGGACATGTAATACCGCCACTCCCTCGCAGTGTGATGGCACCGAAGGGGTATGTAACTCTGGGATTTGCGCGGGACCGTTCGGTGTATTTTCGTGTGGAACAGTCACAGATTGTACGAACTAGCGAGCACTATTAGGAGGAGCTCGCCTGTTAGCCATGGCCGCGGCGATACCATCCGCGGCCTTGGCTTGAAGTCGCCATAGCAACATACGTTTTGAGTCGCGTTAACCTAACAGAAAGCGTCAATAGACATGTTAAGGTTTATCTGTACTGTAGGACTGATGGTGTTTGGGGTAAACTTTCTTGCTTCAAATTGCCGTGCAAGGGACAATCTTGTTGAGGAGGCTAGTGCCGCTACGGAAAAACGTTTGTCTAAAATTGCGGGATTGACGTTTGAATATGAGTCAACGTTCGAATCGAAGATGACGATTACTTCACATAACGCAATGTCCTACAAACACAACTCCAGCAAAAATATTTCAAAAATCCATCGATTATGGCGTCAGTTTGATAACGCAACTGATCTGCAGCCCAGGAAGTTCTTTGCGGCTGATAACGACATATGCAAGCTTTATATCCGAAAACCGGTTTCCGAAGGGAGTTACTCTCAAGGGTATGTTTGGCCGTTCCCTGAATATACAAAACTTGATGAAAACACATTTGACCGCATTGTGCTCGCTGGACTATTCGATTTGGATCGAAAAAAGGATCAAAACCGATCACTGATTGGCATATTCGAGAGCAATGCTCACGCCGAGAAAATTACACACGAGGGCCGCAACGCATTACTAATAAAGTCGGCTTACAATGGACCTTACGTCGCCGAGTCCATAGTACTAACAGCTCCCTATTGGATTCTTGTGAAATCTTTTGTAAGAGAGGGCGATCGTGCAATTGGTGGTGGGTACGAAATAACAGAAATTGGGGAATTTGACGGCTTTTACTACCCGAAAACTGGCTCATGGCATCAAAAGGGTGGGGGGATTTTGCCAGACATTAAATACAAATTTACGGTAGCAAAGGTATACGAAACACCAAAAGCGACGCTCGACGCTTGGATTCCCGACTTCCCGTCAGGCACAACGGTTATGGACCATCGAGACGGAACGACAGGTGTTATCGACTTCTCTCAAGAACAGATAGGGGCGATAATCGCAAAGAACGTCAAGGCCCGCGGTTATGGATTTTGGAATTACTTTGCGATACTTAATATTTTGGTTCTGATCGGGGCTGTTCTAGCCTGGAGCTATCGCAATTGGTGGAGGAGAAAGTGACGAAGACCCACTTAATTTTGATTGCTGTAAGCAACTTGTTTGTTTTGCTGTGGCAATCCTATACGTACGGTCAGCATTGCGGGAGAGACGCGATCTACGGCGCTTTAATCGATGCTGGACAGCCGAAGCAACTAGACGAGATTGAATCAGTCATTGGACTATCCGATTCGGTATCCTGCAAGGATGTTGTTGAGGCGATTCAAGCCTTCGGAATGCAATGCTCAGCTTACCAGCTTCGCGTTTCAGATCTTCCGCTGTTCCGTCGGCACATGGCAATTAGAAGTAAAGTCGGTGTCGTCCTCTATGTAAAAAACGAAGATTTCCCGGATGGTCACTTTGGATCAGTTATGGAGATTACTCCAGACAATACAGCCAAGATCCGCTCTCCGCTGAAATCAAATCGCTTCCAAACAGTACCAATTTTGGACTCTGAGAATTCCATTTTGCTTTTGGTCGGTAGTGAGGTCTCTGATACTGAAGTGTCGCAATTTGAAACGCTCCTTTTCTGGATAGGAACACCGTGGCCTAGCATAATCGCAATAGCATTTCTTGCGACAGTGTTCAGACCAACAGTCTCATTACCACCAATAAGGCTTCGTCAAGTATTCGCAGGTTCTTTAATATTTGTTCTTTCTATTGGTTTGTTTTGGGCGATTGCAGGCTCAAGTAATTCGAGTGTAAACTCGATATCAGTGCAAAACGGCGATTTTGATTTTGGGTCTGCCCCGCTCGGGCACACAGTCGAACAAAAGATCTATTTAACAAATAATACAGACGCCCCAATCACTTGCCATGCTAGGGCATCTTGTTCCTGCATAAAAGTTTCAGCGGAATCGCTTGTGTTACCTCCTATGCAGCCTGTCTCTGTAGTAATTAGCTATGATGTCATGAAGATAGGGCATCAGGAGTACGATGTTTCCTTTCTCAATGGTTCTGAGCAAATTGCTAGAACAACATTGCGAGGTGCTGGGATTTACTCTCCGAGGATAGAACCCTATTTTTGGTATGTCGGCGATGTGCCAATGGATCGACCGTGGAGCAAAACTATTGAACTGAATCTGGAAGGGGTTCTAAAAGAGTATGTTCCAAAAGAAGTTACTTTAAATGGTGCCTTGTCTGCAAAACTAATTAGCAAATTGGTTTCCGACAAGGAAAACATAAAGATGCTGCTCACATACAACGGAAATGGACAAAATGCGGGATTTGCAACCAGTGACGTCACGATTACTTGTAGCCACGACCAGGAAAGCGTTCGTTTTATTTGTAGACTAATGATTAACTACAAACCATCTGTGGAGATAGTTCCTACTGCTGTCTACATGGAACCAAACAAAGATAAACTTGTGGGAGATTGCACGATAATTTCTAACTTTGGGGACATCCAATCTATCACTGCTTCTGCTGGATCAATCGACTTTACCCGAACGGAGTTATCAGAGAGGGAAGTTCACTTTATTTTGACCAGCGAAGACAAAAAACTTGACATCCCGTGTGTTTTCAGAGTGGAGGTTGATAGCCGTGAGTTTTCTGCCGAATGCAAATTGATTGGAAGTCGTAAATAAGTGGTATGCCATTTCCCTGTCGCACGTCCTATGTCACTAGAGAGTCAATATGCAAAAGTACCTGAAGAACATTTTCGTTGCCTTAGCAGTCTTGACACCAATGACTGGATGTTTAGACGAATCCCATCCACGGATTGAAGATTCTAAAAAAGACACTTCAGTGTCTGCGGGAGTAATATTTATGGATACGCCGCACTACTACTGCATTCCACTTGAGTCAATTGGCGTCGATTCAGGAAAAACCATTAATAGCATATCTACAAGCTGCTCCTGCGCTAAAGGCACAATAGTTGGATATAAGCTTCGAGGAGAGTCAAAGCAGGCGATTAGGATTGATTTTGGAGCGGCAAACGACGAGAAGCCTATCGAGTTGCAACTTAAGGTTGAACTGTTTTTCTCCGATGGATCAACGAAAAGTTTATTCGTTTCCTTCGTGCATACAATTCCCCATCTGTGATTGTAAGCAAGTGTTCCTATCTATCTCGCATGGGCCAATTTCATGAGAACCAATCGGCGAGCTTTTTCATTGCTCGAACTCATCATCAGCATATCGCTTGTTGGATTACTACTAAGCCTATTCGTGCCCGCTGTTCAGGCCGTAAGAGAGTCTGCTAGGGCGATCCATTGCATGAACAATATGCGTCAGATTGCAACAGCAATGAGCAACTTCGAATCTACAAAGCGAAGGTATCCAAGCGGTGGATGGGGATATGGTTGGGTAGGCTTCCCTGATATGGATTCTGATCAACCTGGTTCCTGGGGATATGCGATCCTCCCCTACTTGGAGCAAAATTCCCTATTTGAAATTGGAAGATATCACTCTGCAGCGTCCGTTCGAGATACCGGCCTACGGGCAAGAATTTCCTCGAACGTGCCGATTTTCAATTGCCCTTCGCGGCGATCTGGGGTGTTTGCTGTCAACAATGCATGTATACCTTGTTTAAGGCCCGTAGGTGTCGTGACGGCGCTTAAGATGGTTGCTCGTTCCGACTATGCTGTAAACATTGGTAGTGGTACAGTTGATCGTGAGACAATCAACTTCTGGCCTCTGGACTTCTACGGTCCATCCGACGACCGCGAAGGTGTTCTGTTTTCGATTCAGAACCGCTGGCCTGCACCGCCACCAGATTGGTCAGGGATCAGTTATCTTCGACGCTCGATTAAGTCTGCTGAAATCATTGATGGTCTAAGCAATACAATTCTGACCGGAGAGAAGTACCTCAACTCTTTGCATTATAAAGATGGACTTGACTGGGGGGATAGCGAGTCGCTCTTCTCAGGCTTCAATAACGACAACCATCGCAGCACCAATTCGCGATGGCCGTTGTTAAATGACACTCCTGGGCTAAGCTCGATAGGGAGTTTCGGATCTCCCCATACTTCATGCACTTTTGCACTTTGCGACTGTTCCGTCCGTAGTATTTCCTTCGAAATCGACACTACCGTTTACCACAGTTTAGGTAGCCGGTCCGACAACAAATGAGATGGCATCGCAAACCGATATTGATAGACAGCTCACCTTTAACCCATTCATGCCAGAATCCTCGCAAATGCTCAAATTAATGGATCCGATTATAATCGCTTGGGCATTAACTTCAATATTTAGTGTTTACAGCGCTTGTAAACTATGTACGACCTTCCTGCCATATGAGAATAAATCTGTACGGGCACTATGCAGCAGCATTATATGCATGGCCCTCGTTGTCTTTGCATCAACTATTAATGGCGTTTTGGGTAATCTTTCTGCATCTCGAGTAATCTTTTTTGTGTTGCTTTGTTCATTGGCGTTGTTCGCCATCGCGAAATTGCGTTCCATATCGTTGCCTAAGGAATGCAGTGAAAAATCACCTTCAGTAATACGCGACGAGCGAACAATTCTCAATGGCAATCGATTACCACTTTGGGCACTTTTTATTTTTGGAACCAGTATTTTTCTTATGAACGGCATGTTCGCACTGCCTCTAGACTGGGACACCTTGATGTACCACCTTCCCTTGACAGTCCACTGGCAGCAAATAGATTCGCTTTACGCGCCTAACTGCGCCCGTTGGGCTGATCCGGGGAATAATGAATTGCTTGCCCTGTGGTTTACCAACCCATTTGATTGTGACTTCCTCTTTTCGACAGCTAATTTCTGCGGTGCTTTCTTACTAGCAGTCGCGATTTTTACCTTGGGATCTATAATGGATCTTTCTTCGACTGTCCGCAACGCTCTCTTGCTATTTTCTGTGACTAATTACACCGTTATTCGCCAAATGGTCGACCTAAAGAATGACCTAACCGTTTGTGCATTATTCCTCGCGGGATTGGCCTTGTCACTTTTGTATCTTGCGAGACCACAGAGTTTTTTACACATCATATTCTGCGTTGCGGTTGGACTATTAGCAGGGGTAAAGTATTACGCGATTGGGTACTCCACGCTGCTTATTATTATATTCTACGGGTCCCTGTGGAGGATAAACAGAAGCTTCCCAAGTTATCTATTGATCCAGTGCATATTAATTTCCACACCGTTGTTTATGTACTGGTACTGCAGGAATATTTATATTTCTGGCACGCCATTTTACCCGCTCGGGCTAACTCATGATACGGACCAATTGCTAAGACACCGCAGCGTTGGGCTTTGGACTACGACTTTACTCGGGAACGGCAGTCCGTATCTACACGAGTTTGTGTTGCGGGGTTTTGTTAAGAATTTGGGGTGGATCTTTACTGGCCTCTGTTTAACTACTCCCGCTGTCATTATGGTGCTAACGATAGTTTCCTACACCTCCCAACGCTCGGAAAAGCAAAAGCATTGTATTATCATTATTGCGTCATTGTTTTCATGGTTGCTTGCAGTTGTCACTCCATTTGGCGCTGAGACAACTCCTGGAACGCTTAATATGGCTGCGTCCGGCTATTCGCCAATTCGATTCTCGCTCTGCGGCATTTCGCTTTCCGTTATCTTAGCATTTGTTTTGCTCAATAGGGTTTTGCGTACTTGGAATATTTCGCAAGAAAGCATTTGGTGTAAACTTATGTTTGTCACAATCATTGCCTATCAGGCTTTCGTTTTGATAGACGCAAAAGCAATAGATCGAGTGGGCGATGTCATTTCTTTGTCTTGCGTAACACTGGCGGCACTATGCCTTATCTATCGATTGGTTATAAGGCTTCCGAAATATTCGGTCTTGGTGCTATTAGGTCTTGGGCTTGTTTTAATTGCGCAGAGTCGACATTATTGGGTGCAAAATTACAATCGCCACTATGATGACTGGTCTTCTGGCAGCCTTTTTACTACTCTAGACAAAATGGAGGACAAACCGATTGCAATACTAGCATATGTCTATCGGTATTATCCCTTGCTGGGGCCATTTCGCGAGAGAAAAGTAATAAGACCGGAAAGGGTCGAAGATCTTGACTCTATGCTGAAACAGATAATACGCTCTTCGGTATCGTTTGTTGCTGTCGAGCAGGTACCAACCGGTCCGCACTACGCTAAGGCGGGCAGTATCCTGATGGAAAATCCACAGCTTTTTGAACCTGTTCCCGTATCTGGAGAGATTCGTTTATTTAGGGTAAAGATGCGTTCTTCAGAGTGATTGGTTCGAGTAAGGCTTTTTGGGGAGCAAAGTGGGGTTATTTGATATTTTTATTCAACAACGCAAAGAAACTAGATGAAATGCCCAAAATTTCAATCGTGATGGCGGTACTCAATCCACAACCTCGGTATTTACGCGAGGCATTGAGCAGTGTTTTATCCCAATCGATGACAGATTTTGAAGTAATTGTAGTGGAGGATGCTTCTTATATTTCCGGTCGAGAAGTTATTCGGTGCTTTTCCGATTCTAGAATTAGATACTTTGAACGCCCCGTGCGCACAACGCTGGTTAATCAAAAGAATTTTGGTATTGAAATGAGTCAAGGTGAGTATATTGCAATATTTGATGGGGATGACGTAATGTCTGCAGACAGACTTGAGAAACAGACTGTTGTACTCGACTCGAACAAAGAAGTCGACGTTCTCGGATCGCAGGTCAGGGTAATTGATAGCGATGGGATTGAGCGAGGATATCGTTGCTTCCCAAGAAACCATGCGGAAATCTTGAAGTCCATGCAGTTGTTCGTTCCATTCTGTCATCCGTCAGTAACAATTAGGCGAGATGCGATTAATGCTGTCAACGGATACCGGGAGACCGGTTATCCAATTGAGGATTATGATTTATGGAGCAGACTAGCCTTCAATGGCGCAAGGTTTGCAAATTGCGATGAAGCTTTGATAAACTATCGCCTGCATTCAGGTCAGATCAAAGCAAGGAGGACTCGCAAATGCTTACTTGGCGTGTTGTATGTCAAGAGACGATATTGGCTGAGTCGAATGGACAAAAGAGCCTTGTTTTGGTTTCTTCTAGAATGTTTTGCTGTCCCGATGCCGCAAAAGCTTCTCTATCGTTTGGCAACGAAGAACCTTTACAGTTTTGGAACTAGGAACTCCTTGTTGCAGGAGCATAGAATTGGAAAGTCGAATAACATTACGTAATCTGAACAAGCAAATCACTACTAATTGCGATTTATATAGCCAGCTCGGTCAGTTATGCAATACAACATCAAGACCCATATCTTTCATCTCCTTTCTCGTGGCTGGATTCATGCTGGATGCTTAATAAACTACATTTTCTGGAGGTACGAACATCAGGCGATGTCTCCAGCGAACGTGATTTTGGTTTGCGGGTCTGGGCGAAGCGGTACAACTTGGCTTGGATCGGTTGTCGCCGAGATAATGGAGGCCCAAATTATATTCGAGCCGATGCTTTTAAATACAGATGTCGAGTTTGCGTTACGGAAGCCATTCTTCGATCGAGGCAGAATTGACTTTAATTTGCAGTTATATGCCACTCGAGATGATTTAGCGTCTATCGAAAAGCTGAGGGGTTTAGAAGAACTGTTTTTCGGAGCATGTAATACGTACTGGACTCGCCAAGCCTGTAACAGGAATAAAGCATCTTGGCGAGTGATAAAGGAGATTAGAGCATGTTTGGCGTTAGAGGGTATATGCAACCTATGGCCAGAATTAAAGGTTATTTATCTCGTCCGTAATCCCATCGATGTTATTCAATCGCAAATATTAGCATCATCAAAAGGATGGGAGTTTGATTGCGATATTCGGCAACTCAAGTATCATAACCCAATGCTTTGGACTCGGCTGAAGGATTTTGAACCGTTTCTGCAGAGTAGCTCCAGTCTCAGTGACCGACTTGCATTGCGATGGTGTATCGAGAACTGGATAGCCCATACCGATGCGGTGCACTTTCCCAATGTACGATGTGTTTCCTATTCTGACTGCTTGTCAATGTCGGTGGTTTGGCGAGAAATCCTAACTTGGCTAAATATCGAATCGAGTTCGACGAAAGCGGTCAATCTTACAAAGCGAGCCAGAACTGACCTGCCGTTTGCTCGACGGACTCAACTGACCCATTTCCAACTGCATTACATCACTGAGGTTACCGAAGCATTTGGGCTTTCGAAGTACCTGGGCTAGAACGCCAATGCGGCATATACATTGGGGGGGCGGATGCGAGCGTTCATGACAGTGAGGTAGACGGGGTGAGGCGTTTTGGCCCTAGGTTTGCTCGCGATTGACTTTGGCGGCGTAACTAAGCCACTGTTCATTTCTATATGTTACGATCTATTATAGATCTTCGGCTAAAGTGCAGTGTTCAAAGACTGCCTAGTTTATAGTCGGGGCGACAAAACAGCCATTGGACTTTTTATCGCTGGTATCTGGGATTGGAGGTCGAAACTTTGACATTTTCTCAGTAGAAGAGGGGAAATTCAGTGCTGACTTTATATCCAAATCTAGGATGTTCTTCGATCGCAGATAGCCATCGATGTGGACCTTGTGGACGTGGGTTGGCAGCGGTTAGATGTAGAATTTGAAGCTCGGGCGTCTGTCCGCAACCGTTGGGTTGGAAATCAGAATCTCCCCTACGGCATCCGAAAACCCCACGGTAACGGGCTGGCTCTCGCCTAGTTTACAGGCGTTGTAGTTTAGTTTGGTTAACCCAAGGATGTCGCGAGCGACTTGTTCAATCTTGGCGCCACCATGTTGGATATCAATCCGAAGAGGCACTGGCGTCTCCCAGCCGTCGTAAGTTCCAAGTCTGGGCTTGAACCCTGATGCGTAGAGAAAGCCTGAGCGGTCGCTCATCTTGAGGAATGTGCCGCGAAGGACCGGCATGGAACTCGTTCGATACAGACGTGGGCCGTATGAATCCGATTTTACTCGCACGGCAACCAGTTTGCAATTTGGAGGGCAAGCCTCGCTGTATCCTTGGAATTCGTCCCGACTGATGCTTGAACGGCAATGCAGAAAGACTTCAGCGAGGGGCTTTCCTTCTAAATCAGAATAGGTTTTGAGAATCCCTTTTAACAGCCGTTTCGCTGCATCTCGTTCAATGTGAAACTGATTTTTATCAGGGGAGTACCAAGGCCCGTATTCGCCGAGGAAAACAATTCCATCACCGCTATCCAAAAACATCTGAGCGGCACAGCAAGCGGTGCGATTGCCTTTGTTTGCTCGGCGAAAAGCGATCCCGATATAGCAGACTCCTTCCCGTGCGGAATGGAGCTTCCAAGGCCTCCCACCCGCCTTGTAGTACAAAGCAGTGCCAAGGTTCCACATTCTGTCAGAAAGTCGGGTTAGCCCTCTCTCACCAAAAGTCTTTTCATCTGAGAGTTTGAGTGTTGATTCCCGAATGATCTGTATTGGAATGTCATATCGCATAGTCCTGGCTTTTAGCTGACGCCGAAAGTCCGGAGAGAAATGATATTGCTCGGCATTGAATTCCTCGAAGAGTTCACCTTGCCCACGCATCCGAGATTTCTTGGTTGAGGATGTGATCCCAACATCTGTGGGATTCGCAACGCGGGATTCAGTGCGACAATTGGCCCATACATCGTCGGGCACGACACAGATGGCGACCGCTATTTTCGCATCGTGCTTTCTTGCTCTCTCAAACGCTGGCATGATTTGCTCAATCACTGCAAAGCATCGTTCGTGCGAGTCCTTCTTGCGTGATGCGTTTAGCAATTCTTCACGATTAAGTTCCAAGGTTGTAATCGGAGTCGTTGACCACCGGCTACCGAAGGCGACCTCGAATCCGGGATAAGGTGGCCACAAACGATGGAGTTTCAATGAGGTGGTCGTCTTGGTCTCAGTTGCTGCGTGGGCTTGGTTCATGGCCTCGGACCATGCACGCATGGCGGCGATACCTTCAGGGGTGCCGATCACCATGTAAGGCGGCGATACCGGGTGGGCGGCCATGCCTTGAGAGTAAGGCCCGTAAAGTGCAAGGCCGTCGTGTGGATCGACGGCATATTGCCCTTCACCAAACTCGAGGAGAGGTTCGTCAAGGCTGAAGACTTCTTCAGCACCGTATGTCACATTACGCATCGGCATAGGCATCGTCGTCTTCGTTTTCTTCGATGTCGTTTCCAGTAATGAACTCTTCTTCGGCGATGGCTTTCGCATCTTTTAAAGCATCCTCGTTGATTCTGATGGGGGCAGACCAGACTCTGGGAGTCCGTTCCACCCGGAGAATATCATCTGTGGTTGAACCGATTTCGATCCCGTCTTTACCGTCAGCGAGGAACTGCATCACGCCCATCACCCTATTCAGCCATTCTTCGTTCCACCAGCTTTTGCAGAGTTTTTTTCTTCGGATCAATCCGCCTCGCCTTGGGAACTGTTTTCCTGAGAGGTCTGTGATATGTGCGCGGATACGAACGATGATCTCGAATCCTTTACTGGGATCGCCGCTTGCTGCAAAGACGGGAGCTATATGGTAGCGGTATTTCGATGCACGATCTCCCCAGCCATGGCTTCGCTCTCCGACCACCGAAAAATGCGTATGTGAGCCATCTAGCCTTTGAAATGACAAGTTGTCATTTCTGAGCAAGCGGGGAGGAAAATAAACGAGCCTGCGATCCGTACAATAGTTTAGCCCGCGTCGGCGGGATTCGGCATAGAGTGATTTTTTGATGAGTTCTATCAGTAGATTGTCTATCCTGATGCCATCCATCTCAGGCGTAGCTCTCCAAATTGAACCACCTTTCTGGGTAATTCCATGATCCACGGTTAGTTCCGCAGGCGGATAATGAAAGCTCAGGAAATGCGTCGGACTTACTTTCCGAAAGCTCCACTGTCCTGCGAGCGGGCCGTCTTCATCGGTTATTGGGGTCGAGGAGTGAAACCGGCGGATAACTTCTGGGACGTGAGTTACCTTGAATAGATTGGAGGCCAGATCCTCCGGTTCATTGATGATAATCTCCCCCGGGAAGTAGGATCGGATGGCGAGGTCACGAGCTCCCTCCGACTTTCTTGGACAAGCGGTTGATGAAAGTGCTTCTTCGATGGATTTCAGTCCGAGGGCCCAACTCACATGGAATGATGCGGCCGTTATGCTTCGTGTTTCCTGATCCAGTCGGGCGGAATCGAATGGTTTAGCGATGGCAGGAATCAGAAATTGTGAACCGCGTGACCCTCCGACTGCGAGGGCCATATTTCGGCGAGCCGTGAACTCTGGATCGCTTAATGCCTCGGGGCTTAAGATTGGGATGTATCGGAAAGCTCGCTGTGTAAGGAGTCCGCGTACCGCGTCATTGACCGACGAACCAGCCATTGGAGCTAAACCCCGGCACCAGACGTGAAAGCCTGCGAGGGTCAACCGCCTGGAAAGCCAGTGGGCCAATCCAGCGTCAGCCTCAACGTGATCTACCACTAGGTGATCTGGTGAAGGGGAAAGCGATAACCCACCTGCGAATGGAAAAAAGAGCGGTGTAAATATCTGCGGATGTTGCGAGACTAATTCGCGGTGCGACGATCGCAGCATACTGGAAAGACGTTCTAGCCCGTACAGTTCAAGCGGCCAACCGTAGGTGTCCTGGATGAATTGAACCGCTTCGTCCCGCTCTGAAGGGGTAAACACCGCCGTAGAAAGAAATACGAGGCGATTGCAAGGGTGGCCGTGCTTTCGAATTTTCTCACTGTCCTGGCCGAGTTTTTTTCGCCAGTCTTCGCGGACGCTGTAAGCAAAAATCGCCACCGTTCCAGTAGATGAATCGACGTGAATCGCGTCGCGGCCTTTGTCTTTGCTACCGCCGATAGGTTCGATATTGCGATAGCCGTCTAGGGCCATCATGTCATCGCACAATCGCTCGAACTGGTCATAGTCTGTTAGATTTTCAAGACAATAGATCAGCGGGTCGGCAGCCATCTAAGCGCCCCCGGCTGCAAGGATCAATCCCTTAAGTGTCATGTTTTCTGCAACCATCTCATGTGGGATTAATGCATAATTCCATGGCTTTCCGCCATGTTGTTCAGAATAGGCCGTGGCATGCTCGCACCACTTCAATGCTGCCTCACGTTTTGCGGCAACAACGGCGTCATCTTTCATTCCACCGGCTTTTGTCTCAATCATCAATATACAGTCGTCTGTATCCGCAACAAAGTCTGGGACGTACTCTTGATGTTCATGTCCAGACTTAAAGAAGATTTGAAATTGCCCTTTGGCAGGTCGGAACCACCGAAGGGAGTCTTTCTCAAGAATAATGGCAAGCATCCGTTCCGTGTTTGATTGAAATTTTGTGAGCCGGTAGAGGCTGCGTTCAAAGCCACTGAATAGATACTGTCCAATCTTCGACTTTTCAGATGGGGGCTGCCGATAATCTAGCACGGTGTCTTTTGCATTGGCGGTGTACGCGCTTGGGCGAAGTTCGGTGAAGCCCTTGCTGACTTCCGCATCGTAGCCGGTCAATTCCTCCCAGAAATGTTCCATCATCTGCGAGTGAATCAAAGCCGAAATCGGCTTTTGGTGGACCCTGAGAACCTTTCGGACGTCTTGATCGTGGTTGAGATAACCTTTCAAGTGGGCCACCGTCTGGGCCGCAAGATCGTAGAGCAAATCGGAATGGTCGTCGTACGATACGTCATCGAAGTCCACCAGGCCGCCGACAATATAATCCTCCAGCCGTTGCTCCTCGATGCCGCCGCGTCCCAGGCTGATGCTTTCTTGCTCCCCCGTTCTCAATGTTTGGGCAACGAGTTCGTCCGACGGCACGGGATACCGCAATGAGGTCAGATTCAATTTGAAAAGCTTGAAGCCGCTCTTCACTTCGTCCTTCGGCACGACGATGATGCGAGGTATGTCGATGGTGCCCAAGACAACTTGTTTGGTCGTTTTGGCGACGACGGCAGCCACCGCGTTGGCTTCTGCGAACATTTCCTGTTGCTGCGGGCCGAGTCGTCGCTTCACTTCCGCAACCAACTGCTCCTGAATTTCCTTCTTTTGAAGAGATGCGACGGTCGGAGCCAAGTCCGTTTTACCCTCGAAGGAGCGGATGACTTCGTATGCAACCTTTGCAACCTGTTTTTCGGCTTCCGTAGCGAAGATGGGTTTGATGGCAGGCGACGTAGCCTCGCTTCCGATTAATGTTACCTGTGGTTCAGTCAGCCCTAATTGCTCCGCTACAGCCGAAGTTGAGATAACCGATACCGTGTTCTGCTCGAGTTGGGAGGCATCCAACACGAGTTGTTGCAGACGGATCGGAGAATCCGACCGCTTCGCCTCATCCACGATCTCCTGAAATTTGTCGTGGGCGATAATGTTAAGTCGGTCAACTGTGTTCACGCCAGTACGTTTGCCGTAGGGCAAGCGAAGGCCGCGTCCGATGCTCTGCTCGATCAAAATGCGAGCATTCGCGGCCCGGAGTGGAACGATTGTGTAAAGATTCGTTACGTCCCAGCCCTCCTTGAGCATATTGACGTGAATTACGATCTCCGTTGGTGACTCTTCGTTTTCGACCGCAAGCAAATCCTGAATCATCCTGTCTTCTTCGACACCGGTCTTGCTCGAATCGACCTGGATTACGTGCTCCTTGTAGCGACCATCAAAAAACGTATCGTCCTGAATTAATCTCAGCAGTTCGCTAGCGTGAGCAGTGTCCCGGGCGATAACCAACACGAACGGTTTGACAATCGGCTGGCCGGTCTGCCGGGCATAGGTCTCCAGTTCGACCTTGACCTGTTCGTGCAAGCGCACGCCATCTTCCAGTTTCAAGCGTTCAATCTCATCTCTCGACATGCCTGACGGGTTAAAGTCCTTGCGGGTGACGACAGCCGGTTCCTTTACGAAACCATCAGCCATTGCCTTCGCCAGCGGGTAATCGACTACAACATTTTTGAACGGAATTGCTCCCTTACTTGTCTCTACGAATGGGGTAGCAGTCAGTTCCAATCCAAGAACTGGCTTAAGGTCGTTAATTGCCCTTACGCCCGCACTGGCGCGATATCGATGCGATTCATCCATCAGCAGAACGAGGTCGCTTTGCTGACTCAGATACTCGAAATAACTTTGTCCGATGTATTCTGAGAGGCGGCGCATCTTGAGTTGCTTCCCACCTCGGACTTCGCTTGAGATTTTCGAAATGTTAAAGATGTTGATTTTGCAATCTTCAGGTCTGTCGAATAGCGTGCGAGCCTGGGACTCGTAATTATCGCCGGTAATAATTGAAGGTGGATTAATGGCAAAATCTTGAATACCCTGAAAAACATACTTAGGTTTCGTACAGTTGCTGAAATCACTTATCAGCTTGTTATATATCGTCAAGTTCGGCGCCAGCACGAAAAAGTTGCGGACACCATGCGCGATGTAGAGATAACTGATGAAAGCCCCCATTAGCCGTGTTTTGCCAACGCCGGTTGCAAGTGCAAAGCATATAGAGGGAAACTCTCGCTCAAAGTCGGTCACGCCTGCAAATTCAGACCGGATCGCCGCCAAAGCCGCAGTGCGGTCGGCGTCCTTAGTAGGTGGAGCAATTTCACAGATACGAGCGAGAACTTCTAGAGATTCTCGTTGCGGGGACCGTAGGCTGAGCCTTCCCGCGACATTGTTGACGTGGCGATTCATTCGTCACCCCCTTCCATGTAGTCAAACAGAGAGGTGCGTTGTTTCTTGGGTGGCTTAGGTAGGTTCTCCACTTTGAGCGAATAATCGTCGTGACCCCACTCACACTTGTGCAAGACAGCCTTTGGGATCTTCTTAACAGTCAGGTTTGGCCAATTGTCGGACTTGCCTCGGAAGGCACTGCACAGCACCAGAAGAGTCCGGCCATCGCCTACTTCTTCGGAGATTTGGTTCAGCTGCTCCACACTAAGAGTTTGCGTGGTGCAATAGAGAAAGTCGGTCTCCGTGCTACGACCTTGCATCCAGAAGATGCTGTCCGATGGCTCGTAGCGGAAGCCTTCGAGCTTGCAGAGTGCCTCGGCCAGCATTGAAGCGTTGTATTCTTTGCTGATAACCCACTGACTCCACTTGTCCTGCATCAACAGGCTCGGTGCAAGCTTGAAGTAGCGAAAACCACCACCGCCCTTCCAGGATGTTACTTCAGTGACACCACCGGGATCTTGTCCGTCGATTACCTTTTTCATTCGAGGAATTATGTGCGTGTGACAATGATCACCAAGCTCGATCATAATCCATCCACGCCCCATCTTGTGGGCTACTGCCCCAGTCGTGCCAGAACCCGCGAATGAGTCGAGCACGAGATCACCAGGATTGGTGGAAATGTCCAGAACTCGCTTGAGCATGTCTTCGGGTTTTGGGGTATCGAAAACATCTTCACCAAATAGTTTTTTTTGATGCGACTTTGTTTGTCTCGTTGTGTCAAGGTCATTCCATATTGTTGGATATGGCCGCGCTGGGCTGTTGGGAGCATATTCGCGGGTGTAAGGAATCCAGCCGTTTTCTCGCTTCTTCCAGATCAATTCGTTCTTTTTAATTAACTCATCAACGCCAGCTTTCCCCATTGCCCATCGCGCTTCACGACCGTCATCATGAATCGGCAGTACTTCTGTTCCGTCGGGCGCAGTCAAAGGAAAAAACATTGAAGGACGGTCTGAGCGAAGACTGTTTTTGCCGTTCTTCTTCAATAGGCGATCACGATACGGCCTGTCAGATTCAGCATCGGGTTTTCGATACGCGGACAATATTGAATCATCTTGTTTTTGCTTGAATGGTCTAGCACCTGGCGTTTTCGTAAAGCACAGCAAGTATTCGTGGTCTGGAGTGATCGGAACCTTGTTGTCATTTGGGCTATCAACTTTTTTCCAAATGAAAGCGGTAACAAAACACCCGCGTCCAAACACCTCATCGCACAACACTTTCAGATAGTGGGCCTCGTTGTCGTCAATGGTGATCCAGAGCGAACCATCGTCCACCAGCAACCGTTTAATAATTTCTAGTCGGTCGCGCATCAGTCCTAGCCAAATGGAATGCTCCAGCCCGTCGTCGTAATGCGTAAAAGCACTTCCCGTGTTGTACGGCGGGTCGATGAACACGCACTTAACTTTGCCAGTGAACTCAGATTCGAGGGCTTTTAGTGCGAGTAGATTATCTCCGAAAATCAATCGGTTATCGAATATGTCTTTGTTGGTTACGCGAACGTCAGCAACGTAAGAGCGAGCCTGATCTTCAAGGAGAATGCGAGGCTCCAACTTTGGACGCACATCTTTGCCAATCCATGTGAGTTCAAGTTTTTGCTTCCGTTGGGTCATACCTTGGCTTCCTCTATGCCGTCCGAGGCTATTGCCGTCGGCTTCTCGTTGAGCTTCCTCATCGCTCCGGCTTTCAACTTCTGGCAGTCAGCCGCGTTGCAAAAAACCGATTTGAAGTGCCTGGGCGAAGTGTATGGTTCGGTGGCCGACACGAAGCCAGCTTCTTGGGCTGTGGCCCAAATCGCGTTTGCGATCTCCAATGTCTGTGCCGCAGCCCTGGCCTTTTCCTCCTCGGTAAGGGCGAGCGTCTCCCCTTGTTCGAGATGCTCTCGCAGAAAAAGTAGATGCAGAACAAGCCAGCGGGCATTCTCGTAGAACTCGCGCCGGGCACCGGCAGCGGGACGCTCGCCGTTCAATCGCTCGATAACGATGCGTCGTAGCTGTACGGCTCGCCATACTTTTCGCGAGGAACGGTCGCGGCGAAACATTCGCTCGCACAAGCTCTCTTGAGGTCTGTCCTTCGGGTAGACGGGTTCGGCTGACCAGAGAGCCTTTCGGTTACTCAGGAGCATGGAACAATAGTCGCAATCCTTGTCCGGCTCTAAGCACGCCAGAGCGGTCGCGGCTTCGTCGAGCGTAAAATTGGTGGCGTCCGGTTCGGGAACGTCATCAGCTTCCTTGAAGTGGTAGTGAATGCCATCCATTTCGAGTTGGAGAGCAATCCGTTCGTGTTGCTCGTCGAGGGCGACGAAGTCTCGCGGGCTGATCTGATTCTGGAAGTTGGTGGATTCTGTGATCCGTCGGGCGAAGGCAGCTTCCTTTTCGCATTTCTCAAGGGAGATGATCTTCAGGAAAACGAAACCATCGCCACCTGCATTTGCGGCATGGATGGTGCCGATAGTTTGCGCTCCATTGACTATGGAGAACCCCCTTGCGGTAATCTTCTTTTTCTCCGTATTGGCTCGGTCGGTAGCCGCAACGTCGAGTCTCAAGCAATAGGCCGTCAAGCCATTGTTCAAGTAAAAGAAATGCTTTCCCTCGGCTTGCAGTGTTTCCTTGATCCGTTTGTTGACTTCCGTCAGCCCTTTGTAGCGCCGGAGGTTTGCCTCGACTAAGGCGGCGCGATGGGTCTCATAAAGAGCCGCCACGTCTGCGACCCGAACCTGACCGTAGATGGTCTGGTACGGCTCGATCACCCACCCCGGCTTAAGAATTTCAAGTTCGACCCTATCTACTCCTGCGGCGGCATCAGCTCCAGTTAGCCAATCGTGAACGCTGACAAGGCTATATGTCCCAAAGCGAAGGAACTCGTCGCCGTGGTTGTAGCGTGACTCTAGCGTTTCGAAGAGCCGCAGGCGATCTTCGGATACGGCGTTAATCCCGGAGTATACGAGTACTGCTTTAACATGAAGGACGCTTTGGTCTTCCATAAGCTTCTTGATGAGAGGAATGCGTCTTGCCCAAGCATTGTTCTTTAGGAACGCGTTCCACTTACCGGAAAGTAAGTTGTCGATCCCATCTTTGAATTTACTTGCTTCTCCGAGATCGGGTTCGCCGCGTCCATTTTCGATGAACTTCGACTGAACAAGCCAAAGAGTGTTTGAGATTGGGGAATAGTAAACTGCATCAATGCCACCATCGCCTCCACCGTCAACGATAGAACTGGCTGCCTCGTCAAGCGTGCACCCACTGAGCTTGTGAACTGAAAATGCTGCGAGCGAGCGAGAAAGGAAGTTGTTTTCTCTTTCCTGCTCCGTCTTGCCACTGGATGCTGGCGGTACTTTGCCGTCGAACAATCCATGCAAGTGCTTTGGAATATGGTCAATCTCGTAAGGTTTCTCGACGTTCATACGATCCTCCAACAAATCGAAAGCACCTGTTCGTGCGTTACTTTCTGTTCGAGTTTCGCCTGCACGGACTCAATTAGTTTGTCCCGGCGCTGCTCGATATCGTCCTGGGCGACGAACAGCTTACGCCGCTTTTCATTTCGTTCCGATTCGAGCTTCTTCAATTGCTTCTGTCCGGCCAGTTTGTCTTCAAGGCTTAGGGCTGCCGACACGGCGCGACGTGCCTCCTTTAGTTGTCGGTCAAGGTCTTTGATCTCGCGTTCGAGGCCAACCTTGAGGTCTTCCGCCCAACCGTCAAGCTTGCTGGCTTCTTCTTCAAAGAGCCTTCCATTACGCTCGGATATCTTTTGTCTCGCTTCGGCTTGCAGCTTGTTGATCGCGACTTCAAGTCGTGAATCCAGTTCGAATGTTGTTAAAGGGCGGACGTCCGTGGCGATTAAGGAAAAAAACTTGCTCGCGACGTCGGCAGGCAACATCCGCCCATCATTTACCATTGCTGCTGTCAAGAGAATGTCCTCGGCCTGATCCATTGACTCTACGCTCAGTTTGCTGACAACCATTTCGCCCGAACAGCCCCGGTACTGCTCAAGTGCTCCAACTCTGGGTCGGGTTTCTGGCCAGTCGAAGATGACTTCAGCAGGAAAAAGAACACGTGACGTGGCTTGTTGGACCAGACGACGGGCGAGTGGGTGGCCGAGACGGTAAAGGTGGGCATCACCACTGCGCCGAGGCAACTCGTAACGCCCCAGTGGAATATCCAATTCGGGAAATGGGCTAACCGTAAGATCGAAGGCGTCCTCCGATTCCGCAAAGTTCGCATGTCCATTCAGCTCATGTCGGGATAAACGCATCAGCATTCGTTCATACCGACTCTGAAATCCAAGGCTCTCGCTTTTTGACACTTTCAGTTTCTCGTGGACTTCTTCGTCGAAGTTTTCCAGTAGTTGCTTGCGGGTGTTCGTGATCGCTTCGTTGATTTGAGTTGTCAGTTCATCCTGGAGGCGAGCAAAGGAGACTCGGATTTCGTCAGGAGTCCGACAGTCTTGATAAATTCGAGCTATGCGTTTCTCAAAATCGACACCGGATTCGATGGCTCCGAGAACCTCATCGGAGGCGCCGAAGACACCCTCGAACAGTTTGAACTTCTGATCAAGCAGTTCAAAGACCCGCTGGTCGGCCTCATTGTTACGATTAAGGAAGTTTACGACTACGACGTCGTGCTTCTGTCCATAGCGATGACACCGACCGATTCGTTGTTCGATTCGCTGAGGGTTCCAAGGCAAGTCATAATTGACCACAAGCGAGCAAAACTGCAGATTGATGCCCTCTGCCGCCGCTTCTGTCGCGATCATGATAGTGCCGGAATCGCGGAAATAATCCACAAGTGCTGACCGCATGTCAGCAGTGCGGGAGCCGGAGACTTTTTCAGACCCTGCATTTCGCTTGATCCATTCGACGTATATTGTTTTTGACTTGTCGTCCGTGTTCGATCCATTGAACAGGACGATTCCGTCTGCATAAGAGCTGTCTTGGAGCAGTCTTAGGAGATACTCTTGCGTCTTCCGCGATTCAGTGAAGATAATTGCTTTTTTCGCTGCACCGAGTCGAACAGTCTCGGCAAATGCCTTATCTAAACCTTGCAGGAGGGCCTTGCCTTTTGCGTTCTGAGTGATGGTCAGTGCCAGATCGCGGAATGCCTCAAGATCAAGAATTTCGCGTTCCAGGGCTGTTCGATCCTGTTCCGACAAAGGTTCCTGATCAGCAGAGTCGTCGCCCCATTCTTCAGCGATTTCGTCCAGAACCTCGTAATCATCGTCGAGTTCGTCTTCGAGAAGCTTTTCTTCCGGCTTCTCGTCAGCTTTGTCTTTGAGTCGGGCAATCAATGTGTCTAACGCCCCTGCAATCGCGAAAGTACTAGATGCCAGTAGTTTTCTTAGCACTAGAGTCATGAGACTACGCTGACTGGCAGGGAGAGCCTGAAGGTTGTCTCGTTGGAGATAAGCGGATACTTCGTTGTAAAGGCGATCTTCGCTTTCAGCAGGGGTGAATTCCTCGACAAGGGCGTGCCGTTTGGTGTAGGGCACATACTCCAGCACTTGGCGTCGGAGGGTCCTATGACAAATCGGAGCGAGGCGAGCTTTTAGCGTTTGAAACACCTCATCCTCGCTCAAGTTGGCAAACTGCTCACGGAAACTCTTCAGATCGCCAAATGCGTGTTCGTCGATGAAACTGACCAGTCCAAACAGTTCCAGCAGCGAATTCTGAAGCGGTGTCGCCGTCAGTAAGAGTTTGGGCGATTTGATTAAAGCACTCTTTAAGATGTTGGCTATGACGTTGGATGGCTTATAGACGTTTCGAAGACGATGGGCTTCGTCGATAACAGCCAAATCCCAGTGGATATTGGCAACGTCAGATGCCTTGGATCGAGCAAACTGGTACGAACAAATTACCACTATTTCTTGATTGGGCCGGAAAGGCTGAAGTGATCCAGCCCTAATAGCGGCGTTGTAGGACTTCGCCTCCAGGATACAGCACGGCAGAAAGAACTTTTCCGAGAGTTCCTGATGCCACTGTTTTCTAAGGCTGGCAGGGGTTATGACCAGTAACTTGCGTTTTCGCTCCGCCCACTTTTGGGATAGCACAAGCCCGGCTTCGATGGTTTTTCCAAGGCCCACTTCATCAGCAAGCATTGCACCACGTGACAAAGGCGAACGGAACGCGAAAAGCGCTGCTTCAACCTGGTGTGGGTTCAGGTCTACTTGAGCATCCACGAGTGCACCTGCTAACTTCTCCAGATTATCGGAAGCACATCGCTTGGTCAGATCGTGGGCGAAGTATTTTGCGTGGTAGTCAGTGAGCATAGTCACCCACATTTTGGTCTGCTTGGGCACTTGACTCTAGGACGTACCGCCAGTTAGAGGATACACGCTCAGCTTTGATCTGGTGACCTTGTTCTCGCAGTGCAGCAACGATCCGGGAAATAGACGGTATGGACACGCCGACAGCTTCGGCGAGCCTAGGCGTCGAGTACTCGCCTGTCTTGATCAGGCGGAGTACATCTTCGATTCGTTTGTGGATTTCTGATGCGAGCTTGTATCGCATAGTCTTGGCGGCCTCCCATAATGTGTGCCGCTAGGTCTATCCAGTGGTGATAGACTTGTCAAGGAAGGCAATTCTTTCACGATGGATTAGCGACATTCATAGTTCCCGCAGGAAGCGGGTTCTACCATAAGTATTGGAACAATCGTCAGAGGGCAGGTGGCCCCCTGAGTTGCCCACTTTTTCCATCAATGCGAATTTGTCGCCACCGAAGCTCGTCGCGATGGCTAATTCACTGACCTGGATGAAGAGACTGCCGACTTCTGAAATTCCGCAAACATCTAGGGTCATCTTTTCGTTTTGGACAAAACCCCCATCTCCATTAGGATGGCAATCGCCGTTATTTTGACCTCCTGATTGGTGTAGGTTCTTCGATTCAATTCCTCGTTGGGAATAATCTTGAAGGCAGCATCGAGACCTGATTTCAGCTCCTCGGCAATCACCTTGATATCATCGGTTGACTTGATCGCTGACTGAAACTTGGGGGCAAGCTGCTTTGCCGTCCAAAGCTTGCTGACAAAATCCCCACAGGTCGAAAGCTTATCTGCATCGCTACCCTTCTGCCAAGTCAACGCGTTCGCTTCGTGGAGCGTCCCTCCCTTGTACCATTCCGTTGTCTGGCCGGCTTTCTTTGATGCCCCCAGTTCCTGCTTTCCACCCTCTTCTTGTTGGGGTTTGGGAGCTAATTGCCATCGCCCCTTTGAAAGCCATTTCCATTCGGTACCATCTAGGATTTCCGATCGATCCTTGTAGAGCCTCCAAGTTTGCTTCCTTTCGGGATGATAGAGTTCGACAAAGTCTTTGGTTCGAGACCTTTGATCTAGTTTCCAAAGCAGCTTGCCATCCTTGTCTCGCTCGCCCCATTTCGCTTCGTCGATTTGATAGATCTCGGTTTGGTAGGTCTCGTTTTTCCAAATCGCTTGAGTGGTTCGATCCGATTTCCGCTCGACCGAAAGTCGATTGGCGAGTTCCTGCGATTCCGGTGAAAGAGAGTCCAAGGAGATCTCTTTGGGCACGAGGATGACTATCCTTCGGTCGGAAGTCTTGAGCTCACCGAATGCCCCCTCAATCTCCCGGCCTTGCTTATCCGTCCATTTGTGAAGTTCTGGCCCCACCTGGCCGAGAGCGTCCAAATCTAGGAATCCCCCAAAAAGGGCGATGAGGGCAAGGATGAAGAAAAGTCTGTTTCGGAGCATTATATCCGGTTCCTCTGTTGGCGGTGATCCTGCGGACCTGAATCCCAAATAGTCCATAATGGACTACTCCCCTTCAGAAGTCACCACCAGTTCCGACCGAGATTTGGAGATCGCTGCTCCCCATGCTCTTTGAGCCAAATAGTCCGTTTAGGACTATTCCATTATGGCCTTTAGCCTGACCGGTTTTCCCGGCTAGGCGATATGAGCGAATCACTCCACACCCCTGAATACCGAGTTCTCTTGATCACCCTCGCCGCTGTCCGCGAGCGATCAGGCATCACCCAGGTGATGCTGGCCGAGAAGCTAGGCGTGACTCAGTCCTATGTGAGCAAATTCGAGAGAGGTGAAAGAAGGCTCGATTTGGTCCAACTCCGGCACGTCTGCAAAGCTTTGGGAGTTGGGCTCGTGGAATTCGTTACCTTATTCGAAGCCGAGCTCAAGAAGTCTCGAAGCCGAAGATCTGGATAACCTCGAAGCCCCCTGGCTCACCCCAGGAACCGATCGACCTCTTCACTCGCCCTTCCTTCCCCCCCTTAAGTTTCCGTGACTCTAACGCGAAGCGAGGGGGATTATCGAGGACCCAAACCCAACGGGGTAGCCAAGGCCCCTTTCTAGAGGGGAGATGCTATGGCTGATTTGAAAGGTTTCTCCCAATGACGATATGATTATGGATAGCCGAAAAGCGATGCATCGCTTTTGCTGGCGAGCCTCTCCCCCGTCGCTGGATGAGAAGGCTCGCCAGCATCTCGGCATCTTTTGCCTATAGCGACTTATCTTTCGGGCTTCAAATCACTACGGGATGGCGGACTACATTATGCTTCTCAAGCAAGATATGGCTGAGCTTTCACGGTTGCGAAAATCGCCACAACCAAGCGATCAAGTGGATCCAAGATTCTGGAGGTATGTCCCAGGTTTGGCATCAGAATTCATTTTGCCTTTTAGCGATTTCCTCGAATCAGAATCAGTGGATCAAGTCCCCATCGTGCTTCACAGTCGAATCTCAACCTCTGACAGTAAATCGAAAGCTATCCTTGATCGATACGCGAGCAAGGGAAATGTTTATCTCAAGCACCATGGACTGAAGCCCATTTCGACGGTAGAGCATTGTTGCAAGGGATATATCGATGGCCTATGGGATGATGAGTATCTGAATGACTTTTATACCTTGCTCAAATGCTTTGGCTCTCGGAGCGAAATGGAGCCTGAAGTCATTGCTTTGATCGAGGACTTCTTTTCCAGAAGCACGACAGGCTATTGGAACAGTTTCTTGACAAGCGAACTCCCAGAGGGTCCCGTTTCCGATCCGATTGGACTTTTCAATCTCATGCGAGATCTATGGATGGAAAAGAGGGTTCGAAATGATCCAGGGAAATCCAATAAGCAGAAGCGGGATATTGAAAATTGGTTCAGGTTCCCTAACACCTACCGACCCGACCTGATTGAAGCATTCGAAAAAGCTCGAGCTTGCAATGGAGTTATCCTGAGCGATGATCGAACTCGCCTAATTCGGGGCAAGGGAAACCATACCTGGACTCAACTAGTAAGGAACAAACAAACTCATCAAAAGGTTCGCAACCGAGAAGAACAGTTCGAGAATCCATCAATTGCCGAATACAAGTTCCTCCAATCAATCGCTAATGGGATTAAGCTCTACACGATCAATCCACCAGATGAGAACAAAGGATCCCGATCATCTCGAAAGAGCAGCGAGGGAATCAAAGCATCGACTAAGAAGGCTGGCAGACCGAAAGCAAAAGAACCTGGGTATAAGAAACGGATCAGAGAGGAAAACATAACATGGGTAGTGGAAAAGATTCTTCGCGGTAGTTCCATAGGCTCTCTTGTTAGAGAAACTGGGATCGCAAGGGAGACCATTGCAGGTTGGGTGCGTTCTCAGAATTGTTAGGTCGAACAATGTCCCAAGCATCTCTTCTTAGATATGTTCATCATTCGAAACCACCGGATTTTTGAGTCCATATAGGGGGTGGGGTTTCCGGTCAGGAAAAACCCGGTTTGATCAATCAAAATCCTAGGAGTATCGTCAATGCGACAAAAAATTCCGGTGGGCCCCCAACCCCATCTGTGATTTTGGCTTTTTTCGTCACTATCATGACCGTCGAATCCACAACTCAAACCAGCTGATTGTTGTCGAAAGCAATGCGTTCACAATCACCGACACACCTCCTCGCCGCAGAGATATCTTTGCACTTCTACCATTCGAAGGGCTCAACTAAATTTGTCCGAAATGTTGAGCTACCATTTGCACCTCAACCAGGGTTGGATTTCATCGACGAACTGTTGGGGGAGTTTCGAATCGAGCATGTTGCATGGTCGCTCCAAACCGAATCATTCTATCTTCAATCCCGATACGATGGCCGGCATTGGCTGCTCCGAGATGCGGTAAGGAAATTGAAGAAGTTCGGATGGGAGGAACTCAAGGAACTCCGCGAGGCCGGCCACCACGAGGAGATTCCATCAAATCTAAGGAAGCTATCCGACTCCTAGGCCCTCCAGAGCTCGCTCGGGCTCCCAACCCCTCCGAGATCCCGAGGAGGCCCAATGGCTCGCGGGAAATCACCGTTTTTGGCGATTTGGGAGAAGCTTTCTTCCCTCGACTTCGGTGATTCGCTTTGCTTTTCGTTGATCTGGCGACCATTTTCGCGTGGAAAGCATCATCTACGGGTGAAAGTTTCCGATGCCCGCGCTAGATTTCTATCGTCCCGGCCCGACATCCAAGGGAAGCATCGCGGCGACGGATCATGCCCCCGATCGGTTGATCCTGAGCCACTCTCCTCTCTTGGCTGCCTCGTCTGGAGTGGATCATCAGTGGTTAGGTCTTTGAGACCGAGATCCTTCCGAGTTCATTTTTTCGAAAGAGGAAAAGAGTTTTGCCATGGCGAAATGCAAAGCGATCTACTTAAGAGTTTCGAGCAGTTCTCAAGACACAAGGAGCCAAGAGCCAGATTTGAAACGATGGGATTCTTCGCAGGAAGGTGAGACGATTTGGTTTCGCGAGAAGGTATCTGGCAGAACCATGAATCGCCCTGCATGGAATGACCTCATGGCGAAAGTACGAACGGGGGAGATCCAAGAGATTGTAGTTTGGCGATTGGATCGACTTGGCCGAACGGCATCGGGGCTCACAAGCTTGTTCGATGAACTCCGAAGTTCAAAAGTCAATTTGGTGAGCATCAAAGACGGACTGGATCTTGAGACTTCTGCGGGGAGACTAATGGCAAATGTTCTCGCCAGCGTCGCCCAATACGACAACGAAGTTCGAGCCGAAAGGATTCGAGCAGGGCAAGAAGCTGCCAAGGCTAGGGGAGTGAAGTGGGGAGGATCGAAGCCTGGTATCCGGAAGAAGGTGAAGGCAAATCACCTTCGTTCGATCGAAGTTCTTTACCGAGGTGGGCAGTCAACGACGGAAATTTCAAAATCGCTAAACCTTTCCAGGCCAACGGTTTCCAAGATTATCAAGGAACTCAAATCGAACGAAATCGCCAAATGACCGCGTCCAATGTCGATTTGTATACGAGGACATCCACTTCAACGAAGGACCAAGCTATGCAGCCCAAATCAAAAGACAAAGCCAAAACACCTCGAGCCTATTCCTATATTCGATTCTCTACCCCTGAGCAGGCATTGGGAGATTCGGAGCGAAGACAAATCGCACTGGCAATCAAATATGCAAACAAGAAGGGGCTAGAGCTGGATCAGAGCCTAACCCCAGACAGGGGATTAAGTGGGTTCAAGGGCGATCATCGAAAGCGAGGGTCGATGGCTCGTTTTCTGAAAATGATCGATGATGGGGAGATTGCCTACGGAAGCATGCTGATAGTTGAGAACATCGACCGATTCAGCAGGGAGCCCTTCATGGACGCCTTCGCAAGCGTCACCAAGATCATTAGTGCGGGGATCACGATTGAGACCATCTCTCCAGAAGCCTCATTCGATCGCCAATCAATGAATTCGCCTCAACTTTTCATGCTCATTTCTCAAATGCAGCTCGCACATGAGGAGTCGAGGAAAAAGAGCGAGAGAGGTAAAGCAAGTAGAGCATCAAAACGAGCGAGTGCGAGAGATGGAGTGATCTTTACGCGACTTGTACCTGCTTGGATTCAGGTGGATAGCGATGGGAATCGAAAATTAATCCCAGCCGCGAAGCGGGCGATAAAGCGAATGTTTGAACTCAAAGCCAGTGGAATGGGCGTTCAATCGATCGTCAAAGAGCTGAACTCGGGAAGATACTGGCAACCGCCTGCTCTTCTTCGATCGCCAGCAGGCAGCCAACGAACAATCGCCAAACCTAACCCAAAGGCCATTGGTGTTTGGCGTGAGAGCTACGTTAAGAAGATACTCAGCAATCGGGCTGTGATCGGTGAGTTTCAACCCCATGTTATGAAAGATGGCTCTCGCGTGCCTGATGGAGATCCGATTGTTGGATATTTCCCACCGGTTGTGTCTGAATCGCTTTTCAATAGGGTTGCGAATCGACTTGCTACAAACAAAGGTTCAGGAGGGCCGACCGGACGATTCTCTAATATCCTCCGCTACTTAGTTCGATGCGGATACTGCGGAGCCACGATGACCTTCATCGATAAAGGCAAGCCTCCGAAGGGATCGACATACTTCAAATGCGAAAACAACATCCGTACGGGGAAATGTCGACCAGCATTGATTCGATTCGACGAGGTGCTTTCCCTCGTATTGGATAACTGTCCGAAACTAGTCCCAGAATTGGTACTTGCAGATCCGTCAAATGGGGCCAAGGAGTTGATCGAAGCGACCGCGAGGCTAGAGGAGATTGTTGCGAATGAAGCGGCAATGGAGAATCAAATTAACAACTTAATCGACCAAATTGCAACCACCTCCAGTTCGAGAGTTCGCGAACGATATGAGGAAAGGTTGTTGGCAATAGAAACGACTTTGGAAATCTCCAAATCAAAAAGGAAGGACGCGGAAGCTGAAATCCAACGCCTCTCCGTAACTGAACGTGATTTCACGAACTGGAAGAACGAACTTGCCAATCTCGCAAGCGAGCTGAAAAAGGGGCGACCAGAATCCAGAGTGCGAGCTAACCAGCACTTGCGAGATCTGATAGATCGCATCGATATCTTCGCCGAAGGGTTTCCTGAACTTTACGATGCGTCGCGTCATCGAGTATCACGGCAGCTAGTCGAAGTTCCGGTAAGACGCTCCTCATCTAAGTTACGGCACTACCTTCGAGCCGACGCACCCATGTATGACTCGATTATCGAGCACTTGGATCAATTATCTCAGGACCATTTCCCTGACCTTGGGAAGAGTAGCGAATTCAAAGAGTTCAAGAGTTATGTTGCTCAGAAGCGTCTTTCCCGCGAAGCTCGATTTATAAGAATCAGCTTCAAACCTGGGCAATCCATTGATCTCGTCCCTCCCAAATCGCTAGCCGACGGATTTAGATTCGTTGCGGATGGGAAGGAGATGAAATGGAGCTTCTGCGAGACATCCGTCGATGATCTTTTTGGGATGTTTCAAAATAACAGAAAATCCAACGATAGCTCCGCAGCCCTGCGCGTATCGAGGCTTGAGCTCCGAAAGAATCCCTCGAACGGAAAGTCACGAAAGGTGGGTGGGAAAGCCTCGGCGTGATGGTGCCTAGGCCTCTTCGCCCGTTGGCTTGAATCGCTTGACCTCTCCCCGTGATCGATGAAGGCCATCCTCTGAGCAGAAAGCGTAAAAGATGATTTGTGCTTGGTCTGGACCATACTTTGCCAGGACATAATCGAAAGTGTCGGTGATCACCTTTGCTGCTCCTCGCGGGGCTCCCGAGAAATCCTTTCCCGATGCTCGCTTGAATCCACTATGCTTTAGCCAAGCCCCAACTGCCGCATAGGTAGTTCTCCAGCCGCGATCCCTAAGTAGCTTCGCATACTCGTAGATTGCTTCCATGGTCGTGTTATCGTGATTCGTCATTCCGAACGGCCTCCGCTTGTGTATCCGATTATCAAATCCAGGCTTGCTAGTTTGCTAAATGCAGATCAAGCCCCGAAATGATTGCTTTTAACTCCTCACCATCGATTCGCACGCCATTGCATCTCCAATAGTCTGGAGTGATAGCGTATGACTTCAAATCATCGAAAAAAGCTGCATAGTGATGGCAATGAAAGGGAAGCGATCCGAGACTCCCTCCACAAAACAGAGTCCAACGTTACGCATGGTGTCGACGAAAAAATCCAAATCTCAGTTGTCATTGAAACAAAAAAGCCCGCCCATCAATTCACGCCCCAAAAAAAAGATGAGAAGGCTTCGCCTACGGCACTCTCGAATGTATGGATGCGTGACAAGAATTTCAACATCTTGCAGCCGAACTCTCGCACAAAACCCCAAAAGCGGGAAACCGCAAGCGAATCATTCGCGGCACCCGGGGTTCCGAGAAGTTTCGTCAAGCCACCTCTCGGCCCCCAACGCCGCGAACCGATCGAGAATTAATATTTTCAAGTGGATAGTTTTTTCTTCCGCAATCAATGATATGCCGCTAGAATATAAGGAAGGGGCGAGGGGGGGAAGACTTTGGACGTCCTTTGCGGACCGGTTTGGACCCGGCCCGTGAAACGCGAGGGATGCATCCCCCGTGTTTCCCTCCCCTCGCCGCCGTCGTTTATTCTTTTGCTGCCTCCGCGACGATCAGATCCTTTAATCCTTTGATGCTGATCCCGAGAAAATCGTCAGGGCCCATCGCATCAACAAGTCCTCGTTCTTGCAACAAACGCAGGGACTCCTTGAACTTATCTCTTGGCATTCCAGCGATAAACGCTAGGTAGTCGATACTTGGTGGTGCTTTCATATCTGACCTCATGAAGTCCGCTATGGAGAGGATTACCCGTAATTGATCGATCCCATCGGAACCAACCACCGAAGGAAGACACCGCAGCAGCTTCTTGGGAAATGGGACAAATCCTTCCTCCAGAACTTCGTACCCCCACTTTGCTAACGCAGACTCGGGTGTACGCTCTCGGGGAATGATTAGTCGTTTGAAATTTGACATCGTATATCGATATACCTTGGCGATATTTCATATTCTATACACGCATTAAACCAAACCTTGTTCTCCGATGCAAGCGAAATCCGGAATATTTTTTGCCACTCCCTGCCCCCCCCCCGAAGATCACACTTTCGGTGTCACCACTTCCGCCGCCCTGAATTGATTGTTCCGTTCAATGTTGGTCAACTGATGAAAAATTGCTGGGGCAACGATACACCTGTAGCCCAAGCAGCTTCATGAACGATTCCGCGAAAGGAAAGCAATCGAAAGATGAAGGAATGTTTATCGCAACAGCTGAAAGATGCTCTATTTGAATTATCCGGGGATGTTTTGGATCAGGCACAAATCATCAACGCGATCCAGCATCAGGATCCAAATGCATCCAGATTCATTGGACTTGCGGGTTCAATCCGAAAAGCAACCTTTCTCGCAAGACATCCGGAGTTGATCGAATCTCATCAACGTTACGCATGTATCCACAGCGGTCCGTTGGACAATGCTCCTGAGTTCGATGGGGTTCCATACGTCGATACCTCGAAACGCAATTGGATGTGCGCCACCGACACTGACGGCACTTACTACGAAAAACTCACCGCCAAAGATCACGTTGTCTACCAGATCGTCTCAACAGAAAGCATTCTGCCTGAGGATCTTGCGTGGCTTCCCCCCTTCGAGGGAGTGCAAAATGCCCCAGGTGCTACTCCTCCGAGTTCAAATTTGAAGCGGAGATGATTCCCCTGCTTTCCGAGTGATCCAGCTAGAATCAAGCCTGTAATGTTGCAGTGTGACTCTCCAATGATCTTCTGCGAGGCTGATCTTGTGTCCTGATTATTGCTACATCGGTAAGTGGGGGAATGCGAGATTTCGCTTTGGAGATCTTCAAAAACAGGGCTATTAGAGCTATCTGGATACGGATGGAACTGGATATAGCATCCTTATGCTCGGACCACCCGGGTCGGGGAAGACCATGCTCGCGAAACGGTTGCCTACCATTCTGCCCACGCTCTCCGCGAGCGAATCGATTGAGACCACCCGGATTTATTCGGCATTGGGAAGATTGCGGACCGGACAAGCGCTCATGGCCCAACGCCCGTTCCGATCGCCCCATCACACCATCAGCGATGCGGGATTGGTTGGTGGCGGAAGTCCACCCGCACCAGGCGAAGTCTCGTTGGCCAACCACGGGGTTCTCTTTTTAGATGAATTGCCCGAGTTCAATCGAAAGACACTGGAAGTCATGCGACAGCCGCTTGAAGATCGCATTGTCACCATCTCACGCGCGATGCGCAGTACCACCTTTCCCGCTGACTTTATGCTTGTGGCCGCCTTAAATCCTTGCCCCTGCGGCTATCGAACCGATCCGCGTCGAAGCTGCGCATGCACCCCCCCTCAAATCGAACGCTACATGGGGAGGATTAGTGGTCCGCTCTTGGATCGAATCGATATCCATATCGAAGTTCCAGCGGTTTCCTTTAGCGAACTATCCAGCGGCCCTCCAGGAACCAGCAGTGAGATGATCCGGCAAGAAGTGATGCATGCCCGCGAAGTGCAATCGAATCGCTTTGCCGTTTCCTCCACTCGAACGAATGCCCAAATGAGCAGCCGGGAACTACGTGAGTATTGTCCCCTCGGTAAACAGCAATCCTCGCGCTTACGCGATGCGGTCACAGAGATGGGACTTTCCGCCCGCGCTCACGACAAGATCTTGCGCGTCGCACGGACCATCGCCGATTTGGAATCAAGCAGTTCTATAGAAACTCATCACATCGAAGAAGCTATCAACTTCCGGATGTTGGATCGCGATATCTTTCACTAAGCAACATCTTTCACTAAGCAACCGAACGGATGGCACCGAGATCTCGCATTCCACGCACTGCATTCTCACATCCCCACGCGAAGCATGTTCTCCAATGCATTCTCGATAATACGGCCGCTGACCAGGAAGCTTGCCTCATGCTCGTTCGGAACGACTAAGTGCGCCGAAGTCCGGCTCGGTTCAATCCATGCTTCGTGCATCGGTCGAGCAGAACCACGGTATTGGTCGATCACGGACTGCAGGGTTCGTCCACGCTCGGTAGTGTCCCGCACGATGCGGCGGAGGATTCGTTCATCGGATGGGGCATCGATATAGATCCGCCAATCGATTAGCTCTCGGATGACAGGAATCGCCAGCAAGAGAATGCCTTCGACCAAAATGATCGGCTTAGACGTAACCAAATTTCGGTCGGGTAACCGTCGATGTGTTTTAAAACAATAGACTGGTCGCTCGACATCATCACCGTTTTTCAGTTGAAGCAGGTGAGTTGCGAAAAGCTGATTGTCGATGGAGTCAGGGTGGTCCCAGTTATGGGTTTCCCTGAGATCTGCAGGCAATTGTTCTTGGCTGTGATAGTAATGATCGTGCGGGAGAACGGAGATCGAATCTTTCAGCGGGCCGCCTAGTAAACGCTCGACCAGCGTCGATTTGCCCGATCCCGACCCGCCCGCAATACCAACAACAAGTTGTCGCAGCGCCATGACCGACCGTTATCGATCGAAGAACTTGCGGAAGCTGTAGACCGTCGCGGCCCGTCCTGCACGAGCAATCGAAGTGGTGAGCGGAATCTCTTTTGGACAAACGGCGACACAGTTCTGTGCATTCCCACAGGCTTGCACTCCCCCTGCTGCGGTGAGTGCTTCCATGCGCTCGCGGGCAATGTTCTTTCCGACAGGATGGGAATTGAAGAGCACGGCTTGGGAAATCGCATGGGCACCCAAGAATCCTTCGTCGTAGGCCATTTGCTTGCGAGCCTCGAATGCCTCGTCGGTTTCACCAGGATTTCGTTGCAACTCGATCTTGGTGAATTGGGGGCAAGCCTCCAGGCAGCAACCGCAACTCATGCACTGGCTGAGCGGGTAGTTTTGTTCCTGCTCTTCACGAGAAATTCGTGGACCGGCACCCATATCAAAGTAGCCATCGACCGGCACCCACGCCTTGACTCGCTTCAAGTTATGGAAGAGTCGGGATCGGTCGATCATCAGATCTCGCAGCACAGGGAACTTCGTCATAGGACGGAGCTCGATTTCCTCTGGATGATCTTCTAAGAGCCGATCGACCAAGGCGCTACAGCTTTGTCGCACGCGGCCGTTGATCACCATGGTGCAGGATCCACAGACCTCTTCCAAGCATCCGCAGTCCCAAGCAACCGGCGTGACTTTCTTGCCGTCCGTCGTTTTGGATTGCGCAGCGATCTTTTGGAGAACGCTGATCACGTTCATGTCTGGTTCGTATTCGACTTGATGGCGTTCCCAGTATTGCGGGAGGCCGGGACCGTCTTGTCGAAGGACACGGACGTTGATCTTAGCGGGCTTTCGCTTGGATGATTCAGTACCTGATGCGATCATGATCGTATTATTATTGGTCTTGGTTATCAGTCTTAATCAGTGGTTCGTTGTCCGTCGAAGGTCACTCGTCGAACTGCTGGATTCGCAAGTTGTAGAAGTAGGTTAGGGGCGGGATTAGGTCGCCGCGCCGACCAGTTCCTTCTTTTGACTCGCTTCTTTTTTGGCCGTCCGTTCCTTCCAGACTTGCTCGATCTCTTCTGCCCCGACCAATCCGTACAGTCTTGGTCGCGGAGCGAGGAGGCGGGTATCGATATCTTCGAAAGAATGGTCGGGTTCGGTACCGTTCCAAGTGCAGACGGTTGTTTTGAGGAATTTTCGGTTGTTGGCTTCGAAGTTATCGCACCATTCTTCCGCTTCTTTGCGTCGCTCTGCAGGATCGGTCGCCTTGAGGCTAGGGAGAGAGAACGCGGGCTTGAAGTGGGCACCCCGGCTTTCATCTCGCATCAACGCACCTTTGAGGATGCTCAGAGCGACAGGGAACATATCCTGCACGGCTTTCGTGAAGATCACGTTTTGGTTCGTCCAGTTTCCTGTGTCACTCAAGGAGCAACGCTTCGAACGTTCCTGCATCTCAAGCACTTTGGAGTAGGCGTCTTCAAGTTGCTTATTGTCTCGAACGACCGTCGCGGCCCGGGTCATCGCATCGCCCAACTCTTGGTGGAGCAAGTAAGGGTTTTCGTCTCCAGCTTGGTTCGCAAGGAGTTTCTTGTGACGATCATTCGCCGACGCGACCGCATGTTCGAACAAGCTCTTAGGAAGATCGCTCGCCGCCTTATGGTCCTTCATCCAGTTGACGATCCCAGGTGCAACGAAAAGACCGCTGAAGATGCAGCTCAATAGCGAGTTCGCGCCCAAGCGATTCGCTCCGTGGTATTGGTAATCGCATTCACCCATCGCATAGAGTCCCGGTATATTGGTGACTTGATTCTTTGGTGAACCGGCGAGCAATCCTCCGGAGGCGTTCGCTTCGTAGTCGACCCAGAGACCGCCCATGCTGTAGTGGACCGCTGGGAAGATTTTCATCGGCTCGTCGCGAGGGTCGACCCCTTGGAATTTTTCGTAGATCTCAAGGATACCGCCTAGCTTGCGGTCCAGCTCCGCCCGGGGGATGTGGGTGAGGTCCAAGTACACGCACATACGCGTGGGGTCGACGGAGAGACCTTCGTTCACACAGATGTTGAAAATCTCGCGCGTTGCGATATCGCGAGGAACGAGATTCCCGTACTTGGGAAACCGCTCTTCGAGAAAGTAATAACGATCCGATTGCGGGATCTCTTTCGGATAGCGGGAGTCGTTTGGCTTGCGAGGTACCCAAACGCGTCCCCCTTCACCCCGTGCCGATTCGCTCATCAATCGAAGCTTATCGGCTCCCGGAATCGCGGTCGGGTGGACTTGAATGAACTCGGGATTCCCGAGTTTAGCGCCCGCTTGGAAGCATCGACTCGCCGCGCTGCCGGTGCAGAAAACGGACATGGTCGAACGGCCGAAGACCAAGCCATTGCCGCCGGTCGCAACGATAACCGCATCGGCGGGGAACGAGCGAATCTCCATCGACACCATGTCCTGTGCGACAGCGCCGACACAGCGCCCGCTCTCGTCCGTTACAGGTCCGAGGAAATCCCAAAACTCATACTTCTTAACCATTCCCTCCGCTTCGTAGCGGCGAACTTGCTCATCGAGAGCGTAAAGGAGCTGTTGTCCGGTCGTCGCGCCTGCGAACGCGGTTCGTTTATAAAGCGTTCCACCAAAGCGTCGTCGGTCGATGAAACCTTCGGGAGTTCTATTGAAGGTGACGCCGAGGCGGTCCATCAAATCGATGACTTTGGGAGCCCAGTACGCCATCTCTTTCACGGGCGGCTGGTTTTGGAGGAAGTCGCCACCGTAGATCGTGTCGTCGAAGTGTTTCCACTCGTCGTCCCCCTGTTGGCGAGTCAAATCGTTGACACTGTTGATTCCGCCCTGGGCGCACACGCTGTGAGATCGTTTCACCGGGGTCAAGCTCAAGAGGTCTACCGGAACACCAAGCTCCGCGAGTTTCATTGTGGCTGCGAGTCCCGCCAAGCCACCACCGACTACCAATACTCGATTTCCCATCGCTCTATCTTTCCAGTACTACGTTGGCTTACCAATACTATGTTGGATTCGAACTAGGTTGTGGATCACTTACTAGAACCGAACTGCTCGAGGCGACGTAACGATCGCGTCGACGAATTAACGCCTTCCCCTGGAATCATCGCAGGCAAGAGAGGCAGTTGTCAGAGGTCTTATTTCTTGTCCGTTGGAATGATCGGTTCAGGCGAAGGCTCGGACGAATCATGACCTTCGCTGCGTTTGTGGTCATCCGGTTGAATCATTCTGGCCTTCACGCGAATGTCGTACATTTCATCCTCAGTTACCTTCGCTTCGGCCGCGTCGGTTGTTTTGACGGCCACCAGGGACGCGACGCCCGCGGAGCCGATCAATAGCCCAAACAACGCGCAGGCAATACTCGCTCGATGCTGCGCTTTGGGAGTGAGCCATACCCCCCAGGTGATACCTGCGGTCCAAATCCCGTTGGCCAAGTGGAAAGTGCAAGCGAGCACACCCACCAAGTAAAAAATCGGCCAAACGAAACCGCCAAAGCTGTTCATCGCGTCCGCGAGCGAACTTGCCGCGTTGTACGGCTTGAACTGGGCCATCCCGAGGGGCTCCGCAACACTCTTCAACCACCAATCGGTGTGGAACCATCCGTGGAGGTGAAAGACGTGGGTGAAGATAAAGATGATCGCAATGTAGCCGGTGATACGCTGCCAGGTGTAGCGGTAGTTGTGACCGAGCCGATACTGCTGCGAATTAGGACGTCCGGTTTGAGCGATCCAAACCCCAACAATCGCATGGAACAAAATGGGTCCAAAAATGAACAACCATTCGACCATGGGTAGAAAGGGAATCGCGTGGATCGTGAAAACATTGTTTTGAAAGACCGAGGCACCTGCCAACAGGCTCGCATTGGTGAGCAAGTGCACACACATGTAAGCCCCGACTGGTACCAATCCGCTGAGAGAGTGGAGCCGGCGGATCAGAAACTCATGGCGCAAGAAAAACGACGAGGCAGAGCTGTTCGAGGTCATGCTAATCTTGGTGACAACGGGTGGATGGGCATCGGATGCCGTCGAAGCAGTCCGATTCGGAGCGGGAGCTAGGAAAGGGGGCAGTCTCAAGTTGTCCAGGCGACCAACATCCTGCGCCGCTCCATCGGAGACTACTGTAGAGAATCTCGCCGTTTTAACCAGTGCACCCTCTCTAGAAGCGCAGGTTTTTCCGATCCCTACGCAGATGGGTAATGGATTCCTTTAATCGGTGCGACCGGCAGATTCGGTCCACCCTTTCCGTTCAACCGGAGGCTGCGGATTGGGCAAGACGAAACATTCGTCTCAAAAAAGAGCTTTTCGTTGACAGTGCCGATTTTACCGAACTATACTCGATCCCCAGCGGGTCGAATTTTCCCGCACGGCAATGCACACATTTCGCTCCGTCCGGTGAGCTTGCCGTCTTGTGTTTCCCCCTTGTCGCATCTCTTCGCTGCGGTGACACGATGACGTTTTTGGGTCGAGTTTTTACACTGATCATCCTGGTCTCCAGTGCCTCCTTTTTCGTGGCTGCCTTGCTGGCGAACGCATCCCACATGGACTACCGGGAGAAGTTGACTCGGTTCCGCACCGAGAACGAGCAATTGAAAGCCACCGTCAATGCGACCAAAGCGGCGGCCGAGAAATTGCAAACCAGCTTGGCCCAAGAGCAGATCGCGAGACGGGCAGCACTCTCCGCCCTCCAGTCCCAGTTGGATAGCCAAAATCAGCAGCTTGCTGCAGCCAACCGCCAGTTAAGCGATTTGAACGCCGTCAACACCATGAAGAACCAAGAGCACTCGGCAACAGTCGATTTGCTTAAAGCCACTCAGGCCCAAAATGACACCCTTCGAACCGAAATCGACAAGGTGATCGCTGATCGCAACTCCGTTCGCAAATCGGTTATCAGCCTTACCGACCTGCTGAACTCCCTCAAGAGTGTCGAAACCGATCTTCGCGATCAGTTGAAGCAACTGCAAGACCAATCGACTCTATACGAAGCTCTCGCGATCACTCGCGGTGAGGCTCTTCAACAAGCCGGAATTGTCGATGTGCAAGACATGCCTCCCGCCGATTTGCGAGGTGAGGTTCTCGCCGTCAACAACACGAACCTCGTAGAGGTTTCACTCGGTCGTGACGATGGACTTCGAGAAGGCCATACCTTGGACGTCTTCCGAGGAGCTCAATATCTTGGCCGAATCGAAATCACGAAAACGCAAGAGGATAAAGCCATCGGCAAAGTGCTAGCCTCTTTCCGAAAAGGCTACATCCAAGCGGGCGACAAAGTTGCCTCGAAGCTCCAGTAGTTATTGGTTTCCCGGTGGTGTGTCACGCCGCCGGTTTCCCTCCCGCAAATCCCCTTGTCCTTCTAACCCCTCCTGCATGCCGTCTCGTAAAGTGTGCAGATCGGTCACCGAGAGCAAACGAATATGTCGACCCAGAAGCATCCCATGTCGATCTACACCGTAATGTTGATCCTCGCGATGATCTTCATGTTTCTCGCAAACGTCCTGATGTTCGCGGAGTATTTTCGCTGGCGTGATACCGGGAGCAGCCCCGGAGCCTTCGTGAGCAGTTCCTCCACGCTGGCATAGCACGACGGCTCGCAAAGAACCGTTCTCCAATCACTTGAAGGCCCTGCGATCGACGCGTAGGGCCTTTTTGCATGCATTCGTTCCATGCGGTTTGCTATTGATATTCTCTCGACCTTTAGCCTATTTACCTAAAAAGTCGCAGAAAACTACTCTGGCAAGAAGCCTTCAAAGAGGTCATGGGCAAACGAATCCAACGGACGGTGGAACCGATTCAGCTTGACGTCGATTGGCTCCTTGGAAAACGAGCGGATCCAAGGCTTCGTTTGCGTACGCGCCGAAGCTGGTTTGCTCGGCTGCCAATGGTCTCCCTGGGAATCCTTGCCGTTTTTGGTTTCATCGTTGCCTGGCCGAGTCTGTCGAATCGATGGTTGCTCCAAGAATTGCGCCGCGCCTTGGCAACTTCGAATGGGACCGATGAATCGCTGGGTTTGATCGTTGCTCTCAATGAGCTAGGGGCGACGAGCACCAAAGCTATGGTGGAGCAACTCGATAGCAACGAGCCCCAGCATCGACTTGCCGCGTATCAGTTGCTCCACGACCGAGTTCATTCGGCAGAGCGCTCCGAAGAATGGTTGCAGTCGTGCTTAAGCTTGGTGACCGAACTTGCGGGTGCCAAGCTATCGTCCCATGAATCGATGAGTCTGCGAGATCGATTGAGTTCCGAAGTCTTGGGTCGATTGGAGGATCGCGGTTCAAGCGACTCAGTCGAACGCGCCAGGGCGATGTGTCGGTCAATCTTGGCCGTGCAATCGTCTCCCGCGATGCTCGCCACGAGTTCCATCCCAACCGCATACGATCCGCCGAAAAATGCAATGCCCGCTTCGTTAGGGTTGGAGCCTGGGGTCGGAGCGAAAGTGGCATCGGTCGAGGCTGATCGCGATATCCCTCTCCCGCGGTTGCCTCAACCTTCCATGACGACGCCGCTGACAACATTGTTGCCAGCACCTGCGATAACCTCACCAACGTGGCCGTTGCAGGGAGCCTCTCCTTTGCAGGCGGATCACGGCACAGTGGTAGACGAAGTCCATTCGATCGCTTCGAACCCACTGCGAGGTGCCCAGGTAATGCTGGTGTCGAGTGGAGGGGCTGCAAGTCCCGTGGGGGAGACGCATTCGCAACGCGCCGATGGCATGGACTTGGCAGGGCTCGAAAGCCTATCGCTCGAGAATTTGTTCACCCTATTAAGCAGCACGCAAGAGCGTCGCGTCCGCATGGTTTGCGATGAACTGTTTCGACGAGGAGTGCCTACGGAGATCGTGGAGATCGCGATCGATATGGCTCGAGGTGATTCCAATACTCAGCTGGAGGCGATGGAGCAAGCGGTACGCGGGAGACCGATCAACCCGGTACCACTTTTGGCGTGGATGGCTCAAAGCCACGATCGAACTGTTCGGCATCGTGCGATCACGCTCTTGGGAGCGATGCAAGATCGCGATGCCCATCTCAAGCTTCGATCTCTATTTCAACGCGAACCGGATAAACAATTGCAGCAAATGATCCAGCAAGCCTTGGTGGCCGGTACTGGGTCGCATCGAGGGAGTGTTCCATGAGGTCTTCGATCGTGCCCATTCGATCGCTGTGTACGGCGAAACAACTCGTTGCCCTTTCGTTGCTTGTCAGCGGTTGGAACGGTTCGTCAGTCCAATCCGTCGCCTGGGCTCAAGATAGGCCACAAGGATCGGAGGGCAGCGAGTCGATTCGTGTTGTCGAGCGATTTGAACAAGCGCAGGTGCGTTATGTGCATGCGCCCAAGGGGTTGGTGAAATCCGGACCGTCCGATGGATCGTATGTGACATCGACGCTTCCTTCCGGTACGCGCGTCGAAGTCTATCTGGAGACTTCCAATGGCTGGTCCGGGATTCGACCTCCCGCTGGCAGCCACAACTGGATTCCGGCTCCATCGGCATTTCTTCTGCCGGGGGGGAAGACGGCAGAGATAGTCGAGGAGAATACCGCAGCTTGGATTGGTTCTACGGATCCCATCGCCGGCGAATGGAAGTGGCAGACCGCACTTCTGAAATCCCAGATTGTTCAAGTGCTAGGGGAACAGTCCCAACCGTCTGCGGATGGTACAAGAAGTCTGTGGTACCGCATTGCGCCACCACAAGGTGAATTTAGGTGGATACGAACCTCCCAGCTCTCAGACGTCCCTTCTGGATTGTCGGAACAGTCAGTTGCACCTAGTTCTGCATCGAAGAAGATGTCCGATTCGCAAGTGCGGTTGGCATCGCATTCGGAGACGACCGAGGGAAAGGTTGTAGGATCAGGAGTTCAGCAAGCCAGTGCGCAGCGGGTGGTCCAAGAGAGTGGAGACGGAGAGATGGTTTGGAGCAATGAAGCCGACGCGATTGCGGAAGCGGAACGGCTGATCCGCGAAGAGCAATCCGTCGCGATGCAGGATGCACCGGAAGGAAGTCTCATTGTCCCGGGCGAAGTGGGAGTAGTGCCGCTCGAGTCGGTCGAGGCATCGATGACTCCCCAGCAATTAGCCAAAGCGAAGCGTCAACAAGCAGCCCAGCATCAAGTCGATTCGTTGAAGCATTGGGACGCGCTTCAGACGACCGATCCCAAGTTGCGTATGAAGCCGCTGGCAAGCGTTTTGGGGCTGGTGGGATTTGGTATCGTCGAAGCGGACCGGAAGCCTGTGCGCGCACAAATTGCCACCGAGCATCATCAGTTTCGTCAAGATAATCTCCGATACGATTCGCGAATGGATTCCGTGGGCCCGGCCGGTTATGGCAGGCTGGATCGGTTACCCCGACCTGGAAAGGGGCCGAGGATTCGCGCTCCGCTGGGAAGCGACGCTATCGGGGCCTACTCCGACAATGCACCATTTGGCAGCGAGTCGCCTTATGATGAAAGCAAGCCGATGCTCACGCGTTTGTGGACCGCGGACCAGCCATTATTTGCGGGAGATCCAAGTGGTCCCTCCCGTGCCGAGACACTCCCAGCGTGGAGTAGTCGAGAGCCAATAGCGGGGAGGCCTCTCGTCGCTGCTGCCCCTGAGAGCGAATGGCATGGAATCGTTCCGAAGACTGATAGTTTGGCAATGGAAGGGGACATGGCTGCAAACTCCGGAGGAGCACAAGCCGATTTTCATACGCCCGAGATTCAGTCGGCGATGCTGGAACTTTCCAGGATCGTCTCCCAGCCAACGGAGCGATGGGAATTGGATCGACTCCGTAGGCAATGCGAGGATTGGATCGAAAGAGGAGACTCCGCGATCGTACGAGGCGAGGCAAGGTTGTTGATGGAGCGGGTCGATCGTTTCGACTCCTTGCGCACCAGAACGCTGGGAAACATGATGGACCCTTCACGCATCGCGAGCAATGCGTTACCCCGAGAGGTGATTCCAGCTTCCGCGATTGCACCCTCGGTACCTGCGATGCCCTCGGAGCCTTCCTCGTCCGTTCAGTTTGCGGGGCATGCGACGGTCCCCGAGGGGGGCGGAGTTGGTTCGAGTGGAGCGGGAGATGCTTCGGGCTGGTTAGTGCAGGTGCATGGCAGTTTGCCAGGCCAACCAGAGTATGCGCTGACCGATGACCTTGGCAACGTGGTAACCTATGTGCAATCGACTGCCGCGTTGAATCTTCGACGTTACTTGCAGCAGCCGGTCGTGATTCGCGGGCAACGAGGCTACATTCCTTCCTTGGCGGCAAGGCAAATCGTTGCGGAGAGTATTTCGCGATTGCGCTAGTCCCTCGCCAGTAACCATCCTCGCGTGCAACCCACTGTATCCAGTAACCCACTGCATCCGGGCTTAACTTATCCCTAACCCACGCACTCCGGCGATTGCCATATGCGACTTATACTTTTTCTTTTGTTGGCCGTCGGTGGTGCCGGCTTGGACCTGTGGACGAAGCATCAAGTGTTTTTGTGGAAAGGGCTTCCGGGCGAGCAAGAGCCTTTTTGGATAGTGGAACCCTTTGTGGGAATCGAAACCGCCGTGAATATGGGCGCCTTGTTCGGGCTAGGGCAAGGCATGGGTTGGTTGTTTTCTTCTTTGTCCATCGTGGCTGCGATCGGGATAGTCTATTGGCTCTTTGTGCTACAGGCGAGTCGTTCGCTTTGGCTGACAGTGGCGATGGGATTGGTGATGGGGGGGATTATCGGGAATCTGTACGACCGATTAGCGATACCCAATTTACCAGCCCCATGGGCAGGAGGAGTACGCGATTGGATTCTGTTTCGCTATCGTGATTACGTGTGGCCAAACTTCAATATTGCGGACAGCGTCCTTGTCATCGGCGCCGTCATGCTGGCGATCCATTCCTTCCGGCAAGAGGTACCAGCGGCCAAAGTAGTCCTTGTTTCGCAGACGGAACCGAGCAGCGGTGGTCAAAGTTCCTAACCGAAACGATAGATATTTTGAGATCAACGCTAGCGTCCGACCGATCGTTCTGTTGTGCATTTTTGCGGCACCACGCGAAGGAGGACCGGGGAGAAGTGTGTCTTAAACGCACAGTTGACGAGGTGGGAAACTAAATTTTTCCCATCGAGGCCTTGAGGGTGTGAAGAGGCATAGAAAAAAGGTGATCGAGTTTTAGCACGCGCTCCGGCAACTCATTACACTTGGCATTCCATCCAACATGTGTTCTCGAATCATTTCTTCTCCAAATGAGCTTAAGTCGCACTATTGATGAGCGAGACTAGAATTCGTGCCGGTACCCGATTGCTATTCACTCCGATCCCACGGGATTTTATGGAGTCGACGCGCTTGGCCATCGGAAAGGTGTGCGAGGAGATCGCTTCGATTGCAGACGCGTATCTCGTGCGATGCAGCCTTCCGAAAGAGGCCAAGGTTCGGTTGGTGCTCGTCCTTGTGGTACCGAATAGAGCAGAGCACGCATCGGTTGCGAAGAGGTTGATCGATTGGTTGAGCGACGTCACCTGGGAAGAAGCCATGATCGATGTTTTGCCCGTAGTGGAGGGTGCGATTCCTCCGGCGGTCCTTCAGGTGGGGACCCGTGTTAAAGGGGCTTAGCTCCTCGACTGATCGGTCTTGGTGCGAAGCGTGGATCGGGTATCCATGAAAGAAAGAGGAGGGACATTGAACTTGCCGCACGAAGAGCCCGAAACGGTCGCAAATCCGCCCCGCGTTGAACGCCCCGACCCTGCACTTTTGACCTACTACATTCTTTGTAGTTTCCTGAGTTTTGTCGGGGTTGTTTTGGTGCTCCCTCTCATGTGGGTTCGTTTTAGCACTCTGCGATACCAGTTGGAGTCTACGGGAATTCGCATGCAGGTAGGGTGGTTGTTTCGGCGGGAGGTCGTCGTCGCGTTTCGTCGCATTCAAGATATTCAGATCTCGAGCAACGTGGTCCAGCGGTGGCTCGGTATTTACTCCGTAAGCATTCAGACTGCATCGGGTAATGCAATGCCTGAAATCGTGATCGAGGGCGTCCGCGAGCCAGAGGCTGTGAGGGATTGGTTGTATGCCAGAACGAGGGGGGCGACCGTTGCAAAAAAGCTTGGTTCCTTGACGAAGGAAACCGATGGGAACTCCGTCTCTCGCGAGGAGGTGTTGCAGGTCTTGCGAGAGATTCGGGACTCACTCGACGCGATCGCAGAGACCACGCCAACTCCTGGAAACAAAGCGAGCGGAACATGAAGGATACGGGCGCGGTGCATGTGGCGTGCGAATGGTGTTATCGCGGCGTGTGGGCGGTGTTGACAAGTTGGTTTTGTCTGCCGCGTCAGCCGAATCAAATCGAGTTCGGAGACGGGCATTCCGTCGTCGTCATGCGTCCATCGGAAGCGTATTTGAGTTATCGAAAGTTCCAATTTTGGATCGGTTTGGTTCTTATCGATGTTATTCTGATTGGGCTCTGGATTGCGACGATCGTCGTGGCACCTTGGATTGGGATTTTGACAGCTCCTCTATGGATCGTCGTGATTGTATTGCCGGATATTCTGGCGTACGTGGCGATCCATTTGCGATACGACACGACATGGTACGCGCTTTCGGATCGCAGTCTGCGCATCCGACGCGGCATTTGGACGATTCACGAGACCACGATTACTTTTGCGAACATTCAGAATGTGAATGTGTCGCAAGGTCCCCTGCAAAGATGGTTCGGGTTTTCCAATCTGATTGTTTCGACAGCGGGAGGGGGTGGTTCCGAAGCTGCCGTAGCGATGGGGGGACATGTTGGGTTGTTGGAAGGGTTGGAGAACGCGCAGGCGTTAAAAGATCAAATACTCCGTCATAGTCAGATCAATGCGGGGCTTGGTGATGAGGAAGTAGAAGTGGATCCCGTGTGGGGGGGTGAGGGAGTCCCTATCTCCGGGAAGGGAGCATGGGATCGTGAACTGTTTCGTGCGCTCCAGGATGTTCGCGATGCGGCGAAACGGTGCAAAGAGCGAATGGTGGGTTCGTAGGTCAAACGTACCCTCGGCGCGTCGGAGCGACCGCGACCGCAGCCGCGATACCTTGCGTTTACAGCGTTGCACCCTCGGCTTCAGAGCACTTTTCTTAAGTGTTTCCCGCAGGATTCCTTGACTCTTCCCGATCGCGTTCCTAGATTGAGAGGGTTCTTTGTTGCGGTTCCATCCACCTTCAGGTGTTTTGAAGGTCGGATTCGTGCCCCTTGGAGAGTCTCTGAGTGGTCCAAAAGGCGGCGAATATCCGTTTTCACGCTGTGGCAGTTCCTGCCGAGCTACCTTCCCCGCCAGTGGCGTCCTGGGTTGTCGCGTCGTCATGGATGGAAGCGTGGAGATGGGGAATCCAAGTTGCCCTTTTCGTATTGATCGCAATCGCTCCGCACACCGCTTGGGCATCCTGTGGGGACTACTTGCAGCACCGAGAGCATTGGGCGATTAGTGCCAGCGTGCCCTCCCATGGCGAATCACCCGGGTCTGAGCCTAACTGCCGGAGCGGTCAGTGCCGTTCCCGTTCCAACGTTCCGATGTTGCCCAGTGAGTATTTGACGAAGTGGGACCGGATGCGGGACTTGTTGGAGTCGACCGGGTTCGGAAAAGAAACCGTTGTGGCGTTCGACCCGTTTGGCGTTTTCTGGATGGATGGGGCAATCCCGTCGAGTGCATTTTTGGAAGTTCCTGTTCCGCCTCCTCGCGGGACCTTCTCTTAGTACGTTTCCGCGTTAACGGTGGATGGTGTTTGCGTCTGCAAACGGATTCTGTCCGTTGCGCCGAGCGTCTCTTGTTGGATTTCGCTTCCACGTAGCCAGAGTCGCCGATGGTGGGGGCATTGGTTTGCGGTTTAATCTTTATCCGAGGATGAAGAGTTTTCGCTGCCAATCCCTTTCACACGATGTGCGTGTAGGAAGCGACGGATCTTAACTGGCTGTATGGATCGTGCGCAGGCCTTGATTGCACCCATGCACCGAACTTCCCACTCTTTATTCTCTTATTCTGTCGGAGGCGTGCCATGAGACGTCATGCAAAAAGTGCATTTACCTTGGTTGAGTTGTTGGTTGTGATTGCCATTATTGGAATTTTAGTTGGTTTGTTGTTGCCAGCCGTCCAAGCGGCTCGAGAGGCTGCCAGGCGAATGCAATGCTCGAATAACCTTAAGCAATTGGGGTTGTCGATGCACAATTACGAATCGACCTTCAAGCGACTTCCATCTGGGAACCTTGGGAGCGCCAATTTTTCGACCGGCCTTTCGGTGCACGCACGTTTGCTCCCTTACATGGAGCAAGTCAATTTGTACCAGCTGGTCGATTACAACTTCGCCTACAACCATGTAGCGAATGATGCCGCTCGTTTGCAGAGTGTTCCTACCTTTATTTGCCCTTCGGATACGTACACGGGACTCGCGACGAGTCTTGGTGGAGTGAATAGCTATTACGCCAATTCGGGAACCAATATCTTGGCGGGAGCACCTCCCACGCTGTCGAGCGATCCCAATTATGGGATGCCCGCCTGCAATGGTCTTTTTTATCGCGATAGTGCAATCAAGTTCGGTGAGATTACCGATGGCCTTTCGAACACCTTTGCTTTTGCCGAAAAGATTGCGGGGGATGGGAGCAACAGCATTGCGACTCCGGTTTCCGATACGTTCCGGCCTGGTACCAACCCAGCGAATGCAGACGAGGCCCTTCGTGATTGCATGGCGATCAATCCGCTCGATATCAGCAAACAAGGTGTTTCGATTGTGGGTGCTCCATGGATTCAAGCATACCATTCCACGACCCTTTACTACCACGTTCTTCCTCCTAACACACGCTCGTGCATGTTCCCTCCAGGACGGATTGCGACGACGGCCGGAAGCCGTCACACCGGCGGGGTGAACGCCTGTATTGGCGATGGTTCTGTTCGATTTGTTTCCAGCAATTTGGAACTGCCGATTTGGCGGGCCCTCGGCACGCGCAGCGGTGGCGAAGTCGTATCCGAGTTTTAAACAAATCGATTCACCGAACTACAGCAGTGACTAAAGGGAGATTGTTATGAGAAAAAGTATGAAATGGGTTTTCGCGGCCTTGGTAATTCAGACGTGTGTTTCGGGTGTCGTGATTGGGCAAGAGGCGCGGAGAGATTCGGCAGGAAAGGAAGCCAGTCTCGCGTTGGTGGAAACGAATCGCGAGGACGAGCCCCGCGCGACACCACTGACCCGCGACGCGATGAAGCAATACCTCGAAGATCTCAAGACCAGGAAGCCTCGAATTCCGCTTCCAGCATTGACGGAAGAGGAAGCGAAGAACGGGGCATCCGATCCGCGGGCACTTGGATACGAGTCGCGAATTCGTTCTCTTTACATCGGCGAAAACTCGGTGGGGAGCTATTTGGCTTTTGGAGGGCCGCCCGCGTCCGCAAACAGTGCTTCTACGTCGAGTATACGACGGGCACTCGGGGCTCCCGATCCATTGATTTCTCTCGATTATGGGTTCAAGGTAAGGCTGTTTTGGTTGGCCGCGAGAGCCAATAATTGTCAGTATTGTTTGGGTCACCAGGAGTCGAAGCTATTGGTAGCTGGAATGAGCGAGGACGAGATCGCGGCACTCGATAGCGATTGGGAGTACTTTCCGGAAAAGGAGAGAGTCGCGTTCGCCTTGGCCAGGACATTGACCGGGGAACCGCATTTGATGGATGACGCCCTGATCGACGCATGCAAGAAGTTCTATAGCGATCAGCAACTGGTGGAGATGATGGGAGCGATCGCGGGTTACAACGCGATCAATCGCTGGAAAGAGGGTGCTGGCGTTCCTCAGTCTCATAACGGAGGTAACTTTGGTTCCCAGGGCAATGCCCCGAGCGGTGCCGTCGATCTGGACGCTCATTCCTATCTGACCCCGACGTCCGACAAGTATCGGAGTCGGATTTCCAGAGTGGTGGGCATAGGTCAGTCCAAGCGAGGAGATTTGGCTCCAACGGTCTTGAAGAGGCCCCCCTTGGAGACGGGGGAGGCTCTGAAGCAGAAGCTCGATTGGGTTTCCAAGCGTTCGTCGCGAGTGGCTTTGGTCGATGAATCGGCGGTAAGGGAGGCATTCGGTGATTTGGTCCCGGAAGGAAAAGTTCCGGCTTGGATGCGATTGGTCGCACATTTCCCCGTCTCCGGCAAGCGATTTGTGGAGTCGATGGTTTCATTGAAGCGACTGGACGAGTTATCCCCTGCCTTGCAAAGCGAAATTGACTGGGTGGTTGCCCGGCAGGACCGGGCGTGGTACGCCGCCAAGCGAGCCTTGGAAGACATGCAAAAGTGCGGGGTTCGCGAAGAGGTGATTGCTGAGCTCGATCTCGATCCGTTGCCAACGTCTGTCATCTCGGAGAAGGACAAAGCCTTGTTGGTCGTTGCCAAGAACCTAGCAGGATCACCCATTGTTTTGACCGACTCCCAGGTTCAAAAGGCGGTCGATCTAGCTGGGCCACGTGCGGTGACTCAGGTGATCCATTACACAGCGAATCGGGCGGCGTTCAATCGCCTTACCGAGGGAGCTCTGCTGTCGGATTGACCGAGTGGCAAGTCGCCGCTTGGATCGATTCGGTGGGGGATTCACGTTAAATCTGTCTGGATCCTTGCGTACGTTACCGAGGATCCGATACATTTAATGGTACACACACTCGTCGGGTTCGCCGGACTAGACGCGATTTGCCGTCCTCTCATTTTAAACGCCACCAGAGTCCATGCTCTTTCGAGGAAACGTACGCGCACATAGGCTTCGAGGCAACTCGAAGCCGAGCCCCCATCGGCGACCCAGGTTCGATCGGCTTGAGGAACGTCGCTTGCTAGCCGGCATCGACGTCTTTGTTTTTCAAGACTCGAACCAATCTCGATTTTTGGATGGTTCGGGAGAAACGGGACAGTCGGGTCGAGTTCTTTATTTGGATACGAACGAAAACGGCGTGCACGATCTGCGCGAGCAAATTGCGATTTCCAATGAAGTTGGAATTGCATCGTTTCGGGGCCTGGAGCCCGGGAGATATGCGGTCGCGTTACTCGGGGCGGGGGATGGTTCTCAGCAGACGTCACCTGTCCTGCCCTCTCCCGCTGGGACTTGGCAATCGCTTCCCATATTGGGGGACTGGCCTGCGGATGCATTCGTTACCCCGGCGTGGGTCCATGATCAAGCGGGAATTGGTCGCTCCGGGCGGGAACTGATCGCCTGGAACTCGTCCGCGGAATCCGGTTTGGATCGATGGATGCTGGACGGGGAAATTACGGAGATTTGGGCAGACTCGAGCGGAAGCGACTCGAATGAAGTCGGTTCGAGTGGAGTGTTAAGGGTAAGTTTGGAGTCGGATGGCGAGCCGGCAGGGCGATGGTACCGATTCGCCTGGGGGAGTTCGAGCGGTTTTGAACTTGAGGCGCTGAGTGCGGCACCGGAAGCGGACGGCTTGGAAATTGAACGGTCGGTGCGGTTTGGCGATCGCTGGATCGGGTTTTCAGCGGCATCGGGGACTCTGGTTGACATCCAGTTGGATGGACCGCAATGGTCGGCCTATTCTTTGCCCCTTTCGGTATCGGGGTCCGTGCTGGAGATGAAGCCGGCAGGCGGCGATGGGTTTGTAGCGCTCGAGCAAGTGGGAGGGTCGCAACGACTTTCGATGTATCGGGTTGTCGACGGCAACATCGCACTCGTTTCAGAGAGAACCTTTGCGCAACCCGTTGAGGATTGGGCCGTTTCAACGGATGGTCTCAAGCTGTTTACTCAAGTATCCGGATCGCTTTTGGTGTTGGATACCATTTCCGGCATGCCGACGTTGAATGCGTTGCCCGACTCGCAGTTTCCGGTTTTGGAGGATGCGGAGCGAAGCATTCTTTACACTTCCGTTGCAGGATCGACTGAAGCTTGGAACATCTGGAATAGCCAGAATTGGGAATTGGAGGCACAGTTTGAGATGCCATCGGACGTGCCGCCCGAATCCCTTTCGATCACTCCTTCGGGACAATCGCTCGTTTCGATTTCGAAGGAGGGAAGATATTCCCGAGAAATCGTCCAGCGATCCGCGGCGACGGTGAATCTCTCCGAAGAGGAGCTTGTTTCGATTGCGATGGGTGTGCGGGATACGCAGCCCAGTGTCGAGTGGGTTCTCGATGGCGAGTGGGAGTGGAGTGTGTCGGAAGACGAGTCGATTGCGATCGACCTCGCTCCATTCGCATCCCAGCTGCGATCCACCAATGGCACGCGCTATTCGACATCGGATGGCAGTGTCTATTGGGTGATCACAAAGGGGCCCGAGAAGGGTGAATTGGTTTGGAGCTCGACGACAGGTGGCGTGTACATTCCGGACGCCGACTGGGTAGGCTCGGATCGCTTCTGGTTGGCTGCCTACGATGGTCAGAGGTTGTCGGAGGAGGTGATGGTCCGCATCGACATTGACGCCATCAATGATCTTCCCAGCGATTTGCTGTTGCTCGAGGAAAGCGTTTCGTCGGAAATTCAACCGGGAGAACCCGTGGGTTCGGTTCGCGTCGTGGATCCAGACCTTGGCGACGTCTACGACTTTTTGGTGAGCGATCCGCGATTCGCAATTCTTGGATCCACTTTGTATTTCATCCAAGGGAGCTTGGACATCGAGTCCGAGGCGTTTATTCCCCTCATGGTGACAGCCATCGCGCGTAGTTCCTCGGCCGACCGATTTTCGAAATGGCTCACACTTCGAGTTTCGGAACAAAATGATGCACCGTCAAGTATCCTCTTTCGAGGCAACTACGAAGTACCAGAGAGAACTCCTGGTGCGGTCCTTGGAGATTTGTCCGTTCTTCACGCCGACTCGGGGAAACAATACGAGTGGAGCGTGAGCGACGCTCGATTTGAAGTAGAGTCCGGAAAGCTTAGGCTTAAGGCGCAGGTGGAACTCGATTTTGAGTTGGAGCCGACCGTTGGGGTGACGGTAGTGGCGAAGGATCGTCTATCGGGGTGGCTGACCTCGAAAGCGTTGCTCTTTCGTGTGATGGACTTGGACGACCCGGCAGTCACTTTGTCGGCGGCTTCCCAGTACCATGTCGAGGAGAACAAGTCCGGTGACTTGCTCGGATATGTCTATGTGCGAGACGCCGATCGGAATGAAGATTATTTCATTTCGGTGAGCGACGATCGTTTTGAGGTGGTGAGCAACGCATTTCGGTTGAAGGCGCGACACGCATTGCAGTGGGTTGAGCCGGGGTACGTGGATGTGGTCCTCTCAGCGACTTCCTCGGTGACAGGTGCTCACATATCCAAGGGGGTACGGGTCATTATCGATCGCGATCAAACTCCCTATCACAACGATAGCAATCCGGGGGATGTGGATGGAGATGGGACCGTTTCTCCACTGGATCCTCTGATCATCGTGAATTACATCAATTCACACGGACCGGGAATGATTACACCGGAGGGGGAAGGCCCGACTCCTCATATGGATGTGGACGGCGATGGGTCTGTCTCTCCCCTTGATATCCTCGTGTTGATCAACATGATCAATGCCGGAGGAATGCCGACCTCGCCATCCAGTGACCCGAATGACGATGCGACAACCGATGATGAGTTGGATGCTACCTCCCCGAGTGATCCACCTGTTAGCGAAGTTCCCATTCACGACGAAGACCCACACTCGTTGGTGGGCGAAGGGGAGGGGAGCAGTCGTCTTAGCGGCTCTCAATTCCCCATGGGCTGGATGATCCTAGACGAAGAGATTCGAGGTAGGAAGCGGGGTGGTTGAGCAATCCCATGCCGTGGATCGATTGGTACAACTCCCTTCATAAGCCAAGCTGGACCCCTGCACCCGCAACAATCGGGTTGATTTGGCAGATTCTCTACCCCATTATCGTAGTCAGTTTTGGGTTTGTCTTTGTAATGGCGCTGCGGCGAGAGATCAAATGGAAGATAGCACTTCCTTTCGCCTTGAACTTAATTGCGAATTTGATTTTCACACCGATCCAGTTTGGGTGGCGCAATCTTCCGCTCGCTTCGATCGATATTCTGATAGTCTGGCTGACAATTCCCTGGATGATGGTGGCCATTTGGAGCCATTACCGTTGGGTTGCCCTTGTACAGATCCCGTATTTCATTTGGGTAACTATCGCTACCGTGTTGCAGTTTGCAATCACTTTTTGGAACTGGGGACGGTAAACCAGATTGGCGTTTTCCAGCATGACGGGACGGCACGAACCGGGCGTGTCGCTCGTGCCCGTCCCAAACCCTATTTTCGCGGGCCGTCATAGGGTCATACTGGGAAGACTCGCGTATTCGGGTGCGGAGGGCAATACACGAGCGGGCATCTGCCCGGCCTCGGAACAAACGCTGGGGGCAACCGCATGTTCCATGTCTACGTCTTCGGTTCGGAGACCCCCTAATCATAAACCGACAACCCGGACGTCACCGGCACGAAACCGGCACGTCGCTTCGGTATTTTGCTCAGATTGGTATTTCAGGGTTGATGAGCGAGCACATTGGAGAGGGTCGAGCCGATGCCCCCTTTTCCATTTTCCTCTTTGGTGTTCGACACCACGGAACCGTCGGTGGACTCTTTGGCTAGTTTTTCTTCCATAGGCTTTCGCCGCTTGGCAGGTTGCACCAGAGCGAATCTCAAACGCTCGTCGTATTTCTTCTTGTCGATCCGTTCGGGGTCCAAGTGGCTCCAGCTCTCACGATGGAGTCGACTTTCAATACGACGGAGGACCTGTTGGTCTGAGTCGAGCCAATCCACACGGTACAACCCCGTCGCGGCTTGATAGACTGGGCGCCGACTCAACGATTCGCGATCCTCCACCAGACACCAAGCGCGAACGTGAAATTGACCCGTCCCCGGGTGTCGATTGTAAAAGATGACCTGATCGTAGACGTGACGCCCGAGAGGGTCGTAGAAATGATTGAGCTCGATCAGATCGACATGCTCACTCAAGCAGCCTTGGTCTGCATCACGCGCCGAAACAAAACCGAATAGGATAAGAAAAAGACTAGACAACATGACCGCATTCTCTCCTCGATAGTCCTTCTGCGAACATAGGCTCGCTGACGAACGAGTGCGATCACTAAACCGCGATTAGAAACGCGGAGAGGAAGCAATAGACGTGTGTGCAGATTTCTATTGCGCGCTCAGGGGCTGGAGAGAAGGTCCCGCGTTACATCATCGAACGATCAAGCAATGGATCACCTCGCTAACGAACAAGCCAACAACCAACTTCAACACCATTGGCATCCAGGATGCCTTGCCTGGTCGGAATCACAATCGATGACTCCAGCAAGCGAAGAGCGTGAAAGGAAGCCATAACAAATGATCGGAATCAGAAGCAAGACATGTTTACAGCAATTGCATCGCAGAAGGCAATTCGCTGAAAAAGGAGCAACGAAGAAAACTGTTGCGCGATACTGTCCAATCAAGGGCGTTCGCTCTGCCAATATTGGCTGATGGCTTCGGAAACCCGACGACAGTGGTTCACCAGTTGGAGGTCCAGGAAGTCGTCGAGTTGGACCGAATCGGGATACTCGGATGCGATGAGCCGCTCTAGATAGAAAAGCGATTCATCCTGGATGCGTGCTCCCAAAGGAATCTGTTCGATCTCCTCGTCGCTCGCATAAACCCTCAGACGCAGGCAGGCTGGACCGCCCCCATTCGCCATACTTTCTCGTAGGGAGACGAACTCGATCTCCCCGAGTCGCGGCTCTTGGCTCTGGATGCGTTGGAGCACTTGAGTGACCGCTGGTGACGTCATGCATTCAATCGGGCAAAACATACACCAACTTCCGTCCGATCGTGTGACGATCTGGGAGTTGAACAAGTACGTAGCAACGGCTTCCGAAAGAGGTAGCTCGTCTTCTGTGATAACAAAAATGCTTAACTCGCCACCACACTCCTTGCGAAAGGTCTCCGATATGCGATCCAGTTCAGTGGATTGATCAAGATATGCTCTCTCGTGTAGTAACAAAAAATCTTCATGGCTCGTGGCGATGACATCATTGTGAAAGACTCCTGCATCGATCGCTTGGGGATGTTGCTGTACAAACACAGAACGCGAATCTGGGATTCTCAACGATCTCGCGATGAGCTGAGACGCTAGAGACGTCTGACGTGAAGGATAAACACCTCGTTGCACCCGTGTTTCTCCTGATGCTATGGATCGTGTTATCCCTTGATATGTCTCACCAAAAACAAATACATATATGCCTTGATGATTGGAGGGATTCCAGCACCGCATCGCATTTGCTGCCCCCTCGTCACGAAGCGGAACCAAACTGGGTAACGCTTCGATGACCTCGATCGTGTCCAGTCGCTGGAATAAGTGTCTTAATTGATGGTGGCGTTCCGGGCTCTCTTGTCCCCGGTGCAAGCTAGCTGCCAGGTTCGCGATCACGAGTCTTCCGATTCCGTCCGTCGTATCTACTCTGGAACTGCATGTAGCAGCGTTAGCCATCCACATAAAGGAGGAGCTCAAAGAAGAGCTGAAAAGTGATGGGAATTGTTTCGCGCATCGACTCCAGTCCTTCGCATCTTGGGATTGAAATCCTAAGGCCATCATCCAGTCCCAATTGGGTCTCCCAGGTGGTGGCAGATAGAATTGCGGAACTCCCAGCTCATAGAGCTTCCGAATTTTGGAGAGACCTTCGAGAGCGGCTGACCTCGGATGGGCGATCTTGTTGCGATTGGACTCGCTCGCAACGTTACCGACACCCAATCCACCAAAGTGGTGGGTGGGGCCAATCAATCCATCGATATTGAATTCTCTCATTTTCCATCCCGGAAATTGCCGAACACCAAATCGAGACCTTGAGGTAACTGGGGCGGTTGCGTAAGAACAGGCGATTGCACCGAAGCGATCGGGTCGCTGCAGTAGTCGATGGCAAAGTATCCACTCGAGCGATGATTGCCGCTCGAGCCAAGCCCTCCAAAGGGCAGCTTGCCGGTAGCGCCCGTTGTGGGACTATTCCAATTGAGAATGCCCGCGCGAACTTCGTTGACGAACCGATCGAAATGCTCGCGTGAATCGCTGATCAGTCCTGCAGATAAACCGTACCGCGTCCGGTTCGAGGATGCGATGGCTTCGTCCCAATCGTTCACATACTCGATCGTCGCGACGGGGCCAAAAACCTCCTGATCCTCGACCCCTTCCCCGGAAACCTCCCACACTCCCGGCCCGAGCAAATTGGGGTGGGAGGTAAATTGCTGACAACGAACATGAGGGACGGCGCCCATTGTTTCGAGCCTCTCTTCGGCGGCGAGTACAGCGCGTACCGCTTCGGTGCTTACCAAGGGCCCCATAAACGGACCTGGGGTATCAAACGGTAATCCCACGCGTATGTCAGGAATAGATTCCGCAAAGCGACGCATCAGATCACGATTGGGGGCATTGTCTAGAACGATCAGACGCCGAGCGCAGGTACATCGCTGTCCGCTCGTGATGAAGCAGGAGGCGATGAGAACGTGAAGAGCTGCGGTGAGATTCGAAACGCGATCGACGATCAAGGGATTGTTACCACCCATTTCCAGAGCAAGCATACATTCGGGACGCCCCGCAAGCATGCGATGCAATTCAGCCCCAACGCGGTAGGAGCCCGTAAAGCAAACGCCGTCGAGGCTTGTCGAATTGACGATTTGTCGAGCAACCTCCGCTCCGCCGTGGAGGGTTTGGAGAACTCCTACGGGCAGACCTGCTTCATCCCACGCCCGTTGAATCCAATCACCCACTCCGGGCGCTTTCTCGCTAGGCTTGAAAAGGACACCATTTCCCATCAACAGGGCGGGCACGATGTGAGCACCTGGCAAGTGTAGCGGAAGATTGAATGGTCCTAGCACAGCCATCAAACCGATGGGGTGAAACCGGACCACACTTTCCGAAACGGCGTTTTCATCTGACCATATGGAACGACGGCTTCGCAGCGCGTCGAGGGTGTGTTCCACTTTGCTCGCAGCGGCGGCGACTTCCGATTCGGCCTCCCAATAGGGTTTTCCCATTTCCGTCGAAATCATGCTTGCAATGGCACGTGCATGAATGCGAAGTCGCTCGGCAAACCGTTTGCATACGCCTGCACGAACTTCCGGGGCGACGCCTTTCCAGGATGCCATCGCATGGACGCCGCGTTCTATCGACAATGAGACTTGCTGGGGCTCGGCGAATGTTCCTCTCCAAGTAACCGAGCCATCCACGGGGCTGATCCGTTCTTGGTATGTCATCGATCCACGATCCTTCCTGCGGTTGAACGTACCGCAATGAGAAAATGTCTTATCGAGGGGATACGAGAAGGGACACGAATGTTTCCGACTTGCTGGATACCAATAGTCCGATGAGATTACTAGTCTCCGCCTCGATCACAGGCAAACCATGCTGGTCGGCTCCCAAACCAATGGACGAGTCGACATGCCACCGATCGCCATCCACGGATAAACGGGACGCGTCGATATGTATGGATCCCTGTACTCGATCTTGAATCACAATGACATTGAGAGGTTTTGTCGAAATTGTCTCAAGTTTCACCCGCGACATCGGCCAAAGGGGAATCTCCTTAGGAAGCGGATTCTTCAAAGGGAGGCGAATCACATCGAATGGGTCGGAACTGTCGAGTCCGCCTAAGGAAGGTATGGGTTCCCTAAAATCAACATCCATTCGAAGGGATTGCCCTGCAACTTCGATCGAGGCGGTGCCCGCCAATGCCGAGTTGGGAGCAAAGGCTTGTTCGCGAAAACAGAGCAGAGTTTGATCGTCGATTGGCAAACACCAACCGACCTTTTGTTGCTGAGTGCGAAACCCAAAACTTCGCTCTTGCCATCGCAATGCCATGCGCTGAGGGGGAGGAACGCGACCCAACTGCTCGCTTCTGCCAATACCGAATCCAATCGATGGTGCCCATTTTTGCCAATCGGATTCCGGGCGTTCGTGCAGGACGAATCGATGTCCGGTGTTGACAATATCTCCCGAATCGTCGGGAGTAGCCATTTCAATTCCACCCGTGATAAGCTGAGGAAGGGTTTCAGCATCAATCTCCACTCCCGTCAGCCCAACATCCAGACGCCATCCGCTGCGATTCCAAAACTTGGAACCGGTTCTAACTAGATCGCGAAACTCGGGTGCGATCCAGCACCGGGTTTGAACACTTCGGGCATCACTGGATAATCCGAGATCGATGACCTTCCCAATTTGATATCCCCTGAACTGAATCGGTGCGCCGGGAGCCAGTCCTCGCCGAGTGGCGCTATCCAAAATGAGCTCTAACGATCCAGCTGGCGGGACATCAGGCGGAGGACTATCGAGACCCGTGAAGCGAAGTTTGGTCGGTGCATCGGGGCTGCCCGGCTCCATCGCCAAATACTTGGCTCCCAGGATTGTTTCCAGTCCCGCAATGGTACCTGGCGTGATCTGCGGTCGAACAATCCAGAATCGGCTCCCTTCCTTCGCGACATTCTTCGCATGTTCGGCTACTCGAACCTTTACGATTATTTTGGAAAGCTCGCGGTCTAACTCCACTCTCTTCACGACACCGATCTCTATTCCCTTGTGCTTCAATCGATCCTCGGGTTTGATACCATGTCCTTCATTGAACTCGATATCAAACTCTACGCCACGTTCCATCCAAGCAGACCAGAAAAAGGCGACCGATAGTAGCACACAACCAATCGGCAAAATCCAAATCCAAAGATGGGAAGCGTGATGCGAATCGAATTCGAGAGGCGTCGGAATCGAACCGGTATGGTTTTCAGCATTCGGTTGCTCGGTGCTTTCCGTTGTAGGTAGGGCGTTCATGGAATCTCTTCCCAAAGAGCATGGGGGTCCAAAGCGAGCGCTGCCAGTAGGCTCATGATGACGCATAACGCGAATGCAAAGATCGCTGGACCAAACTGAAAGGCGACCAGCCCCTGCAGCTTGATCCACATGACCAAGATCGCGAGTAACAAGACATCGAGCATGCTCCATTTCCCGACGCGTTCCATCCAGCGGTACGCAAGAGATCTTTGGTTGGATGTCAGGATTTGGACCCACGACAACTCAAGAAGAATCAGGAGTTTTGCTAATGGGAATAGAATCGAGAAGACAAAAATGATGATTCCAATTCTCCATTCGCCCACTTGAAACAGATCCCGGATGCCACTCAGCAAACTGCTTTGATGATGATGTCCCAGCTTCTCAATCTCAACGATGGGTAGAAGTATCGCCGGTGGAAAGAGGGCAAGCGAACTAATGGTGAGTGCTGCGACCCGCGACCTCATGGCGGCAGGCGATACATTTTGATTCAGAGGGGCATGGCAACGTCTGCATGACGCGACCCGGTTTCGATTTCTGGCCTCGGAACCAGGAATGCCACAATCCGACGATGCCTCCGGCATCCGATGGACGAGCCCGCAACAGTGACACGCTTTGAGTTTCATGCCACTATTCTACCGTTCGAAAAGCTTCTCTCCTTCGGAAAGTTTCTCTTGCTTTCCATTTGTTTCCGTGCTCTTCGGAATAACAGACAACGGGTCGATGTGGAGCCATGCCGGTGCTGCACTAACAAGTGTCGCCGCGAATTGGGCCCCTTGCGCGAGCCAGAGAATCGCACCCGTTCCCAGGACTGTTCGAACCAACACGGAGTCAAAAGCTGCTTGCGATCCCCCCATCGAGTTCTCGACTCGCCGTCTCGAGTCAGCGAAGTCGAAACGACTGGCGTCCAAGTCATCGCTTAAGCGGTGGGTTTCAACTTCGAAATGGAGGTGCCCATGGCTGAGGAATCGAACGGTATCTCGGCTGAAGGAGATAGGATTGTTCAGCCCTCCGATGCTACTGTCACTTCGTTCGCTCGTAACCGCCAAGGGGCCATTCAAGGTTACCGGATTCACTAGAATGGGCGCAGCGGTGGATTGTGATTTATCTGCCTCCCTTTCCTTCTGGGCAGAAGGTGCCTCCTGCTGCGCTTCTCGAGGATTAGGGATTGTCGCAGTATTTAACTTCGTGGTTGAATCATTCTGAGACTTGGTGGATGTGTTGGATGTAGGCGTGGAGTCGTTGAGAACGCTGTCAGGCCGATTGACTTGGATCGTAACAATCACAACATCCGAGACCAAACTTCCATCGGTAACCTGATAAGCAAATTGAACCGTACCCACAAATCCACGCTCAGGCCTATACTCCAAGCGTCCATCCGGTGTTAGGGACAATAGAAGTCCCCTCGCAGGCGGTTGGACCAGGATCGCGGTTATCGAGTCTCCATCGGGATCCCAGTCGTTGAGGAGCAAGCCAGCGGATGGCACAATCAAATCATCCAAGTAGCTTGTTGTGTACGTATCAGCGCGACCTATGGGCCGTTCTTCGACGTTTTGAACTTGTATCGTAAACACGCTTGAAGCGACAGAACCATCCATGCTTGTCGCGATAACCGTCACATCCCAACTCGATCGGAACTCGTAATTGAGTGATTGTGTTGTACTGATGATTCCAGTCGTCGCATCGATAGCGAATCGTCCCCCCGCATTGCTTCCTAACGAATAGACCACTCCGTTATTGGTCGCGTCGCCATCCGCTGCTAAGGCCGTAATCCCGACGATCGCTCCCGATTGCAGATTCTCAGAAACAATATTCAATGCGCTGTTACTGTCTGTGGGCAAAGTCACGTCAAATTCGTCGATGTCGCCAATGGAAATAGTACGGTTTGTGGTGACGCTACTCGAGTCGGTACTCGTAGCTCGAATAGTAATGCTGTAGCTGGCAGCAGTCTCTCGATCGATCACACCGGATACCGTGATGATGCCTGTGTTGGCGTCAATGGAAAAGAGACCACCTGCGTTGTTGTCGAGTGAATACGTAACCGTGTCTGTTCCGTCCACGTCCGTAGCAAAAGCTTGAATGCCGACAGTCGTACCAACACTGCTATTCTCTAGAACAAAATCGACCGAAGCATCGTGATCTTGGATGCTGGAGACGGCAAATTCGTTTTCGTCCTTGAGCTGAATCGTGTAACTCTGCAACGCGCAAGAACCATCTACCGAGGTGGCACGCACCACAATGCCATGGCTGGTCGCCGCCTCAAAATTCAAGAGTGATCCGTTCGCTACAGTGACTACCCCTGTTACTGCATCAATGCTGAACCGACCTGCAGCACTGTCATCTAGTGAATAAGTAACGGAATTCGTCGTGGCATCAGCATCGGAAGAAGATGCTGTGATTCCTACATGAGTACCGCTAGCGGAATTCTCATCCACCTCATTGGCCATTACGTCGGTATCAACAGGAGTCGAGACATCGAACTCATCGAGATCGTTGATGGCGATATGGAACGATTGCGTGGCGGTCGATCCATCGCTGGACGTGGCCTGTACCGTGATGGAACGGCTTGCACCATGCACTTCTCGGTTGATGGCGGTAGCAGTGGTGACGATCCCGGTGTTGGAATCGATTTGGAAGAGCCCATCCGGATTGCTGGTTAAACTGTAGGTGATAGTATTGGTGGTCGCGTCCAAGTCGAAGGCATCCGCGGTAATTCCAACGGTGGTTCCGACGGCAACGTTTTCGTTGACCTCATTCACAGCCAAATTTGCATCGGTGGGAGTGGAGACTTCGAACTCATCGAGATCGTTGATGGCGATATGGAACGATTGCGTGGCGGAGGAACCGTCGCTGGATGTGGCTTGCACCGTGATGAATCGGTTCGCACCATGGACCTCGCGGTTGATGGCGGTAGCAGTGGTGACGACTCCAGTGCTGGCATCGATTTGGAAGAGACCGTCTGGATTACTCGTCAAACTGTAGGTGATAGTGTTCGTCGTGGCATCGAGGTCGAATGCGTCCGCAGTGAGTCCAACAGTAGTGCCAAGGGCAACATTCTCGTCAACTGCATTGGTCGACACGTCGGTATCGGTGGGAGTGGAGATGTCGAACTCGTCGAGATCGCTAATAGCGATATGGAACGATTGCGTGGCGGCGGATCCATCGCTGGATGTCGCTTGGACGGTGATCGACCGGTTCGCACCATGGACCTCGCGGTTGATCGATGCCGCAGTCGTGACGACTCCAGTGTTGGCATCGATTTGGAAAAGGCCGTCAGGGTTGCTCGTCAAACTGTAAGTGATCGTGTTGGTGGTCGCGTCCAAGTCGAAAGCGTCCGCTGTGATTCCAACCGTGGTGCCGACGGCAACATTCTCGTCAACTGCATCGGTCGACACGTCGATATCCGTAGGAGAGGAGACGTCGTACTCATCGAGATCGTTGATGGCGATATGGAACGATTGCGTGGCGGAGGAACCATCGCTGGATGTGGCTTGCACCGTGATGGATCGGTTCGCACCATGGACCTCGCGGTTGATGGCGGTAGCAGTGGTGACGACTCCAGTGCTGGCATCGATTTGGAAGAGACCGTCTGGATTGCTGGTCAAACTGTATGTGATGGTATTCGTTGTGGCATCGAGGTCGAACGCGTCCGCGGTAATTCCAACGCTGGTTCCGACGGCAACGTTCTCTTGGACTTCATTCACCGCCGCGTTCGCATCGGTGGGAGTGGAGACATCGAACTCATCGAGGTCGTTGATGTCGATGCTGAACGATTGCGTGGCGGCGGATCCATCGCTGGATGTCGCTTGGACGGTGATCGACCGGATCGCACCATGGACTTCGCGGTTGATCGATGCCGCAGTCGTGACAACTCCAGTGTTGGCATCGATTTGGAAAAGGCCGTCAGGGTTGCTCGTCAAACTGTAAGTGATCGTGTTGGTGGTCGCGTCCAAGTCGAAAGCGTCCGCGGTAATTCCAACGGTGGTTCCGACGGCAACGTTTTCGTTGACCTCATTCACAGCCAAATTTGCATCGGTGGGAGTGGAGACTTCGAACTCATCGAGATCGTTGATGGCGATATGGAACGATTGCGTGGCGGAGGAACCGTCGCTGGATGTGGCTTGCACCGTGATGAATCGGTTCGCACCATGGACCTCGCGGTTGATGGCGGTAGCAGTGGTGACGACTCCAGTGCTGGCATCGATTTGGAAGAGACCGTCTGGATTACTCGTCAAACTGTAGGTGATAGTGTTAGTCGTGGCATCGAGGTCGAATGCGTCCGCAGTGAGTCCAACAGTAGTGCCAAGGGCAACATTCTCGTCAACTGCATTGGTCGACACGTCGGTATCGGTGGGAGTGGAGATGTCGAACTCGTCGAGATCGCTAATAGCGATATGGAACGATTGCGTGGCGGCGGATCCATCGCTGGATGTCGCTTGGACGGTGATCGACCGGTTCGCACCATGGACCTCGCGGTTGATCGATGCCGCAGTCGTGACGACTCCAGTGTTGGCATCGATTTGGAAAAGGCCGTCAGGGTTGCTCGTCAAACTGTAAGTGATCGTGTTGGTGGTCGCGTCCAAGTCGAAAGCGTCCGCTGTGATTCCAACCGTGGTGCCGACGGCAACATTCTCGTCAACTGCATCGGTCGACACGTCGATATCCGTAGGAGAGGAGACGTCGAACTCATCGAGATCGTTGATGGCGATATGGAACGATTGCGTGGCGGAGGAACCATCGCTGGATGTGGCTTGCACCGTGATGGATCGGTTCGCACCATGGACCTCGCGGTTGATGGCGGTAGCAGTGGTGACGACTCCAGTGCTGGCATCGATTTGGAAGAGACCGTCTGGATTACTCGTCAAACTGTAGGTGATAGTGTTAGTCGTGGCATCGAGGTCGAACGCGTCCGCGGTAATTCCAACGCTGGTTCCGACGGCAACGTTCTCTTGGACTTCATTCACCGCCGCGTTCGCATCGGTGGGAGTGGAGACATCGAACTCATCGAGGTCGTTGATGTCGATGCTGAACGATTGCGTGGCGGCGGATCCATCGCTGGATGTCGCTTGGACGGTGATCGACCGGATCGCACCATGGACTTCGCGGTTGATCGATGCCGCAGTCGTGACAACTCCAGTGTTGGCATCGATTTGGAAAAGGCCGTCAGGGTTGCTCGTCAAACTGTAAGTGATCGTGTTGGTGGTCGCGTCCAAGTCGAAAGCGTCCGCGGTAATTCCAACGGTGGTTCCGACGGCAACGTTTTCGTTGACCTCATTCACAGCCAAATTTGCATCGGTGGGAGTGGAGACGTCGAACTCATCGAGATCGTTGATGGCGATATGGAACGATTGCGTGGCGGAGGAACCGTCGCTGGATGTGGCTTGCACCGTGATGAATCGGTTCGCACCATGGACCTCGCGGTTGATGGCGGTAGCAGTGGTGACGACTCCAGTGCTGGCATCGATTTGGAAGAGACCGTCTGGATTACTCGTCAAACTGTAGGTGATAGTGTTAGTCGTGGCATCGAGGTCGAATGCGTCCGCAGTGAGTCCAACAGTAGTGCCAAGGGCAACATTCTCGTCAACTGCATTGGTCGACACGTCGGTATCGGTGGGAGTGGAGATGTCGAACTCGTCGAGATCGTTAATAGCGATATGGAACGATTGCGTGGCGGAGGAACCGTCGCTGGATGTGGCTTGCACCGTGATGAATCGGTTCGCACCATGGACCTCGCGGTTGATGGCGGTAGCAGTGGTGACGACTCCAGTGCTGGCATCGATTTGGAAGAGACCGTCTGGATTACTCGTCAAACTGTAGGTGATAGTGTTAGTCGTGGCATCGAGGTCGAATGCGTCCGCAGTGAGTCCAACAGTAGTGCCAAGGGCAACATTCTCGTCAACTGCATTGGTCGACACGTCGGTATCGGTGGGAGTGGAGATGTCGAACTCGTCGAGATCGTTAATAGCGATATGGAACGATTGCGTGGCGGCGGATCCATCGCTGGATGTCGCTTGGACGGTGATCGACCGGATCGCACCATGGACTTCGCGGTTGATCGATGCCGCGGTCGTGACAACTCCAGTGTTGGCATCGATTTGGAAAAGGCCGTCTGGATTGCTCGTCAGACTGTAAGTGATCGTGTTGGTGGTCGCGTCCAAGTCGAACGCGTCCGCGGTGATCCCAACAGCAGTACCGATGGCAATATTCTCGTCAACTGCATCGGTCGACACGTCGATATCTGTAGGAGTGGAGACGTCGAACTCATCGAGATCGTTGATGCCGATGTTGAACGTTTGCGTTGCGGTGGACCCATCGCTGGATGTGGCTTGTACGGTGATCGAACGGCTTGCGCCGTGCACTTCTCTGTTGATGGCGGCAGCAGTGGTGACGACTCCGGTGTTGGAATCGATTTGGAAGAGCCCATCCGGATTGCTGGTTAAACTGTATGTGATGGTATTCGTCGTTGCATCAAGGTCGAAAGCGTCCGCAGCGATCCCGACGGTGGTGCCGACAACAACGTTTTCGTTGACTTCATTTGCCGCTACATTCGTGTCGGTAGGAGTCGAAACGTCGAATTCATCGAGATCGTTGATGGTAATCACGAACGATTGCGTGGCGGTGGATCCATCGCTCGAAGTCGCTTGTACCGTGATCGAACGGCTTGCGCCGTGCACTTCTCGGTTGATAGCGTTAGCAGTGGTGACGATCCCGGTGTTGGCATCGATGTGAAAGAGCCCATCCGGATTATTGGTCAAACTGTAGGTAATCGTGTTGGTGGTCGCGTCCAAGTCGAATGCGTCCGCAGTGATTCCAGCGGTGGTGCCGACGGCCACATTCTCGTTAACTTCATTTGCCGCAGCGTTTGTGTCGGTCGGAGTGGAGACGTCGAACTCATCGAGGTCGTTGATGTCGATGCTGAACGATTGCGTGGTGGTCGATCCATCGCTGGATGTGGCTTGAACGGTGATCGATCGGCTCGCGCCGTGCACTTCCCGATTGATAGCGGCAGCAGTGGTGACAACCCCAGTGTTGGCATCGATCTGGAAGAGACCGTCGGGATTGTTGGTTAAACTGTATGTGATGGTATTCGTCGTTGCATCAAGGTCGAAAGCGTCCGCAGCGATCCCGACGGTGGTGCCGACAACAACGTTTTCGTTGACTTCATTTGCCGCTACATTCGTGTCGGTAGGAGTCGAAACGTCGAATTCATCGAGATCGTTGATGGTAATCACGAACGATTGCGTGGCGGTGGATCCATCGCTCGAAGTCGCTTGCACTGTGATGGATCGAGTCGCGCCGTGCACTTCCCGATTGATGGCGGCAGCAGTGGTGACGATCCCGGTGTTGGTATCGATTTGGAAAAGGCCGTCCGGATTGCTCGTCAGACTGTAAGTGATCGTGTTGGTAGTTGCGTCCAAGTCGAACGCATTCGCACTGATGCCAACGGTGGTTCCGACGGCAACGTTTTCATTGACTTCATTTACCGCCGCGTTTGTATCGGTCGGTGTCGAGACGTCGAACTCGTCGAGATCGTTGATTCCGATGTTGAATGTTTGCGTCGCGATAGATCCATCGCTCGAAGTCGCTTGCACTGTGATGGATCGGCTCGCGCCGTGCACTTCCCGATTGATAGCGGCAGCAGTGGTGACAACCCCAGTGTTGGTATCGATTTGGAAAAGGCCGTCCGGATTGCTCGTCAGACTGTAAGTGATCGTGTTGGTAGTCGCGTCCAAGTCGAACGCATTCGCACTGATGCCTACGGTGGTCCCGACGGCGACATTTTCATTGACTTCATTTACCGCTGCGTTGGTATCGGTGGGAGTCGAGACGTCGAATTCATCGAGATCGTTGATGCCGATGTTAAACGTTTGCATCGCGATGGAGCCGTCGCTGGATGTGGCCTGCACCGTGATGGATCGAGTTGCGCCATGCACTTCTCGGTTGATAGCGTCAGCAGTGGTGACGATCCCGGTGTTAGTATCAATCTGGAAAAGACCGTCTGGATTACTCGTCAAACTGTAAGTGATCGTGTTAGTGGCCGCGTCCAAGTCGAAAGCGTCCGCAGTGATTCCAACGGTGGTTCCGACGGCAACGTTCTCATCGACTTCATTTACCGCTGCGTTGGTATCGGTGGGAGGCGAGACCTCGAATTCATCGAGATCGTTGATGGCGATGTTGAACGTCTGGGATGCGATCGAGCCATCGCTGGATGTGGCTTGCACGGTGATGGAACGGCTCGCACCATGCACTTCCCGATTGATGGCGGCAGCAGTGGTGACGATCCCAGTGTTGGCATCGATTTGGAAGAGACCATCAGGGTTGCTCGTCAAACTGTAGGTGATGGTATTCGTCGTTGCATCAAGGTCGAATGCGTCCGCAGTGATCCCGACGTTGGTGCCGATGGCAACATTCTCGTCAACTTCATTGGTCGACACGTCGGAATCGGTCGGTGTCGAGACGTCGAACTCATCGAGATCATTAATACCGATGTTGAACGTTTGCGTCGCGATGGAGCCATCGCTGGATGTGGCTTGTACGGTGATCGATCGGCTCGCGCCGTGCACTTCCCGATTGATAGCTGCAGCAGTGGTGACGATCCCAGTGTTGGCATCGATTTGGAAGAGACTGTCGGGATTACTGGTAAGGCTAAAGGTGATGGTATTTGTCGACGAATCTAGATCGAATGCATTCGCGGTGACACCCACGGTGGTCCCGACGGCTACGTTTTCATTGACTTCATTTACCGCTGCGTTCGTGTCGGTGGGAGTCGAGACGTCGAATTCATCGAGATCGTTGATGGCGATGTTGAACGTCTGGGATGCGATCGAGCCATCGCTGGATGTGGCTTGCACGGTGATGGAACGGCTCGCGCCGTGCACTTCCCGATTGATGGCGGCGGCAGTGGTGACTATCCCAGTGTTGGCATCGATCTGGAAGAGACTGTCGGGATTGCTCGTCAAGCTATAGGTAATGGTATTTGTGGTCGCGTCCAAGTCGAACGCACTGGCAGTGATGCCTACGGTAGTGCCTACGGCCACGTTTTCGTTGACTTCATTCACCACCGCATTTGTATCGGTTGGAGTGGAGACGTCGAACTCATCGAGATCGTTGATGGCGATGTTAAATGTTTGCGTCGCGATGGAGCCATCGCTGGATATGGCTTGAACGGTGATCGATCGGCTCGAGCCATGCACTTCTCGGTTGATGGCGGCGGCAGTGGTGACGACTCCGGTGTTGGCATCGATCTGGAAGAGACTGTCTGGATTGCTCGTTAGGCTATAGGTGATGGTATTCGTCGACGCATCCAGGTCGAACGCATTGGCGGTGACGCCTACGGTGGTCCCGACGGCAACATTTTCATTGACGGCATTCACCGTCCCGTTGGAGTCAGTGGGTGTGGAAACGTCGAACTCATCAACGTCTGTAACGACAACCGATAGAATCTGATTGTCTGTGGCAATTCCGTCGGACACTTGAACCGTCACGTTGTAAGTGTTGTCTGAGTTTTGATCCACCGGGCCTTCAAAATTGGGCGATGATACGAACGAAAGGGCTCCAGTACTGGAATTGATGACGAACCGAGAGGCATCGGTCCCTCCAATGATGCTGTAGGTCAGTGTTTGGGCAGGGGCATCCCCATCCACAGCGGTTACGGTCGTGACTGAGGTGGAGTTCTCGGCGACGTAGATGGTGGCGGTGGACAGCGAACCGTTGCTGGTGATGACAGGCGCGTTGTTGGGTGTGTAACTTATTTGGACGTTATCGAACTCGACTTCCTTCGTTGTGGACCCGCCCACACTGGTAACGACAAAGCGAATTCTCGTGTCTGAAGAGCGATATGCACTGATATCGTAGGACTTTGCTCCTGTCCCGGAATTCGTCGACCCGTCCAGTACTGTGAGAGTATTATATGTCGCACCTCCATTACCTGATATCTGGACTTCAATTCTTTGCGAACCAACCAGCGTGTTTCGATAGTTAAAATCGAAGTTCGCAGAAATGGCGTTGCTAAGGTCGACCGATCTGTAGATGCTGTCATTTACCGTGGAGGCACTAACACGCAACGCATTGTTGGAAATTCCGATGTTTCCGCTGGCAGAGCCATTTGCTTCGGATTCGATCCAGCTGTTTGACCATGTTTGGGTCCCATTGCTGTTGGTATAGGAAGAGGAGCTAAAGCGGTCAAGAAACTGTCCATTGTCAGCAGCATTCTGGACTGAGACAGCGATGGACTGAGTATCGGTGCGCGACCCATCGCTTACCTGGACGATCAAATTGTAAGTGTTGTTAGCGCCGACATCGGTTGGAGATTCAAAGTCTGCAGGCGATGTGAACATGAGTACGCCAGTTGCGGCATCGATGGTAAATTTCGATGCGTCAACTCCGCCTGTAATCGAGTAGCTCAGTAGTCCCGTTGGTAAATCCGCATCCGAAGCCACCACAGTGGTCACAAACAATGCGCCTTCGTAGACGAGTATGGAAGAACTGGATCCTCCCCCGTCGGACGTGATCGTTGGGTCATTGTCGTTCACGGCATTCACAGCGATGGTGAATACTTGATCGGAAGTCGAGCTGTCTGCAGAGGTTGCACGAATGGTGATGTTATGGCTCTGCGCCGTTTCGTAATCAATGAGGGAACCATTGGCGACGGATACCACCCCAGTCGTTGCGTCAATGGAAAAACGACCACCAGCGGAATCGAGGAGTGAATAAGTAATCGAGTTGTTCGTGGCATCGGCATCGGAAGCTGCAGCGGTGATGCCCACCAATGTTCCGTTCGTCGCGTTCTCCGATATAGAATTCACCGTCGCGTTCGTATCGCTGATCGCTGAGACGTCGAACTCGTTCAGGTCGTTGATCGAGATCTGGAAGGATTTATCAAACGAGGCTCCCGACGCATCCGTGACTCGAACGGTAATCGAGTGGGTCGCGGCTGACTCCCGATTCAAGAGAGAGCCATCTGCAACCGTGATCTGCCCTGTACTACTATGGATTGCAAACCGTCCGCCCGCGGTATCCGTCAAGGAGTAGGCGAGCGTTTCCCCATGAAGGCTACTGTCGAGATCGATTCCCGTAACGCTTCCCACAACGGTTGTGTTGCTCACGTTTTCATTGACGGAGAGTGGGGCACCGGTAATGTCATACGGGGAGTCGTTCGAGCCTTGGATGGTAACCGTGATCTGCGTCGTGCTCGTGAGGCCAGCTGCGTCACGAACGGTGTAGGAGAATACATCTTGAATGGTATTGGATGTGGACCTCAGTGCCTGGACGGTTGCATTGCTATTGTCAACCGTGTAGGTATACGCTCCATTCGCGACAATGGTGATGGATCCATACGATCCGGTGACCGCAGAACCTACATTTGCGGACACGGATGCGACGACGCCCGCCGAGACACCTTGGACGGCCTTCGTATCACCTGAGTCAACATCGGTGTCGTTCGAGAGCACGTTTCCAGTGGGATTGGTACCAGGTGTGTTGTTGGATATTCCGCCTGCCTCAATGGCGATCGCCGAATCGTTCACGGCAATCGGAGCATCGTTTACTGCGGTTACGTTAATAGATGCCGATTCTATGGCTGTGCTGAATGCGCTGGTTCCGCCATGGGTAGCAGTGGATACGTAAGTGCCCTGGGTTCCGGTCGTTCTGTCCCAGGCGCGAAACGAAAAGTCAGCGGTCGTTGCATTCTCACCGTTGGGTGTAAATCGAACAAGATCCGTGCTGCGCAGCAAGAGCGCACTTGTGTTGGAGACAGCCCCCATATTGCTCCAGGTCGTTCCTCCATCGATTGAGAACTGCCAAGTGCCGTTACTGCTGTTTAGGGATGTGACTGCGATTCCTTCGACGGCTCCCGTGTCCACGTCGGTGATTCGATCCCCTCCAGCCGACGTAACGATGGACGCAACAGACTGTCCACTGTTTGTCGACGGATCCTCGGTAATGGAGTTCAACGACATGCTGCCAGAATTATCGAGAACCGGAGCATCGTTTGCACTAGTCACTGTGACCGTGACTGTGTCGCTCGACGAACTAAATGCAGTGGTACCTCCGTTTGTTGTTGCATTGCCGAAAGTCCCTGCAGACCCGGACGTCTGGTCCCAAGCTCGATAGCTCAGCAGCATTTGCCCGCCGTTGTCACCGCTCGGCGTGAATCGAACTAGGTCCGTCGAACGCAGTAAGAGGGCGGAAGTCTCACTAACGGAGGTTGTCAGCCAAGTGGCCCCGCCATTGATACTATAGGACAGAACGCCTCCAGAACCTGACACTCCGGTGAAGGCAATTCCCTGTAAGGCTCCGCTATCCACGTCGGTCATTGTGGAACCAAGAAGTGTTGCAACATTCACCGTCATGCCAGCACTATCCTCCGTGAAAGATACTGCAGGAGAATAGGGAGTTAGCACAGGCGCGTCATTGACTGCGGTGATGGATAGCCCGGCAGTATCCGTCGCAGTTGAGAAGGCAGTGGTTCCCCCCACAGAGAGCGCGTTGACGCTGTAATCGATCTTCACGTCATCGATATAAAAATAGTCGTTACTAGCCGCTTGGGTCACTAAGAACCGAATCGCGGTGTTGCTGTTCGCGTACGAGGAAATATTGAAAGATTGAAAGACTCCGACGTTTCCGCTGTAGAAGCTAGAGTCGACGCTATAGGTATGAAGAGTCGTCCAAGTCGAGCCGTTATAAATCTGCAGGGCCACTTGACCACCTGCTGATGTATTCATCTGTTCATAGGTGAAGCTAAGTGTTGCCGACGTGGCGCCACTCAAGTTCACGGAACGCGATAGACCTCGATTCGCTGTTGCCATATTCAATGACAGATAGGGGCCGGCGATAACGCTTCCAGAAGTGGCGACCGTGACACTTCCCGCAGCAGTTCCGTCCGCTTCCCCAATTTCTTGCCAGGATGCCGACCACGAGTTCGTACCGTTATTGCCCCCGTACGATTGCGTATCGAAGTTATCTCGAACGGTCAGGTCTTGTAATGCATATAAACTGACCGTTGCACCATTGGTGCCTGAACTTCGATCCCACGCTCGAAAGGTAATCGCGTCCGAAATCGTCCCGTTGTAATTGGCATTCGGTTGAAAATAGAGACGTGTATTGCTGTCCGAAGCTAGAAGCCTTGCATTGCTATCCGAAACAGATCCCAAGGCGCTCCAGGTCGTACCCCCATTCGTGGTATACCACCAAGTACCTTGACTGGTATTAGCACCTGTTACGGCAATGCCAAGCAATCCAGCGGCGTCCGAATCGGTCACGTTGTCGAGTTGGCCCGATGGAGAACTGAAGTCGATCATGGATGAGATCAACGTACCCACTACCCCACTTGGCGAGCCCGAATCTTCGTTTTGCGCTATCAACGTTGGGCTCTTGGAGGCATCCAAGATGGGAGCCTCGTTCACACTGTTCCACAGGTAGATGTAGGGTTGGTGTTCGATGCTATTTGTTCCAGCGCTCGTCTCGACTTCGGTCACCGACCCCCAACTCCCACCATCCCACTCGATAAAGTTCACATCCGATGTGCTATCGAGGACACCGAGCATGATATGGTTGCTGGCTGGGTCCGAATACAGAGATACGAAAGCCGGCGTGAGGGACGAGCCAAGCGAGGGAGTGTATTGCTCAGCCGACCACCCTCCACCTTGCGTCCAAGTGCGAACGCTTAGCGATGTGCTATTCTCCGCGTAAACCGCGAGCAGTTCTCCTGATGTGGATTCGAAGGCCACGGAAGCCATCATGCCTGATGCGGCAACCAACGTGTTGGAAGCGAGGGTCTGGTTTCCCCAGGAGGATCCGTTCCAGACGGCGAACCATGCTTCATTGGAACTCGTCGAAGCACTTAAGGCGATGCGATCGGAATTTGGGTCGGAGGCGAGAGTCACATAGACCGGATCGCCAGTCGATCCAGGACTGGTCCACGTGTTTTGCGCACTCCAACTAGACCCGTTCCAAGTTCTAAAATTCAAATCGCTGCCACCCGAGATCGCATCGTACACAACGATTGCCTCACCACTTAGATGCTCGTATGCGACGTAGGAGTCGGTCTGGTTACCCCCCGATCCATTCTCGAGGATGATGCTATTTCCCCAACTGCTCCCATTCCACACAAAGGCGTAGGAGTCGCTTGACGAGTTGGACGCGACCAAGATCATTTCGTCCGAGCTTGGATTGGAAACCAGTTGAAGACTTCGCGCTTCTCCTGAAAGCGGGCTGGTCAGCGTTTGAACGGACGACCACGTCGATCCATCCCAGACGGAGTAGGAGATGCCACTCGTTCCTGTGGTTCCATTATTCCAAACCAGTAATGCTTGATCGCTGCCCGCTTCATATTGGACATCGAATCCGTGTGCGACGCCGGAACTAGTCGTCCCCATGGTGAATCCAAGGTTCGTCCAAGTCGTACCGTTCCACATTTGGCCGGATATGACACCGGCACTATTCATCCCAACGATGATACGCTCATCGCGAAGCCTGGAATCCGCACCGTCGATAATACGGTACTCGCCGGAACTGGCTCCATTCGATTCTGAGCCAAAGTTCGTTCCGTCGTAGTACTCCAATTCCGTATTGCCGGTTCCTCCTTCAGCCCAGATAGCTACACCCGTCGACGCAGCATCGAGGAGTCCGCCCCAATGGTGGGTGAATTCCGAGCTGAAGGCGATCGTGGTCTCGATACTTCCGATTTGATATTCGAGCTCCCAGTCACCTGCTGCGCTGCTACTTCCCGTTTTGTCGGTGGAGGCGATGACATCCGCGCTCGTAAGGGTCGCTAACGTATCGATCAACTGCGCACCCTGGTTCGAGCTGGCAACGTCGCAGCCATAAATGACGATATCCCCATCGGGCCCCAATGCCATTCCCCAGGAACGCAATTGTTCCGCGTAGTTCGCAATGTTTTCGGAAGCGATCCACGAGTTCCCGAGTTGAAACATCCCGTCCGACCCGTGGGAGACAATGTGAATCGCATCGAGGTCATCGTACTCTGCCAAAAGAGCTTTGATTTGATTCAAGCCGTTTTCAACAGAACTCAGAACGTGGATCGTATAGTCCGCGCTCGCATCTTCGCGCTGCAAATCATCCAACAGAACATCCAGGTCGTACAACCCCTCCTGGACAAACACAATCTCCTGGCGACCTGAAGTCGGAGCTGCGGTATCCGAGGTTTGGGAAACCGCAGGGGCATCATCGCTAGACTCGCTTTCAGCTTGATCCTCGCGCGATAGGAGAAGCGGTTCGGGTGTTTGGTCGGGATCCGACGGTAGTTCGATGGATTCCTCGCTAGCCTGTTCTTTCAAGAAGACCGAGTTCGTGATCTCCTCAATTTCCGCGAGCAACTGTTCGTAACTCTGCGCGTCCAGGTATTCACTTCCGCCACTGACATCCCCTTCTGCTTCTTGTGGGACGGGTAACGGTGTGGCACTGTAAAGAATACGGTCTTCCAGTCGAATCGCGTCAACTTCATCCGGCGCAAGTGGAGGCGTCAGGCGAAAGAAGCTTTCAATCCACTTATCGATATGAGCCATAACATTACGTACGGTCGGTCCAGAATAGGAATTCCGTTCTCCGGATCCGGAGCGGGGGAACTTTGATTTACGCATACAAACGCAGTTTTCATGTTGGGGGCTTATCTGTCCCTAGTACGGCAGATGCGCGCAGGGACTGCATAGGATTCCAACATGAAGGCGTGAGTTCTAGCGAAACTCTTCTGTTTGAACCGTTTGTATCGTTTGCAGAGAATCGAACGATTACGGGGACAAGCCTATTAGGTTGAGGACCCTAGAGAAAGAGTCCTGCGATGGCAGCGTTGAGTAGCGTCGCAACAAAACCTACAAAGAGAGCTCTCATACCCAGCGTCGCTAAGTCGGACCGCCGATCAGGAGCCATCGCCCCAATACCACCCAGTTGGATTCCGACGGACGAAAAGTTGGCAAAACCGGTCAACGCAAACGCGGCCAATTGGTAGCTTCGGTCCGACATGGCACCCGGCATCTCTTTGAGCTGTTTCATATCCAAATAGGCCATATGCTCGTTGATAGCCAATTTGGTTCCGAGCAACTGCCCTACCGTCGATTGATCAGCCGATTCGATTCCCATCAAGAATGCGACAGGCGAGAAGAGTTGTCCGAATATCCATCTCAAGGAGAGTTGCTGTTGAAACCACGATGTTGGGATGAGGCCCAGCAGGCCATCAATCATGGCCACAAACGCGACGAACACAATCAACATCGCTGCGACATTGAGCGCTAGCCTCAGCCCGTCGGTCGTTCCCGCCACGATCGCGTCGATGCCGTTGACGTACGCCGACTTGGTACTCTCGATCGCAGTGGTGCCACTGGTCTCAGGTACGTCGACTTCTGGCATGAAAAGTTTGGAAAGATAAAGACTACACGGGCAAGCCATGATGCACGTGGTGAGAACGGCGACCGGATCCGCACCATAGTTGATATAGACCGCCATCATGCCGCCAGAAATGTGCGCCATGCCACTAGTCATCAACGCAAAGAGCTCGGATTGGGTCATACGAGGCACGTAAGGTTTCACGATCAAAGGAGCTTCGGTCTGCCCCATAAAAACGTTGGCCGAAACCGACAATGTTTCCGCGCCACTTGTTCCCATCAAATAGACCATGACCCGCGCCAAAACGCGCACACACCACTGGAGTACCCCATAGTGATACAGCAACGTGAAGAAGGCGGAGACAAACAAGATGGGAGGAAGGGCTTTGAATGCGAACGGAAAAAGAAAGTTCTCGCCGAACGTACCCGCCATGTGGTCGACGCGCGCCAAATTCCCAAACACAAACTCGGCCCCCGCGTCCGAGAAAGAGATAAAGGATTTGACGACCTCTCCTAAACCCTCCAACGCGTTATAGACTGAGTAAGTTTTCCCGCCGATCTCCATCTCTCCTCGCAGGACGAGAAGCGCCAGGACAAATTGAAGGGCAATTCCCCAACCAATCGTTTTCCATCGGACCGCGCGCAAATTGACCGAAAACATCGCGACCAATCCAAAGAAAAATACGATCCCTATCGCAGCTTGACCACGCGTTCCGATCGATGATTGCAACGCGTAACCTGTGGATGCGAACAGCCCGATGAACAGGCCGATGAGAATCCTCCAAAGAATGGGTGTTGGCTCTAACGAGGCTGGCGGTGCACTCGAGGCGTTCAACGAAGCAATAGGGGAAACGGAAGGAGCAGAGCCCTCGAAGCTGGCAGGCATAGAATTCGTCGCATCGGTAGTTTTGGGACACGAGAGGCCGCCTCAACGTACCGAGCTCCCATGCTTCCTGCAAGAGATCCTGACGGATGGGCGAAGGAACTACGTTTGGAATCGGGCAAGAAAAAAGGGAGCCGAAAAAATCGGCTCCCTTTGGAAGTTTATGCTTGGATCGCTAGATCGAGGTCTTAGTAACGATCGCGTCCACCGCGTCCGCTGCTGTAACCGCCGCCACCGCCATCGCGGTCGCCTCGGTCACCACGGTAGCCGCCGCCACCGCCACCGCCGCCACCACCGCGTCGGCCACCGCCACCACCGCCGCCGCCACCACCACCACCGAAGGATGGACGTGGTTCACGAGGACGTGCCTCGTTGCAAGAAATACGTCGGCCAGCGACTTCTTGGTCGTTCAAAGCTTCGACTGCATTTTTTGCTTCTTCAGGGTTCTGCATTTCAACAAACGCAAAGCCTCGCGATCTCCCAGTCTCCCGGTCGACGATAATGCTTACCTTGGCAACAGTACCGTATCGCGAGAAAGCCTCACGAACCTCGTCTTCCGTCGCGCGAAACGAAAGATTCCCCACATAAATATTGATCACGTAACCAGACCCTTTTCACGACACTGCAATCCGCTCCATTCCATCGAATGCGATCGGCTGCAATCAACCTAACAAACCGTGAGCCGGTCCACCAAGATTCTAAGCCAACACACATTGGACCAGACTTGTTGAAACAGCTCCCTGAAAACGAACCGTTGGAGCGTCAACCACATTGAGCACGCACCGGTGCAAACAAACCACCGATGCACAGAACAGGTTGGCAAACCTAGGCAACAACGCGTGGATTATCGGACTGGGGCATAGCCAAGTCAACGGATATTTCTCAAGGGCCTATAGGATTCGCTGAAAATCCAACGGGGGTGAGGTTTCTGCCATTAAAGACAGGTTGATTCGCCATTGTTTCGAGAGGAAACACCCGTAAAAAGCTGCAATTTCGGACAAACGCCAGCCTCGGCCTTCCCTTCCATAGGCCCCGTTTTACAACCTACCTGGACCGCCAATATCGAACGGTTTTCGCCAGCGAGGTGATGACGTTCTTGATCTCTTTCTTCACGGTGAACCGAGGACCGGCGGGCACGAAAAGATTTCTTCCCTCCCGGCGGACGGTGACGTTCTCCGCGACGATGGCCCGTAGCAACCACGATGCCATGGATTCGTCATCGCACACCACGCCAACCCACCCTTTAGCCGTGGATTCAAAAGCGGGTAAACCGCTCGCCAATGGGATCCCTCGACACAGCTCGCGAACAACACCCTGATACCGATCGGGATCCGACTCGATCTCCGACCGGTCGACGGCCTCGAGTAGAGTACCGCGATGAGGAGGGCCACCCGCTAAAGCCAAATCGCAGAAGCTGGTCCAGATCTCCCCCCAAGGAACTTCGCCGAACTCTTCGCTCGGTAATGTCGCCGACCCCATCGATCGAGGACTGACGGGCTCGCTGCTGCGAGCATACTCGGGTGGTAACGATTCTCGGATGCGATGCTCGAGTCTCTCCCTATCCCGATTTCGATCGAGTCCATCTTCCGTCCATGCACACTTTCCGAACTGCAACGCTCCCAACCACTTGCCAAGCAATATCGAATCGATCCCTTCCAGCGGAAGTGACTGCTCCAAAGGAATTCGGTAGGTCACATCTCGTTCACGCTGGATCCACTGCGACTCTGTATCCTTCGACTCTGGACCCTGGGTCTCTACCCTCGCGATATCGGCTGGACTATTCCAAATCAACTCCACGCGGGGAGTGCTCTTAGCAACAGGATGCACCGAACCATTCGCCGATCGAAAAGCGAAATCGGCATCGAGCCCACGTCTTCGAAATTCCCAAACCAATTCCACTACTTCGGTCCGCCTCTGTCTTGCCCTTTGATTCTCTTCCCTCGGTTGGTCCTCGCCGATGGGATCGATGGGGCCGGGAGGCTCGGTCCAAAACAACCAAGACGCATTGGGCGGCGTCGTAACCGAGGAGATTAAAAACTCGCACCAGTCGCGAGCGTCCATCGGTGCTGCCACATAGAGCTGCAGCGGGATCCGATCGGAATGCTGTCTCGCATCCATGCGCTCCCAGACGACGCCGTCCCGCACCATCTCCCACCCGTTCGCCTCCCGTCCTATCGGGATCCAAACAAGTCGTTTGCAGTTTCGCTGACCGCACGCTTCCCAGACTTCATCCCATATTCGTTGCGACTGGCTAGGATTCCATTCGGGATTTACCCACAGGACGTGGCTGCCGGTGCGGGCTCTCAGCCGATTCGCAAGGGATTCCCACGCAGTTTCGGGATACTGGAGGGGCGAGTCCACCGTGATGAGGATGACTTCTTCTGTCGATAATACGGTTTCCATCCCCGAAGCATAGTTACTTTTCCTTGGAGAGCAACGATGTCCCTTCTACAGCGATCATCGCGTCCGACTCAGGGAAGTTTGGAACGCTCGTTAGTACCTCAAAGCGGCCAGGAACCGCTTCTCGCAATTTCTCCCAGTCAGCACTTCGGAGCATTAGAATTTCACTCCCAGGAACAGCGGGTGTGTTTCTATATTGCTCCCGCTCGACGAAAGCCTTCCAGCCGGTGAATTCGACTGGCTGCCGGCTGTAAAAAACAACGCTTGGCCGAAACATATCCAACATGCGAATCGTTCTCGGCTTGTTATCGGTTAGCGTGCTGACTTCCTGCGCAAGCCGTTGCGGGGCTTGCCAGGGACGTAGCTTCGGTGCAGCCACATGCCATATCAAGGAAAGGAACAGGGCTGAAGCGATCGCAAAACCAAAGGGAAGTCGATCTTTCTCGCTCTGTCGCTGAATGAGGATTCCTGCGATTCCCATGATTGCCAATGGAAGGCCAATCCACCAGGCTCCACCCACGATTTTCCAAACCGCGGGGGATACTTCCAGATCGCCGAACGGTCCTATGCGGTTGGTTCCCAACCACCCGACGACAGCTAGGCCGGTGGTTAACAAGACCCCGACCAAGAGCAAAAACGCCCACGCGATCGATTGCCATCGGGTCCATCGCTTCGCATCGCGGAGGACTTCTCGGAAGTAATAGCCGATGCAAAGAGCCATCGCCGGGTAAGCGGGCAATACGTAATTCGGAAGTTTGGTGCTCGCCATAGAAAACACACCGAGATACACAGCGATCCAAATGCTGATCCATCGCACTTCCGGCGTACCATCATTCCTGCGAAGAGAATGAAACCAAGCGATACCGACAGGAATGGCAAAGGCCGACCAGGGATAGAGGCCCATCAGGCAGGCTACAAAATAGTAATAGAAGGGACCTTCGTGATTGTCCATCGCTTGAGAAAACCGTCCGAGGTGATGGACACCGATGAACTCATTCAGAAATCTACCTTCGCTCTGCACCTCGGCGAGATAGTACCAAGGTCCAGCAATCATCGCTAACCCTACCAGCCCTAGGAGAGGGCGTACCGCAAGGATCGAAACGGCAATGGATCGCGGCCGAAGTGGGGCAAGGAAGGAAAACAAAATGTTGCGCCGACGTGAACCCGCAACATGAAGTGTTTCACGCATTCGTTCGGCGACAAGATCTCCGTACACCGTGAGTCCGATAATGGTCGCAGGAAACAAGAATCCAATGGGTCCCTTTGTCAATACGGCCAATCCAATGCCGCTATAGATCACCAACCAGATGCGCCTTGGGATCGCTTGAAGCCGGGCAATCGCTGGACGTGGGGGATGGGACCCGCGGTAGGCCACCAGCCACATTCCTAGGCTAGCCGAGATGAAGAGGGTTAAGTACGCATCGGCGGTCGCCGAGCGTGCCACCATGGAGAACATCAAGTTGGATGCGAGCGCGAGGCCGGCAATGAATCCCGCCTGTGGATCGAAAAGTCGTTTTCCAATCCAGTGGACAACGAGCACCGTGAAGATGCCTGCAAGGGCGCTGCCGAGTCTTGCACCGAACTCATTGGTTCCGAGAAGCAAGAATCCCATTCGCATGCCCCAGAACATCAACGGAGGCTTGTGAGCAAATAGTTCTTGATTAAAGGTGGGGAGAATCCAATCGTTCCGTTGGTGCATTTCGAGGGCGACCGAAGCATAGTAGCCTTCGTCTTGATCGAACAACCTCGTATCTCCCAATCGAGGCAAAAAGAGAAAGCAGCTAAGAAGGAAAAGGACGACCAGATGGACCCTGGTCTGGGAGGGAAAAGAGGCCGACGAATGGTGGGAGGCCGCAGACGGATACGAGACCCCGTTCATGCCGCATCGAACCGGTGCGCGGGGACTGTAGTGGGCCGTGCCGCGAGTTGATCACTACGTGATGACGGACTTGCACAGGGCAGGGATGGAACGGCAGGGATCTCCGAGATTGGCGGGCGCTGGAAGCAAGACGCGCGGCGGAGATAGGCTGAGCGAGCGATGTGCGGGAGTTCGGTGCAGTTGGTTGTTTCTGCGATCACATAGAGAGGGCGTCGTTTCGATTCTTCGTAGATGCGACCGACGTAATCGCCGACCAATCCAACTGCCATCAGCGTGGCGCCATTGAACAAGAGTTGGAAGCAGATCAGGGAGCTCCAACCAGGGGCAGTGGTCGAGACGAAGAGTGCGACGTAGACGGCATAGAAGGAGTACGCGATGCCTAGGGTTGTCAGGAGCATACCGCCGTACAGGGCGAGTTTGAGCGGCAGGGCGCTAAAGGAGCTGATGGCCGTCCAAGCCAGTTGCATCAATTTCAGCGTCGAATATTTGGTTTCGCCGGCAGCCCGCGCGGGGCGTTCGAAAGGGAGGACGCATTCACGCAGGCCGAGCCAAGCGACCAGTCCTCGCATGAAGCGATGTTGTTCGCGAAACGCACGGATGGCTTCGACTGCGCCCCGGGAGAAAAGTCGGAAGTCGCCGACTTCAGGGGGAAGGCGTTCGTCGACGGTTTTCTGCATCAATTTATAGAATGCCGTCGCGGTCCATCGTTTGCGGAGCGTTTCTCCTTCACGCGTGGTTTTGCGTGTGGAGACCACGTCAAAGCCTTCGTGCAAATGCGAAAGCATCGCGGGAATGAGGGATGGTGGATCTTGGAGATCGGCGTCCATGACCAAGACCGCGTCACCTTGTGCGACATCGAGGCCGGCAGTGATCGCAGCTTGTTGGCCGAAGTTTCGGCTGAATTGCAGCACCCGAATGGAGGGATAGAGGTCAGCGTAGTAGCGAAGGAGGTGGGGAGTTTCATCGCGGCTACCGTCGTCGACGAAGATCAATTCGTAGTCGATCGGCCGTCCGTTTGGCTCATCAATCGAGTCCAGGACGGGGAGAAGGTGATCGATCAAAGCGGGCAAGACCGCTTGCTCGTTGTAGACGGGTAGAACGACGGATAGAAGCATGGTTCTGGGAGGAATAGCAGGCTTGGGCAGTTTGCGTCAACAGCGAAACGGGGAGTGAGGGCGGAGGAGCGTGGTGGTTGAAGGACATGGAGAGGGGAGAAGGTGGCAGGGAGGCGAAGCGATGCTTTGGGGCGCAGGGGATCGGGACGTCAAGGAGATCGAGAAGCCAGCGAGGCCATGGAAATGGGGGAAATCGGGCGTGCTGGGATTGCCTTTGTGGGAGATCCCCCGATAATGGGAACTGTTCGGGGGCGATCTGGAATCGACCGGATAAGTTGAAGATATTGGTGGCATGTCGTGGTTGATCGAGAGGCCACGTTAATACTCGATTACTAAATTTAACTGCTGAGGAAAACCTCGCACTGGCTGCCTAATTACGGCAACCCGGATACCCAATGCCCGTCGGAGGCGTTGGAGTGTCCGTCGCAATTCCGAATCGCACTAGCCCGTGTCTCGCACGGTTGGTGTTAAAAAAGCTCGAGGCTGGCGCATCGCACCGAGGTTGACAACGAACGCGATGGGCGAGACCAATAACTGTCAGCTAAGCATGTAGAGGCCGTATCGGAAGTATCGCGGGACGCGGGTTCAATTCCCGCCGCCTCCATAGACTTGGTCGCCGCAAGGTGACCATACCGCTCAAGACCCGCTGGCTCACCCCGGCGGGTTTTTGCGTTTCTACGCGGAAATTCGGGGCTTTTTAGTGTTGGGGGCTTGATGAGTTTTGTTTTTCGCGGGACTCGCTATCCCGGTCTTTCCATCGTGAAAGGCTCTAAAAAGCGAATTAGGCTCTTAAGTGCGTGACTCGCCCAGAGTGAGTCACACATCTGCAAAACCAACAAATTGCAGACTTGCAGCCAACTTCTTGGGATGGGAGATTTGATTGACAGCGCTATGTGGCGGCTACTAGGCTCTGTTTGAAAACTGTTAACTACACATCATTCGGAGGAATCGTTCGATCATCGCCATTTTAATCATCCCAGCGTAGTTAATGGCGGTCTTCTCGAATCGCGAAAAGACGCGTCGACACTCTTTGAGCCAACCTATGGAGCGTTCGACAATATTCCGGCGTCGATAACAATCCCCGTCGAATTGTGCCGTTCGTGCGTCGCGATCTTCATTCGACTTCGACGGGATGATCGGATTGATTCCAAGATCGATGAGCGTCTCGTCGATCCATTCGGCTCGATAACCTTTATCTCCTGCAAGATTCACTGGCCAAGCAACCGGGCGACCTTCGCTGTCATGAAGATCGTTGTCGGCCTTCTCGAGGACCTCGAGCAGTGCTGTGGTCTCATGAGCTTGCCCTCCCGTAATGGTGAATGCCAGAGGATTGCCCATGCCATCCACGAGAAGATGGATTTTGGTTGAATATCCGCCTCGCGAACGGCCTAGTGCATGATCAGCTGGCTCGTCTGGCGCCCCCTTTTTCCACCGCCAGAAGCACATCGATGGGCACGGATGACGCTCCCATCGACACACCATAGATCACTATCGATTGCACCATCATCAATGCGAGCTGAACGAAGCTTATTCAGAACAGCGTCAAGGGTTCCATCACCGTTCCATTTATCGTAGAGGCCGTAGATAGTTCTCCACTTCCCAAATTCTTCAGGGAGATCGCGCCAAGGCGATCCGGTGCGCAGAATCCAAAGAATGGCATCAAACGCTAAGCGGTAGTTCGTAGGAGGCCGCCCCGTTGTCTTCGGAGACGGAAACAGTTCCTCGATGCATTCCCATTGCAAATCGGTTAATCTGTGACGTGCCATCGTATCCTCCTTGATTGGCGATCCGTCGATTATCGCAAATTCGCAAAGTTACGAAAACACCAGTTTTCAAACAGAGCCTAGCAAAAATCAGCGTCACGACCTGGTATCAACGACATCAGTCATAACCTCGGGAGGAAAAATTGAGCAAAGAATTCTGCCGAGCAGCAGTCAATGACTTGATTCAAAGAATTGAGTCTGAGGAAAAAACAAAACTCTCGCTATATCACATGCTGGTGCTGCCAGAGGGGGAGGCGATACGCATCCCGACGTGTGGTGTGCATCCGGTGGGTAGCCGCAGATACAAACCGCCCGGTCCGTTCAAATTTGGTAATTCCGAAGTCGCGAAAATCTTCCTCCAAAGGATTGTTGGCCGGTCGACATTCCTCCGATGCAGGCTGTTGCAGCAGAGCAGGAATGTTTACCGTTTCAACCACTCAGTAGAGAACCCTATCGTGCACATCTGTTTTTTGGTAGCGATGATTCAGCTTTCTCTGATTTGCAGTCGTTTGCGCATGAAATCGTCGGGCTTAGTAACGAACTTCGGCGGGCTGTTTATGGAAATAAAAGCGAAATGGGCTTGAGCGATTTAATTTACAGTGCAGGCGACTCCATCCATGGCGAATCTGAAAAAATTATCGACCGCTGGATGAGTACTATCCATTGGTGGGCTTGGAAAGTATCAGGTTCACCGATTTACACTCGACCGCAGGTTGTGTTTGGCAAAAAAGGAATACCCACAGACTTCATGGATCCAGCGGTTGAGGATAAACTCGCGTTCAGCTGGTTAGACCAGAATGTCTTCAGTTGCTCGGTTGAAGTGTTGAAGATTTTCTTGAAATTTATGGAGGTGCGGCCTAGTGGCGGCTATTCGTCGACTTATCCGTTTAACGTTACTATCGATAATGATGCGCAGGAGTCAGACTCCATGAGGACAGTCAAACTAAATGGTAGAACATGGAGCTTCTTCACTGATCGTCAGCTCGGACCTCGCGGTGGAAATGGGGTTGTGTTTGAAGGTAGGTCAGAATCGGGTTCCGAAGTGGCAGTTAAAAGGCTTAGGCTTTCGCTAACGAGTTCCCCCGAGGCGAGAGAGCTAGAAATTGTCGAGAATCTAGTTGGACAAACACACAGTCATATTATCCCGGTGCTAGATTGTGGACGCGACGAAGACACTCGCGATGGCTATGTCGTTATGGCAAAGGCGGAGAAGAGTCTTGCTGATGAGTGTAAGAACGGTCCGTTGAACGTGAATGAAGCAGTTCGAATTTTGCTCGAAGTAGGGCAAGGCCTCAAGGAAGTCGAGCACATCGTACATCGTGACATCAAGCCCGAGAATATCTTATTTCATGATGGAAGATGGAAACTTACTGACTTTGGCATTTCACGATTTGTTGATGCAGTAACGGCCTCCGAAACCCATAAGAAAAAGCTAAGCTCCCGTTATGCTTCTCCAGAGCAATGGAAGGAAGAAAAGGCGACACATGCTTCCGATATCTACTCTTTGGGTTGCGTTGCTTACTTTTTGATAACTGGACACCCACCATTCTCAGGCCCGAACCGTGAAGATTTTAAGCAACAGCATCTTAGTTCAACTCCCCCCAATATCCCAATTGAAGATCATCGACTTGCTACTCTGATTAAAATGATGATGCAAAAGCCAGCAGAAGCGAGGCCAACCATAGACGTGGTACTTTCCGCTTTGCAAAACTGTAGAGACACGCCGTTTCTACGCAAAAATATTGCGATTCAGCGATTGGCTGCACTGGCCGTGAAAGTTGAGAACGACAAGGCTGAAAGTAGCGGACGAGAAATGTTGAAAAGGGGTGAACTAGAGAATCGCATTGAACTGGGGCGTCACGCATATCAGCAACTAAAAGAGATAGCAAATGATTTCTTCCAAGAAGTCATTGAGGCTGTGCCAAACATAGAGCAGAGAAAAGTACGCTCCGGGCTTGTGTCACTTGAATGCACTCTCGGGCGTGGGAAGTTGTTGATCGAGTTGGATGACTCGCACATTCACCCACCTAGTGACTTTAGTGTTTCGGGCTGGGATGTAGTTGCTTCTGGAGTGATAGGTGTTTTGCAGACATTGCCCGAGTACCGATTTTGGTCGTCGTTGTGGTATGCAAAACCCAGAGTGGATGCTCCGGGGTACCGATGGTACGAAGTTGCATACTTCACGTCCCCGCTGGTGGGCAAGGGCAAGCAGTTTGAGCCTTTTCATCTAACCGACGACGTCAAGAAGGCAGATATTGCTATGTCATCAGTAATGGGAAAGATCTGCATGGCATACGAACCTTTGCCAATCGACAGTGAAGCAAAGACGGTTTTTTTTCAAAGATGGACGGACAGATTTGCTGATGCAGTCCAAGGATCGCTAGCCCGACCTCCAGTGTTGCCAATTCCCTGAAACTCTACTCGTTTCTGGCGACGATGCTCTTTAGAATTGCTTTTCCCAAACCAAAGGGATTCCTTTTCTGAGCTTGCGAAGGCTCAACCCTGCAGGCTCGTTTCCTTCCATTATCTTCTCAACAATCGACGGAGATAAAGAAGTAAGCTGAAGGATACGGCTTACATACGTTCGATCAACGTCGTTTGCCGTTGCAATCTCCTCGACGCATCCGAATTGACCGGATTCGAGCTGTTCTTGCCAGAACCATGCTCTAGCCAAATTGACGACGAGTGCGGTGTTGGGAGGTAGAGACTCGTGCGGTTTACTCTCGGCAGTATAGTCGTCAGCCAAGATCATCTGCCGGCCATTGCGTCGATAGAACCGGACTGGCACGGAAACGACAACCTTGCCCCCATCTCGGCGAACCGTGATCTTGCGGTCCGCGACAGCAAATTCAGACTCCAGAGTTACGTCGTCGGGCTCTGTAGCAGGCTGATCCAACTTCGGTTCATTTGTTCGTTTCGTTTTAGCCATCTGCTCGCTCACTCATTGGCGTCAATTCGCCGACGATCTGTTCGATCCCGTTGGCTCGAAAATGAATATCAACGCTCTCTTTGGAAACAGTGACAGTTTCGATTAGTAGCTCCATGACTCGCGATTTCTCGTCGGGATAGAGGACTTCCCAGACTGGGTCGAGCTGCTGGAGTGCTTTCGTGACCTCAGACAAATCGACGGCTCTCGTGGACGTAACCTCGGATTCGAGACTGCGAATGGAATCGCTGAGGGATTTTATCTCGGCGTTGAGCCGTTTGAGTTCTCCTTTCACAAATGGACTTTCCGGATCCTGCAGGCCGAGAAGCGATCGAGCCGCCTGTTCCGTCTGTTGGCGACGTCCGCGTAGCTCTTCCAGTCGTGACCCGATCTCCGCATCGGGACCAGATTGCGAACTGGCGCAAACCTCGCGAAACGTGTGGGCAATCACGTCAGGGTGCCGAAGCAGCGATCGAAGTTGGTCCACCACGATCTTCTCGAGTTCGCCCGCAGGCAGAGAAGGCAACGAACACTTCTTGTACCCGGTCTTCACCTTTTTCGAGCAGGTGTAGTAGCGATACTCCCGTCCATGGTTGTTCGTCCATGCCGGCATCACCAAATTTCCACACTCGCCGCAGTAAACCAAACGCCTAAGCATCGCGAATCGCTTCGCCTGGTGCTTGTGGGTGTAGGTGCGATTGGCGGCAAGGAGCTTTCGGACCTTCTCGAACTGGTCCTCCCGAATGATCGCCTGATGCTCGGCATGGTACGCGACACCCTTATGGACAATCTTTCCGATATACTTTGCGTCGGTCAGGATGTTGTAGACTGAACGTCCAGAGTAAGGCTTCCCGCCCATGATCTTGCCAGACTTGGTCTCGAAGACTTTCGAGCGAATCCCTTCGCTGTTCAGCGTGTCCGCGACCTTCTGGCATGACTGCAACTGCGTCGCCATCTTGAAGATTCGCTTCACCAATTTGGCCTCGTCCGGGTTGATCACATACTTCCGATCTACAATGTCCAGCCCCAGCTTCGGTTGGCCTCCGATGTATTTGCCCTGGCGAGCCGTCAAAAGCTTTTTGTCTCGGATGCGTTCGCCAATGATCTCGCGTTCGAATTGGGCGAACGAAAGCAGGATATTGAGCGTCAGCCGCCCCATCGAAGTGGTTGTGTTGAACTGCTGCGTGACCGAAACGAACGAAACCTGATACTCGTCAAACAGCGAGATCAGCCTGGAAAAGTCCAGAAGCGACCGGCTGAGACGGTCCACCTTGTAGACGACCACGCAGTCGATCTTTCGGGCACGGATGTCTTCGATCAAAGCATTCAGTGCTGGGCGATCCATGTTTCCACCCGAAAATCCTCCGTCGTCGTATCGGGACGTAATGAGCTTCCATCCTTCGTGGACCTGCGATTGAACGTACGCTTCGGCAGCAGAACGCTGTGCATCCAGTGAGTTAAAATCCTGGTCGAGCCCCTCTTCGTGGCTTTTGCGGGTGTAGATCGCACACCGAATCTTCTTTTTGTCGTTGATCACTTTGAGCCACCTTTCTTACTGCTGGGCTGCAATCCAAAGAATCGACGCCCGTTGACATGGCGACCTGTGATCGCGCGAGAGATTGCGCTGAGGCTGCGATACTTCTTACCCTGAAAGAGAAACCCGTCTTCTTGAACGATGACCTCGTAACGCTCTCCGTGCCAGTCACGAAGCAGAAGCTTGGCATCGAAAAGATCCCGGTCCATGTTGCGAAGGACCTCACACCCGAGCAGATCAAGGCGTATCGCATCGCCGATAACAAAACCGCTGAGCTCGCCGAATGGAACTATGATCTGCTCCCCATCGAACTCAAAGAGCTTGGTGATAGCGGTTTTGATCTTGGCCTTCTCGGTTTCGATACCGACGAGCTTGCCAAGCTGATGGACACCGGAGTCAACGAGGGACTTACCGATCCCGATGAGATTCCCGCACCTCCCGATGAAGCGATCACGAAGCCAGGGGATCTTTGGATCCTTGGTAACCACCGGCTGCTCTGCGGAGACTCGTCATCGCCGGCAGACCTGGATCGGCTTTTGGCCGGCAATGCGATCCATCTCTGCAACACAGACCCGCCCTACAACGTGAAGGTGGAGCCTCGATCGAACAACGCGATCGCTGCCGGCTTATCCTCGTTCTCGAACGACGCTGCGTCAGGGAAACTCAAGCAGGGCCAAGGCAACGCCGCTTCGTTCGGTGTTGATCATGAGACGGGGAAACCAAAACATGCTGCAACGCATAAGAAGCTTCGGCCGAAGGATCGCCCCCTCGCGAATGACTTTGTCAGCGATGGCGAGTTCGATCGACTCCTCGATGCGTGGTTCGGTAACATCGCGCGCGTCTTGTTGCCGGGTCGATGCTTTTACATTTGGGGAGGTTACGCCAATCTTGGAAATTATCCCCCATTCCTAAGTCGCCACGCGCTGTACTTTAGCCAAAGCATCGTTTGGGATAAACAACACCCTGTTTTGACACGTAAAGATTTTATGGGGGCGTTTGAGCTTGCGTTCTACGGTTGGAAGGAAGGCGCGGGGCACAAATACTACGGGCCCAATAATGCGACCGACCTGTGGCAAGTGAAGAAGGTCAATCCGCAATCGATGATCCATCTCACCGAGAAGCCTGTCGAGCTAGCTGTGCGTGCCATGCAGTATCAGTTCTGTCGGCAAAGTCAGTTCGCCGGAATTGTCATGCCCAGCCACGGTCGATTCGTAGGAGCTTCCAGTCAGCCGTTTTCAGAATACAAACGAAAGCCTGGGGATCGTGTCGGCCACAACTGGCGAATTCCGAACGTCCATGGCAAGCGGGTGGTTCGACACGTTGTCTACGACACCAACTTCTGGAAGACATTTGTCCATGCTCGTTTGGCGGTCGCGATGGGAGATCGCGGTTGCCTATCGCTCTTTGGGGACACACCGGACACCCATCGGCTCTTGGCCGAACATTTGTCAGCTGAGTATCACGTTCGAACGGAAGGTCGCGGTCGGATTGTCGACGAATGGAAGCAAAGACCCGAGCGAGGTGACAACCATTGGTTCGATTGCGTTGTCGGATGTGCAGTTGCAGCATCAATGCAAGGCGTCTCTTTACCTGACGCAGGGAATACGATCGCCAAGAAGCAAGGTCGGGTGAGCTTCGCGGAGTTGCAAAGGAGACGTGGCCGATGAAACTTGACTTTCAGAACGAATCGCTAAACCATCCGATACATCTAATTCGTTGCCTTCACCTTCAAGACAACGCTACCTGTGCTTTTCGCAGCACGCTTTCCCTTCGAAACTTTGCCTCCGTTCGAACTAACAACGATTTTTCCTCCTGCAGCTGCGAGAGCACGCACCAACTGATCCAACGATACATCAGGTGCAGCCCGTTCAATCTTTGCTACACGGGGCTGGCTCGTTTTCATCTTGGCACCAAGTTCCTTCTGCGACATTTTAACCGACTCGCGTTGCAAGCGAATTGCCCGAGCAAGCGCTATGCGAGTATCCAGAAGTTGTCGTTCTTCAACGCTCATCTCGAGGAAATCCGCAGCATCGCCAACTTTCCAGCCTGCTGCCTCAATCGCCTTACGCTTTTTTGCATCCATCAAATCACCTTTTGCTTTGGACTACTTCTTCTTTTAGCAGCTTTTACGGCTTCATCGTAAAGCCTCAATCGCTTTTGGCATCGCTCGATTACCTCATTCGGTATTTTGGGTGTTTTCTTAGAATACACTTCGAGGATCAAAATCGCATCGGAATCGACCCGATACATGATTCGCCAACTATGGTCTGCATCCCGAACCCGAAGCGCTCCGCATCTTGGACCAACGATGGGCAACGACTCCGACTGTGGCATGTTCAATTGAACGCCATTTTGCAGAGATCGAAGGAGCATTCCTGCTTCTTGCCTTCCCTCAGGTGTGAACGGTGGCGTTTTAACCTCACCGCTAAGCCAAACCAGAACCTTCTCAGTTGCTTCATCATCGTTGCGACCCCTTGCCTTGGCCATTGTGCCCGAGCTCCCTGCATTTCTTCCTAAGCGTATATCGGATACGGTATATGGTCAAGATAAAGAAACTTGACGAATCTCGGATTTTCATCCAGTCATGGCGTTTTGCAGGGATCAGTATGACAAGTCCCAAGGACCAGAAAAGCCCGTTAGGAATCGTCTGTCCCCAATGCGGTTGCCATCACTTCTACACCACACACACCGAACCGCTTCGTGATGGCCGAATCCGCCGGCGCAAACAGTGTCGGCATTGCTTCAGGCGGATCGTCACCTATGAATCCGCGCCGACACAACCTCGAAAATGCTAGATGTAGCACAACACGTTTGATTCTCTCTTTTCTTTCGTCATCACATCAGCTCACCGGGTAGGTCTCCAAATAGAAGGGGCGCTTTGCTCTCAATACTGGAGTAACTGATGGCGGACTTAATCGAAGATTCCATTCGCACCAATGCGGAAGGACCAGCGAAAGCCTCTGGCGACGCCGGCAGTGTTGAGCAGCACAAGCTGACTGATCAAATCGAAGCAGCTCGCTTTCTAGCCTCGAAAGATGCCACGAAGTCGAAGCGTCGTGGCTTGGTCTTCAACAAGATTGTTCCACCGGGGGCCGAGTAACCGTGTTGTCCTGGATTTCCAATTGGTGGTCACCCAGATCCGTGCGCGGGCACAAGCTGAGCGCGAGTCGCATCGTGCGTGCACGTTATGATGCTGCGGTGACCACCGACGATAACGGTTCTGACTTGGAGGTAGGTGAATGATGGCAAGTTGCATGGACGCCAATCCTGCGATGACTCCCAATGCGATGATCGAACTGATTGCACAGTGCCCCCCAGGGCCTTGGCCCAATGGATGGGGAACCTGGGATAACACCATCGAAGCCCACCAGCGCTTGGTTGATCAGTTCATCGACAACGTCAAACCCAGTCGCGCGACTTACTCCCAAGATCGCGGCATCGTCATCGCAGGGGGAGGACTTAAGTACTTTCCAAGCGTGTGGGTGAACGTCAATCTCCTCCGCCATTTCGGATGCACGCTTCCGATCCAGCTGTGGTACTTGGGGGATGGTGAAATGGATCCCTACATGAAGCGACTGCTCGAACCCCTCGGCGTCGAATGCGTCGACGCACGAAAAATCGAAAAGGAGCACCCCTGCCGGATCCTATGCGGCTGGGAATTGAAACTCTTTGCGACGCTCCATTCACCGTTTGCCCAAGTGCTCTTCCTCGACGCCGACAATGGGGTCGTGTGCGATCAACCTACTTGTTCGAGTGCGACGAGTACAAACGGTATGGCGCGGTGTTCTGGCCCGACTACGCGTGCTGGACTCTCAAGCCCGGAGTATGGCGCATCTTCGGGATGCCCGACATGGCCGAACCGGAAGTAGCAGAGCATGAACGCGCATTCGAATCCGGACAATACCTCATCGATAAACGTCGCTGCGATCGCGAGCTTCGGTTGTCCCTGTTCTACGCAGAACATTCCGACTTCACGTTCCAACATGTCTATGGTGACAAGGAGTGTTTCCACCTCGGTTGGAGACGATTGGATTCGGAATATGCGATGCCGAGCGCCGGCCCTGGATGGAATGTCCACACCATTGTTCAATACGACTTCCGCGGCCAGATCCTCTTCCAGCATCGCTGCCAGGACAAATGGCGTTTCGGAGGCAATCGCTTTAACGATTCGTTGGCTAACGAATCGTTCTGTTTCGACTTAGTCCAATCGCTCGCTTCAAAGTGGAGCGGTGTTCTCTGGAGAAATGAACAGCCCACTCCGAATGAACAAGCCCTCATCGAATCCATCCAAGGCAAGCAGGCGGTCTATAGGCGGGTAGGCTACGACGAACGGGTTTTGCAGTTCGATGGCGACCGAATGATCGGTGAAGGTGCTGCCGAATGCGAACGTTGCTGGCACATCAATCAAGTCGATAGCGACATGGTTCTCACGCTTTCTCGAGTGGATCGACCGACCTGTCATCTCCGGCAGCGAGACCCACAAACGTGGACGGGGCAATGGCTCGAATACGAGCGAATGTCGATCGAACTGGTATTTCTTGATGCCTAACTTCGGAGAGTAACTTTCATGTCGTTCCCTGCTTGCTACCAAGTCTATGGTCGAAACTTCTTCATCGAACCCGCGAGTGCTCAGTTCGCTAACGCCGTGTTCCAACGATGAATACCAAGTCGATGTGCTCCGATCCCATCCGGTACGAACCATCTTGGATATCGGTGCACATGTGGGTAGCTTCACCGTCCTGTGTCATCATTATTGGCCCGACTCTAGGATCATCGCCGTCGAGCCCCATCCAGAGAGTTTCGAACTCTTGGTTCGAAACACGGCGCATATCCCCAGAGAGAATCTGACTCTCATCAACGCCGCAGTCGCGCCCGAAAGCGGTCGCTGTATTCTCTCGTCCCCCGTTTCGCATAGTCGCGTGAGCGAGTACGTTCCCAAAGTCTGGGAATCTATTGAGCCGAGACATTCCGATTTCGGGTTGCAGGTTGATTGCATCTCGCCGAAAGATCTCTGGAAAAAGCTTGGCGATGTCGGCATCGACGAGATCGACCTACTCAAACTGGACTGCGAGGGAGCCGAGTACTTGATCATCTCCGAATTCGCAGCCTTAGGTCTCATGGAACGGATCGGATGGATCCGTGGCGAGTGGCACAGCCGCAAAGACAATCTCCTTCTTGCTGGCTTTCTGGGACAAACGCACATCTTCAACATCGATCCGAATCATCCGCACTCGGTCGGTATGTTCGTGGCACATCGCGCTTAGATGTGGACATGATATTGTGCTTCAAAACGGGTGGAAGGAATCAATATGTTGCGATTAAACCTGCTCTTGGATCGAATCGATCGAATCCGTAAGGCCTGCCAATTGCAAGGCCTTCTTCCAGCTCTTAAACCGCAATTCCAAAAGCCTCGCGGCCGCCATGTTCTCGCAGGCGAAGTCAATAAAACGCATGGACTTCCCCTGCTGATACCGATCACGCAGCAGTTGGAATATCTGTTCATCATTCAATTTTGGACTGGTAGATCCATAGTAAAGACGAGCGGTGTCGACGCCGGCTGCTCGCAAGGCCTTTTTCCAAGAACCAAAAGAGTCGATTGCGGCCTTATAGAGCTTGAAGTTAGTCCGACGAACGTTCACCGCCTTGACGGAATAGAGTCTCCCCACATGGCTGCGTATCTTTTTGATCACAGCCCTGGGTGCTAGTGCCTTGCTGCATTCCGGTCGTAATCGCACTCCGGAATAATCGAGAGCTATTGCCCATGTTCCGAACAGCAAGCAAGCTTCCTCAAACAAGTTTTGGTGCAATCGACTAACGGATTCTTCGGTTAGTGTTTGATGTAGGCTTTCCATTTCCAGGATCTTCCGAATCACCTGTTTCCTTTGCGCATCGATTGAGTTCATGTGTACTAACCCTCGCTTCCTTCGACAATTTCTCGGAAGCCTGTTAGCAGCCCGGCATATTGTTCGGCAAGCTTTGCATGCACTCGTTCATTCGCCATTAGCGACCGAACGTAGATGATCAGCTTCAAAAGGTTGTAAGAGTACTGGCGGTACAGTCCAGCGTAGAACTCTTGCTTTTCTTCGACCTCTTGTAGGCGTTTAAGGAGATCGTCGTTCTTCTTCTCAGACTTCTCCCATGGTGAAAAGCCGTTAGCAGGAAGCTTGGCCCGTTTTGTTACAGGGGTTTTGAGAATGAGCCCTCGAACGAACGGAACGCTGAAGTCGTTGCATGATTCCATCAGCTCAAGGATTTCTATCTGCCTCTCGGGTTTTACATATCTCAATTCCCTTGCCACATTCTTCGGTACCTTGCCTGTCTCAAAGGCTCTAGCAACCGCAGGGTGTAGCTGCTTCAAAAGTGATTGGTTCAGCCTGTGCCCGATGCTATTGATACCAAATGCGGCGGCAATCGTCTTTTCGTCCAGTTCCTCCAGCGATTGTCGAAGCATCCGCATCTCCTGGGAGTGACTGAGACGATTCACCATTCGGTTGCCAGTGAATGCCTCACGCTCGTTCCAGATGAGGCAGGGAACCCGCTCGATTCCCATTTCGAGCAGTATCTTGTATCGTTGGTAACCATCCAGAATCACATAGTCGCCATTCTCTGGAAACACGATGAGCGGCTCGATCAGGCCAACCGACCGAATACTTGCTGCGATTCTTTGAAACTCGCGATTTGAAATCTCGCGAGAAACTCTTGGCTTTAGACGCACAATTGGCAAGTCGAGACCTTTAACTAGCGTATCGTTCGGCGGCATTCGTAATCCTCTCGTTTCTATTGCTGTTCATACTTGAAGTCACCCATAAGATCAGGACGTTGATCCAACCCTTCCTCCGTTAGAACTCGTCGAAATTCCTCGTCTCGCCAGATCGCGTTGATCCCGGTGAGGAGCGTGAGGAATCGATTCTCTTTGTGTTCGGCCTGCTTGACGTAGTTTGTCTTCTGCTTGGTCGCGTCTGCGATGTCCTGTTTCAGCTGATCGACCGTGTAGTCTTTTTTCGATGCAGCACGTTTTTTGCCGCTGCTGGCATACTGCGTAATGATCTTTCTCGCATGCGCAAAATTCGCTGTTGTGACAATCCCTTGATCAAATGCATCCATCAGCAGATGCTGAAGTTGCGAGTTGTCAGAATTGGTCACCTGCAACGCAAATGTGATCGGGAACACCCCTTGCTCGACACCGAGAATCAGTCTTTCTTCACCCTGCTCAATCAGTCGGATGTATTGCCGAATGTACTCTGCTGTCTTGCATGCAACCTTGGCGATTTTTGCGTACTCCCATCCTTCGTCTCGCAGTCTCTTGAGTTCGCGAGCGAAGTCCATCGTCCCCGGTTTGGTCCTGGCAATGTTCTCTACGAGCGATTGAAGGTAGGCTTCTTTCCGTGTGCAGGTAACAACCTCGGCGAGCACACGCGTTTTCCCGAGTTCCTTGTGGGCAAGCAGACGACCTTCGCCGCAAATCAGTTCGTAGAAACCTGTTTTCTCAAGGAACTTGTCGTTGACTCGAATCGGCTTCATCAATCCAAGTTCGCTGATGCTGCTTACGTTCATCTTGAACTGATCGTTGTCTCGATCACGCGAATTGATGACCTTGATCAATTCAATGGGGACCTCCTCGTAACGACGGTCGCTAAAGGACATGATGTTTGATTCTGGTTCCATAATCACCTCATTGGACTAGGTTGGTTAAAAAGTCTAGGTTGCGATGCCCCAGAAGCTCGATGTTCTGTGAAGAGCAAAACACCCGGAAGGATCGATCGGTCTGAATCCACTTGGGCAGTGCGATGTATCCGAGGATTCGTAGCTGCGCCGGCTCGGCAAGTAGGACACCAAGCGTCAGGTCGATTACGGCACGTGAATCGCGTCGTAGCGGCCAATAAGCCGCGTATCCGTGCGGAGTGGGAACAACCGGCTGAAGCGAAAGAGTGAGCTTTCGATCAAGAACCAGGAAGTCAGCGTAGGAAAGAACTTCACCAAGTACTGTTTGAAGCTTTGCCTCTACATCGCGTCGAGCTTCGTTTCTGAGAGGGGTAAACAGCTGTTGGAAGGCAAAATCCAAAGATCCAAACTTCTGGCCATAACAGGCTGCGGATGGGAGTTCGGCTGCTCGCATCAAACTCGGGCGTAGGAAATCATTGTTTTCGAAGACCTTTTGCAGCCCCGCGAGCATGTTCTCGGACTCGTATTTGTCTCGACGGCGCTGGAAGATTTCTTGCGCTTTCAAGAAGAGTTCGGACTCGATGATTCCATCGAACGCGCCAGGGGTCCTGACCCATTTCTCTTCTGGGTTTTCTCGCCTGGGAGTTTTCAGCTTTTGCGTTGTTCGGTTGTAGACGATCGTCCCAACGTATTTCTCGTTTTGCAGGATGCTTTTAACAGATGATTTGCTCCATCCCATTCCTCCTGGCGAGAGGATTCCTTCCCGATTTAGCGCTTTAGCAATCTGACGTTCGGAGTGGCCTTGGTTGACAAAGTCGTCAAAGATACGGGCGACGATACGTGCCTCGTCTGACGCCGAAGGTGTAAGAGTAACCCGCTGATTTTGGATGCTTTTGCGTTGGCCGGGAGCGAGAGGGTGTAACGGATGTTTGGATTCGTCGAGGAGAAGTCTGTCGAGTCCATATGGAGGTGGTCCGCCCGCCCAATACCCTTGTTCCGAAATCTTGACGCACCCTCGCCAGACTTTGTCGCTCAGCTCTTTGCTGTACTGGGCAGCGCGGAATCGCTCGAATTGGACGTAGACGGGATAGAGCGGATCGTCCTCTCTCGGTTTACCGATCGTCGTATAGATGACCTGCTTGCCTGCCTTCTTGCATTCAGCGCTAAACTGGGCGGATAGATCGATGTCTTGGAATCTCCCCCAGCGACTCACATCGAGGCAGAGTATGTACTGGAAGTCATTTCTTTTCTTTACCCAGTTCTCCATCATGTCTGTGAACGCAGGTCGGCCTTCAGAGGTCAGGCCCGAGCGACCGTGGTCAGCAAACTCTTCGATGATCTCAACACCATGGTTCTTTGCCCAATCGCGGACCTGGTCTTGTTGGATCGGAATGGAATTCTCTTGTCGGTCTTGTGCCGAGTGTCGATAATAAGCGACCGCTTTGATATGCCCCGTGTCCTTATCCGAAAGATCATCAGGTACTTCCCACCAATTGTTCATGCGTTTCTCCTATCACAGATCGTGTTCGATTCGACGATGGGACAGTCAGTTACGCTTAGTTGGTTGAAAGCTCAATAGGCTCGTTGGGGAATCAGAGGATAACCTAGGTGAAAGAGGGATAAGGCCTTGGATCTTAGATGGGGCTTACCCTATCGACATGACGTTTTTGAAAAGTGACCTTCCGTTGCGAAACATTTTTGACCAATACGAACAACCGGAGAACAGACTGACTCACGCACTTGCGACGGTGCTTGGGCAGTCCCCGAAGCTGCTTGTAGACTTTTTAAAGTGGCTTGGAATCTCTGAAATTCCCAAAGCTAGCCTCTTGGCAATATCACAGCAGCAAGTTCCTGGCGTCCAATTGGAAGATGTGGATGAGGAGCATCAAAAAGGTTTGCCGGATCTAGCAATCTTTGATGACGACAACTGGGTGGTGTTATTTGAATGCAAGGTGCAAGCCAAAGTAACGATGGGCCAACTCGAGCGTCATCGCAAAACAGCACAGCGGAATGGCTACGATTCACCGTGGATCGTAGTGCTTACGGTGGACGAACTTGAAAATGAGTTACCTCCGAAAACGGTCGTTAGGTCTTGGCGTGAAGTTTACTCTTGGTTTAACCAAAGAGTGACCGATTCGTTTTGGGCGATCCAGCTTGTTGACTACATGCGACCATTCGAACAAAAGATGCTTGCACGCAATTACCAGATACGAGGGACCATTACAGTGTTTGACGGCCTGCGTTTCGATGATAAGAACCCGTACTCGTACCGTGAAGCGAAACGATTGATTCGCCTTCTGGGCGATTTACTCCAGAGCAGAAAAGATCTTCATAAGATTGGAGTTGATCCCGACGGAAAAAGACGTCATGGCATAACAAGCCAAGACACGGATAGCGTTTGGGATTTCTTGCCATTAGTCGCCGCACGAGGTGTAGAGCAGTTCACGGCTTTCCCTCACCTAACGATCAGCATCAATCGACGGCATGCCGTCGCCGCCATCACCATTCCAAACGGTGTTAGAGGAGGATTTCGTACCAAACTAGTGGGGCTGGGTATCGATGGGTTCCTAGAAGTCGTTCGTGCAATCGAATCCGGTCTTCGGCCGGTGCTCAAAAAGTCACCCAACGCAAAACCTATGCTCTACGCGACACAGCGCCACTATTATAGCCAAAGATCGGATCCTGAAGTTGATGGGAGAATGGATGCCGATTTGAGAACAGCAATTCAGGGAAACGGGGCATCGACCATTAAGTACCAGCCAGAATGGGTTGAGGCAATCTACTCGTTGCTCGTAAACAAAAGGTCCAATATTCAACTCGGCTTCGAAGTCCACTTCCCTTACTCATGCAAAAGAATCCGATCTGATGAAGCGGTCGACCTATTTGCAGCCGCATGGATAGCCATGTCCCCAATCCTTGACCTCGCAGTGGATGGCTAGGCATGGCGCATGGCCTGTCAGGGCTCAATGCTTGATTGGACGGACAACCTCGGCAAAAACATGAGTAAACTCCCTGATTCGCGAAGCTGGGATTAAGTAACGGTAAGCATGTTGGCATCAACAGCCTGTCTCATCGCTTGACAACAAACACTGGAGAGCGGCTTCTGCACCTTGACGGTCATCCACGGCCAGAAAACCGTGGTGCCCCCAATAATTCCTCCCCTTCCTCCCTTTTCGCCATTCACCGCCGAAAACAACGTCTCGCCCTCGCCCGACAACTTCGTAATACATGGCTTTATCGGCCGTGATCGACTGAATTCTGTCGGTCGTCTTATCGACGGCGACCTGTGGTCCCCAGGTGAATCCGGCGATTACCAACGCCCTTCGAGAGGTCACGGCATAAACCGTGTCTTGAAGCATTCGTCGGTACCGATAGGGAGCGGAAACGCACCAGAATCCAATCAAGGTAAAGAAGGCACCTACAACGAGAAGCGTCAATGAAGCATCCATTCTACGCGCGAAGACCGTCGTGCCGGCGATCACCGCGAGGAGTCCGATCGTTCCTGGGATGAGTCCAAACACGACTTCCGCGGCCATTTCGTTCCAAAGCTTCTTGTACACCGGACGGCCAATCCACCACACCTGTTCACCTTCCTCAAGATGAGGTTGAATCGCTTGCCACATTGGATGGTCAGAACCAAAGATCGACGAAGGTCGACGGCCCTTGGCGATTCTGTTTCTCGTCTTGAGAGCTTTGAGTTCTTCGTAAAGAGTCGAAGCGTTCTGAAGTATCCCGACATGCAGCTTGAGTTGCTCGCCATCTCGAAATCGCAATAGCCGCCAGCTGCCTGCCTCCGCTTGTTGGGAAGTGGGACGATGTGAAGCAACTGAATCCAACTCGTCAACAAAGCGTTGGCTGATACTTGATGAAAGAACCGTTCGGTAATGCAAAACCCGTCCATCCAATCGGTACCATCGCACGCATCCGATCCAGTACCGCAATACGCCGAAGTAAAAGCCAATCGCGCAAAGCGACAAGAGTACGCAACCAAGCGCAAGGAATAGCCTGCGATCTCCAACACCTGGATTTGGATGAAACGCTACGCCCAATATTAGTAATGCTACCGTGCCGATCGCGATTAGCAGGCACGTGACCAATGCTTGTGCAACCATCGTGCTTGCCACAGCACTGCGTACGAGGGAGCCTTCTATGTTGTCATTGCTTCGTACAGGCAATTCACTCAAAAAAGTCGCTAGCACGCGAGCGTTATCTAGGACACTAAACGACAGGAACAAGGTGTATCCACCGCGGAGCCAAACCGTTGCACCGTTCCAAGCTTTCAGACGCTGCTTCTGCGGCGTTGGAAGACTGGTTGAAACGACATCGGTAAGCGGTACAGTTCGCGTTCGGCGTCCCAGTCGTCCAAAAGTCAGTTCGCCGTCCTTCAGCCGAAAAGAAGTGACGATAGTCGCCAGTGATAACAAAATCCACAATGCATTGGCGGATCCCGTTAGCAGAGAAAAGCCAGCAACCACAAGGTTGGCTCGAAAGTTTGCGTTAAGCGACCATACACTAGTGATGAGCGAGCCGATCAGAAAAATTGACGACGGAATAATCGAGAGCAGAAATCCAGGCCAGCTTATTCTCCCTTCGATATTCATTGGGATGTTCTCCTCCCATAGGTTGCCACCGTTTCGTTATATCGCATTGCAGTCTCAATGACCGAGTCTGAAATTTTTATCCGTCATTGAGTTGCTAATCATTCGAGTCGCGATCAAATCCAGGTTTTACGCAGCAGCCAGATCTTCACGGAGTGGGTCAAGAGCCCACTCAGGAGGGGTTGTCCGAGCCAAAACACCATCAGATTTCGGCCCCGTTGCGAGTCCAGGAAACCGCCTCCATTCGCCACAGGCGAATAGAGAGTGGACAGGAGAAAGTTGAGCGGTAGAAAGTTGGATCGAAGAGGGAGTGGTCTCCACTCTCTTGACCTCCCCCAGCTACCGAATCTGCTTTCTCCTTGTCCACTCGGTCACTTTTCTACTCACTACTCTCTAGTGATTGCATCCCCGTCTTTTCCCTGGCACGCTGTCCGGGATGTTGTTGGGCGGATTTGCTTTGGGGGTACGTGTCTACCTGGTCTGTCTCAGCGATTTTGCCAGGACCGATCGGCTTCGTTGTAACTGGACTACCGCGTCGCCTCCGGAGGGTGGTAACGCAGAAGCAAAGGCGCCCGTGCAAAAAGTGAAAGACGACAACTGAGCCGGATCAGTCGCATCCTGTGGCTCGAAACTGTCGAAATCGTTCCCTTTGAATCGAACGCCACGGACCATCATCGTTATCGAATCGCCGTCGTTCAAAATCGTTGTGCTTTCTTCACCGAACTTATCCTTGTAGCTAGCGGGGTATGTGGTCATCATCTGTCAGCCCTCGTCAGGGTGAATCCAAAAGTAACGATGTATTCGGAACGAAGCACTCGACATTCAGGCCGAGGCCACTTGTAGCGATGATTGAACCGTTGCGGACCCAGGCTGTCGTACCATCGCACAACGTATTGAGCCGAGGTTAGGGGAGTTGGAATCTTGGGCGTAGCCAAACATCTGCATGTTGGTGGTTATTTCTTCGACTTCTTCCGGCTCTCAGCCTTCGTCGCTACGAACTCTGAATCGACGCCGTTGTGGAAGAAGATCATACCGTGGAGTTCGTCGTCCTTTACGATGGCCCAACCTCGCCCCTGGGCCGGGTCCATCTCGTCGTTGCCATCCCAGGTCCATTCAACGGCGGCTTCACCGTCCCGTGTCGTCAGGCGGCAATCCATCTGGCCGTGAAAGTAGCCGAAGTGGAACTGACCGTTGTTCTTTTGGTCGAACTCGAAATAGCCCTCTTCTTCCTCGTCGATGAATTCCTGGTCCCAGGCACTCATTGAGACGATGCGCCAGCGGCCAGCGAAGGGGTTGGGTAGTTTGGGTTTCTTCGCCATTGTCCAACTCCTTCGTTATTCAAGCCGCTCAACTGCCCAATGCTCCTGATAATTTGGCCCTTTTGATTCCGGCTCTGCATTTGGACGATCAATTTGAACGGCCAGCGGAACCGGAATGTCTACGCCGATGATTACAGCTTCGCCAGGACCGAGAGTTGGTAGAAATGCAGCAGCGGATCGATCGATGTCTCCCGATGCTCGTTCGACAACCTCTCTATCTCGGTCGTTAATCATGCGATGGACGATGAGTGTCCCCATTTGACTGAGAACATCTTCTGGAATGTCTCTGGGCCGCTGAGTAGAGAGACAAATTGTCAAACCGTATTTTCGACCTTCTTTCGCAATAAGCCCGAAGGCATCAAGGCAATATCGAGAGGTTTCGTCACCAAGAAGTTTGTCGAGAAATTGGTGCGCTTCGTCAAGAAACATAAGGAGTGGTCGGCTGCGGAAGCTCCCATTTCGAGCGAGTCCTAAGAGATGGCGACCTATTGCGTTTGCAACGATCTCTCTAGCATTACCAGCAAACGGGATATTCTGAAGTGAAATACGAAGGACTCGCTTGCTGTCGTCATTCAAGAAACGGTCAACCACCGCCTTCAGCGGTGTCGTCACGCCTGGCTTGAAAATGCAGGCCATTTCTCTCGCCTGAAGCATGTCTTCAATGCGGTAAACTAGCGAAACACACCAGCCGTAATCGGTCCCATTCAGTGATCCCCAGGCTTGAGGACGCTTTCCGTAGTCGGCAGACGGGAGGACACATTCCTGCTCGATTTGCCGAGCAAGTAAGGCCAAGTCAAAGTCGGCTGACGATGATTCGACCTTAGCGACGTTGTCTCGATAAGCAGCTTCAATCGGCTGTTTGGCTTGATCAGCTTTCACCAAGAATCCATTGGGGGCAAGAGCCGGAACCGCTTTCGCCAATTTTAAGCTCTTCATTGCAGCCCGTAGTTTTGGCCCCTGAGATTGGCCGCTAGGTCGAAAAATCGCAAACAGATCGCCTTCTGTGAGATCATGGTAAGGGAATACAACTTCATCTCCCTTGCACTCTGGGCCGCTGTTGCATCCGAAGTAAGCATGTTGAACCCGTTCATCTGCGAACGTGTGAAACTCGCCAGTGGCATCGAGCAGGATTGCTTTTGACCTATACAACAGGCACTCTTCGATCAGTCGTGCGACACTCCAGCTTTTCCCTCCACCTGTAGCACCCAAGACCGCACAATGTCGCCCGAATAACTGTTCTGGCGAAAGCCCGACAACTGCTCCATCAGCATCCGGCAGGCTTGCGAATCGGAAAGATATGCCGTCTGAACTCGCCTTCCGGCCTTTGGTATCCTGCACAAGCCAATGCACGAGCGTTGGGTGTGCAGAGTACACTCGGCTTCCGAGGCGTGGATACCGAGTTACACCTGACTGCACAGTGCCATCCGACAGATTGAATGACGCTAGAAGTTGAATGCTACCAATAGGATGAACATCATGCTTTTCCCCAATACCCGGTTCAACACTGAGTCGCTCTCGATCAGGCAATCGCACATCGAGGATTCGGCCAAAAATGGCTATTTCGTCACATTCGATGACGACGAATTCGCCGACCTCGCCGCAGGCAACACGATTCCCATGATGTACTCGCCCGCCGCTGTGATTGGCATATGGCAGATTAACTCTTGATGAAAGTGGACCTACTTGACACAGCGTACCCATATACCTGTGCGGGTCATACGGATGGAGTGGCTCAGATTTGTTAGTCGGCACGTTGCGTCCTCCTTGCGAAACGAGCTTCGTGTTGTTCCTCTTCACTTACAGCAACGAGATCAGGTAGCAGCGGAACAAACTCCTCGAATTTCGCAGCGACTAGAGAAATTCGTGCATCGCCGTGGTTCACCATTTCCCTGAAGCGAGTGACCGCATCATTAGTCGATGTGGCAAGTGCGGGATCGACAACAGTTACACGAAGGCCGACATTCGACCGGATGGCTGACAAAATCGGCTGAGTCAAGTGTTTGTCGTTAAATCCGAAACCAATCACAAGGAGTGATGTCTTCGGTTGTCGTAGTGAGCTTAGAAATCGGCCCATCATTTCCAAATATGGTGGTTCATAAGACAACTCGAACTTTGAGTCTCTGGGATAGATGAGAACCGGAGTTGTTGGCTGAGTCATGCGGAATACTTCGTCTCCACGTCGATCCCAATCAACCGAACCGTGCAACTTGTATAGCTGAAAGACATTTGGCAGAAAGTCCGGAGTACTAAGCGTGTCGTCTCTGCGAACGAAATCAAAGGCAAAATAGGTGCTATTGAATTGCTGTGGCAGCGTGTGCGAAAATCCATCCAAAACGATAAAGCCAGCGCTGCTGGCGGCTTGCTCGAAACACAAATCGTAGTTCGTTGTGAAAAGGCGAGTGCGTGGAGAACGGGTTGAGCGACGAGCAACACGACGAAGGAAGGTTTCGTGGGTTCCAAGCGTAAAGCCGTCCTTTACGAAAGCACATTTGCGAACGATCAACTGCTCAGTGTCATGAATGAATGTTGCAATGTTCGCAGCAGGCGAGAAGGCTTGTGCCAATTGGCAATGCGACAGTAGTAATTCGATGTCTTTTCTGACTCGTGTATTCCCTGGAGATGCTGGATCAAGTTCGGTCGCTGTATATCGGACGGTGCTAAGTAAAGCGTCGAATTCGGACGTGCCTGTAGCCGTTCGAGCAGCGTCCCAAAGGTCTGCCATTGTCGGTGCAAGTCGAGTTGCCCCTTCCATTACGCAAAGCGAAGTGCCGAGTCCCGTCAAAACGACCAAGTTCTCGACACGAAGCGTCTCAAGTAACGACTTTTTGAGGGTATCTCGATTTCGCTCTGCCTGCTTTGCTTCTTCAGGCGTATTTTCCACCAACGGAACCCATTTACCGCCTGTCGATGATGAAAACAGTTGCATCTGACACCTAGTGTTAAACGTGGTTGCGAAGTTTCTTGTTGTTTGCTGTAACGAGGTTAAGGCACGAGCGACATCCGCACTGCTTCGTTAAACGGCGTCTACCAGATCGTCGCATAGTTCGCCGGTCCTACTCATTTGACAGTTCTTGGTGACGGCGAAGCAGTTCCTCAAGGTTCTCCTTGATTTTCCGCAGTTTGGGCAGTGACGTGTAAGGGATCATTTCTTCCTCGACGTACTCCAACCAACTCGGCAGCTTGTATTCGCCTCGATCTCCCCAAGTCTTGCACGAGCGACAGGCTTTGAGCAGTTCGCCAATTGCAGTCGTCAGTTCAGACCGTAACTTCTTTACGCCGGGCGAAAGGCCCGGATAGATGGAGTTCATAAAGGAGTCAGCGGTTTTCTTGCCAACTAAGCGGCTGTAACGTGCGAATGCTTCAAGATACTCATCCGACTCCTCATCCAGTTCATCGAGTCGTGCCGATGCCTCTTCGATCTCGTTGTCGGAGGGCAAGGAGATTTCTTCAAACCCACGCTCGAACGTGAGCAGCCGATCTCGGAAGCTCGCGTCACGCAGTTCCAGTAGTGAAGCTGGATCAATATGTGCGGTGAAATGCTGATCGGCGTACCGCAAAAAACTCTCGGAACTGTAGAGATAACATTGTTGGCCTGTCGCCTGAAGGAACTCCCTGAGCAATTCGGGCCTCGGCCCAATCGTTCGGTTTTCATGAATCATCCACCAGTCTTCTTTGGCGTCGTCCGTCACGAGGATTGCGGGCTTCTTTTCGGCCTTGCATTTCTCAATCAGTTCCTTCCAAATTACGAGGTCGCCAAAAGCGTCGTTTCCTGATTTCTCCTTCTCGTCCTTGTATCCTGGGGGCGTTTTTGACTTGTAGCGTTCTCTCCCCTCGTTAAAAATCGTTGCCAGTTCTTTGTCTGTGAATGCCTTGCCGACACGACCAGAAAACAGAGCATCGAGTTGATCTCGAAGACTGTCGCTATCGGAACGAGCGACTTCTGTCGCAATTGCTTTCTCGAAGGCAGCGATGATCTCGTCCGAGATCGAGTCGTACCGTTCCACCAAATCTTCTTCGATGAATGGCGGCTGGGAGCGAGCATGAATCTGCGAACGGATTGAGAGCAGCGTCTTCTTGGCTTCGGAGTAGCCTTTGGCGACCTTCGCCAGCACTACCACGCGATTGCGTTGGTATTCAAGGCCAGCTTGGTGTGGAAGCCAAATCCGATCTTTCAATAATCCCATCACGGAAAGAACAGTTTGTGCGGTGGGTTCCGAGTAGAAGTACAGGTTTAAAAGAGCGCTGGCGTCGAAAGCGATGATGCCATCCTTCCAAATCGCATCGAACTGAGCTTCGGACGGTCGGTAATACTCGGCAAATTCAGACTTCATTTGTTACCCCTTCACCTTCTCTGCTATCGCAGTGAACTGCTCCAAGGCGGTTTGCAGGTCATCAGCGATTTCTTGGGCCAGCACATCAGGCGTGGGGAGATCGTCGGAATCTTCCAGGCTTTGGTCACGAAGCCAGAAGATGTCGAGGTTTACTTTGTCCCGCTTTATCAAGTCCTCGTAATCGAATGATCGCCACCGGCCTTCGGGGTTCGCCTCGCTCCAGGTCGGCTTGCGTAAGTGTCGCTTTGCGGGGCGGTAGCATTCCACGAACTCGTTCAGGTCTGCACGCTGAAGTGGATTCGTTTTTTGCGTGAAGTGCATGTTGGTCCGCAGGTCGTAGACCCACAGCGTCTTCGTCCAAGGCTTCTCTTGGGCTGGCTTGGCGTCGAGGAACAGCACGTTGGCCTTCACACCTCCGGCGTAAAAGATGCCGGTCGGGAGCCGCAAGAGCGTATGCACGTCGCATTGCTTCATCAGATTGCGACGCACCGTCTCTCCGGCTCCACCCTCAAACAGCACGTTATCCGGCACGACCACAGCACAGCGGCCATTCACCTTGAGCAGCGTCTTGATGTGCTGTACGAAATTGAGTTGCTTGTTCTTAGTCGTCGTCCAGAAGTCCTGGCGTTCGTAGGCCGTGTCGTCCTTCTCCAGATCACCAGCGTCGTTGACGATGGAGATGCTGCTTTTCTTCCCGAACGGTGGATTTGTCAGGTCCACGCTGAACCGTTCGCCCGGATCGCTGGCAAGACTGTCCACGCCCGACTTGATCGGGCAAGGATCGGCGTCGATGCCGTGCAAATAGAGGTTCATGATGCAGAGGCGGGCCGTGTTCGGAACAAGTTCCCATCCCTTCACGAACTTCGTGCGCAGGTGCTTCTTCTGATCTTTGTCGAGAGTCTTGCCTTGATGCTTGGCAACGTAGTCGTAAGCGGCCAAGAGAAAGCCGCCCGTGCCTGAAGCTGGATCGCATACAGTATCGTCGGCAGTCGGCTGCACGCAGTCCACGATGGCCTTGATGAGTTCACGAGGCGTGAAGTATTGGCCTGCCCCCTTGGGACTTTCGGCGGCACTCTTGGCGAGAAGCCCTTCGTAGATGTCCCCCTTCACGTCGGCCTGCATGGAAGACCATTTCTCCACGTCAATCAGGTCCACGATCAACCGCCGCAGTGTAGCCGGGTTCTGGATTTCGGGTCGGGCCTTCTTAAAGATTTCGCCCAGCATTCCTGGCTGCTTGCCGAGTTCTTCGAGGATGTGCCGGTAGTGGGCTTCGAGTTCGTCGCCTTCTCGCTTCAGCAGACTTTCCCAACTGAACTTGGCAGGAACGATGGGCGGCTTGTTATACGGCGGCTTTGTCTGCTCATCGGCCATCTTGAGAAAGAGCAGAAACGTGATCTGCTCGGTGTAGGCCATGTACGAGAGGCCATCGTCCCGTAGAACGTGGGCGAAGTTCCAGGCTTTGTTGACGATCTGTTGGGAGTCGTTGGTCATGAGTTACCGCCGAGGGTACGCCTTTTCTGCTTGATTGTTGCGCCTTTTGTTGATTGTGCGCATTGCTTGCGGGGCTGTGTCTTTCTTGTCTGTTTCATGCGCCATTTGTTCCAAAAGCGCCATTCCAACTGCGAAAACGCTCACGAAGCAGGCCACTGAATGCTTCGCCAGAAGGCCCCTCGTCCGACGCCGACAGCCTCCACTAAACCGAACTCTCGCAGGCGGTTAAGTTCACCACGAATAGTGCTGTCTGAGAGATTGGCATCAATTGACTCTCGAATTTCACGCAGGCTCCTCACCGGGTTCGATTGGAAAAGAGCTAGAATTCGGGCCTGACGATCCGAAAGGTCAAGACCGGGGGGAACGGAAGGAGCATAGTTCGGCGCAAGGAAACGCACGACAAACTCGCCTGCACGTTCCTCAAATTGAGGTTCGGGACAACCAGATTCAACGCACAACCGAATGATACGCTGGGTTCCACTTCCCCAAAGTTCGATCAGACCCCAGCGATAGAAAATATCTGCGAGCATCGGATTCCGAGGCTGCGAAAAATGGTCCCGTTTCAAGTCCGCAACGCTCACTCCTGACGGAAGTGAACCTGTACTGGCGATCTCCAGACGATCCTCGAACAGTGCCACGCTGACGGCACCTCCCGAAATGGAATAATCCCGATGGCACAAGGCATTCACCAATGCCTCACGCAAAGCGAGAATGGGATAGAGCGGCTTGTCTTGACGACGCAGTTGCCCCTCTTGGAGCGTGCCACGGATCGGAAGTTGCTTCCCCAGGAACTTGCTCGCTTCATCCAGTAACAGAAAAGCATGTCCCGACACTTTTCGTTGATCGAGTACCTCGTCCTTTGTCACGCCCTTAAATCTCGCTACTCGCAAGCTGCACTGCGGATACCAAGGCAAAAGATGAGAGCCGAAAGCCACGACCGCTGCTTGAATGGGACGACCATCAATCACGAGGTTCAATCGCAGCAGCACATCTTCTGTATTGGTCACACTCGAATCGAACCGTCCCGCTTCAACGGACTGCCGAATCATTTTCTCGATTTCAGCAGCATCGAAGTCAGTCGTAGTTACGCCAACCGCCGGTTGTCGCTCCCAATCCTGGTCCGACTTGATCCGTTGTTGGATCAGCCGATTGATGTCCTCGGCTACAGCCGGACGGTTCTCCTCCCATGGGTTGCATACGTTTCAATATATCGCATCGCGGTCTCAAAGACATCGTTCGAAATATTTGTCCGTCGCCGAGTTGCTAGTCCTTGGAGTCGCGATCAAATCCAGTTTTTGCGTAGCAACCAGATCTTTGCGGAGTGGGTCAAAAACCCACGCAGCAGGCGTGGTCCAAGCTAAAACAGGATAGGTTTTCGGTGCCGTTGCGAGTCCAAGAAACGGCCTCCATTCGCCACAGGCGAATAGAGAGTGGACAGGAGAAAGTTGAGCGGTAGAAAGTTGGATCGAAGAGGGAGTGGTCTCCACTCTCTTGACCTCCCTCCCTACCGAATCTGCTTTCTCCTTGTCCACTCGGTCTACTTTCTACTCACTACTCTCTTCGGTGTTCGGTTTTCTTACCCAACGCTTCTTGCCCATCGCTGCCCGAAAGCGTTCAAATCGGCATTGGGAATTCAACATGGCGATGGATTGTCCTGAAAGGACTTCAGCGGTTAGCCCCATGTAAGCCTCGTTCCTCCCCGGGTTTGGTTGCAACAGAGTTCCCGCATCCCGTTCGGGTTGCAAGCCATTTTGACGGGCTCTGGCTAAAATCTTCGGGAAAGACCGGTGGTGTCGCCTGCGTTTAAGACCCGCTGGCTTACCTTAGTTTTTTTACGTTCGTATGCAGAGATGCTGGACTTTTGCAATTCTACGTAGAAGCGGCTTCTAGCCGCTTTGTTGTCAAGCATTTAAGCGGCGGGACGCCGCTTCTACGGTAGGGGGGCTTTGTTCCCTGCTTCGATTTGCGAAGCTGTCTTCGCATTCGACTCTTCGCAGTTTGAGCAGTTGCGTTATCAGCCTTGTCGCGACGCTCTTGCTCGCGGTAGGTTCGCACCGCCTCTGGATGCGCTGCCCTCCAGCGATCCGGCAGCAACTCCTCCGCACTCGCGCTGCCTCGGAGCATGTGTGTGTGATCAAACTCTCCAAGTGCATCCCAATGTCAATCTCCTGACGCTGCGCGATGGCAACCAGACTAATAAGGCTTGCATTGCGTATCGCGGCTCGCATGCTTCCGACGAACAGCTAGTTCTTGCGCCCAATCGCGACTCGCTTCATGAGCCTCTCGACTTGATTGTTATCGATTTGCAGGCGGCCGTCGGTGGCGTATACGCATAGACTCTCGTAACATGTAAGCTCGATTTTGGGGAGCACTCCGATAGATCTTCGCCTAAAGTGCGTTTAGCAGATACCCAAAATGGAAGGTCATGAATTGATGGATGATCCAATTGACAAAATGCCTGACGTCGATTCCGAACTCTTGATTGGGCTCGTAGAAGCGGCGTCCCGCCGCTTTCACCCCCTCCATGGCGACGAAATTGGATTCTTTCACCCGAGCGAATCGATTGCGTATCTCGATGGCAATCTTCCGCATTGGCGACAGGATGGAGTAACTTATTTCGTAACGTATCGAACCGCCGATAGTATCCCGCAAGAAAAGCTTCGATTGTGGTTGGCGGAGCGAGATGTTTGGTTGCGTGAAAACCCTGAACCTCATTCTCCCAAACAGAAGAAGGAGTACTGGAAACTATTTCCGAAGCGAATGCACGATTGGCTGGACGCAGGGTATGGCGAGTGTTTGCTCAAAGACGCTGGCCTTCGACAGATCGTCGTCGACGGACTGCTCCATTTCGCAGGAAACCGGTACCTATTCAAAGAATGGGTTGTGATGCCCAATCATGTGCATGGGATTGTAACGCCCATGGGAGAGCACCAACTCTCGGGTATTCTGCATTCATGGAAGTCGTTTACGGCCAAAGAAATTAATAAGAGATTGGGGCGTCAAGGATCGTTCTGGCATAAAGAGTCATTCGATCATATTGTTCGATCGGCAGAGTCTCTGGAAAGAATTGGAGCCTACATTGCAGCGAATCCAGATGGATTGCCGATGGGTAGTTATTCGCTTTCGGCGGATGCTCAAATGCGGCGGGACGCCGCATCTACTGTAGACGAGGCTTCTAGCCTTGTATCTTGGCTACCAACAGAAGAGCAAAGCGACAAATAGAACGTGAGCAAGATAGCGACAGCATTGAAAGCCTTCCACGACCCGATGCTGCGTGATGCTATCTTGCCAGCGAAGCGGTGGTTAGAACAAGTCATTGACGAACAAGCACCAATTGAACCAACAGCCAAAAGTCCAGTGTTCTCCTCAAGGCCAAACAGTCAAGCAGCGAAGCTCCCGATACATCGATGATCACGACATCGAACTTTACATCGACCGCTTACGATGGAAGGTGAAGTCAGAGAATGAAAGCTCGGCGATTGCCTCAACATACCTGCGCATCAGAAACACCGAGTTGAATGGACTACGCCTGACGAACCAACGGTTCGGCTAGCTGTATTTTATGGAGCCCCTTTTGGTTCGTCGGTCGAAAACCCTACGGGCTCAGAAGAGCGGGACTAATCACTCTCAAGTGATTCGAGTGCTTCCGATGCAATCTGTCCGAAGCCTTCGCCGTTCCTCACGGTATACAGTACCGGGATTCGATGGCGATTCGCGGAACGGATTCCTTCTTCCGCTCCAAGTATGTACAAGGCTGTTGCCCAAGCGTCGGCCTCCATGCAGCTTGGTAGGAAAACCGAAACAGCAACCACTTCAGCGGAAGCCGATTGGCTGCTCCGAGGGTCGAGAAGATGACTGATTCGAGATCCATCTTCCTTAGCTCGATGGTGCACCGAATCTCCCGAAGTTGCGACCGAAAGTCTGTTCAAAGCGACAATGGTCTGTGGAAGTGACTCGCTATTGGTCGTGTTTTCGACCAGGCACCACCAGGGCTGACCATTTGGTTTCACCCCCTCTCCTCGTAATTCGCCGCCGAGTTCGATGACGTGATGGAGTAACCCGAGGGACATCAAGCAGTCTGATGCTAGATCAACCGCATAGCCTTTCGCAATCGAGGATAAATTCAGTGCCAATCCTCCCGGCTGGAAGATGCTTTCGGTTTGCGAATTCAACTGCAATCGTGCCCATCCTCCTAACTTACCGTCCGTGCTAACTGAATCAGCTTTCTGCGGATCCATTTCCGTGAGAGCACCGAAATCCTCGGACTTGGCTCCAAACCCTTCGGCATGGATCCAGCGTCCAATCGTTACGTCATAAGCTCCATCCGTTAGGCTCGATATTTGGATCGCCTTCTTGAGAACTTGAAAGAATTCGTGCGGGATTGCATGCCAAGTCCCTGGGCTTGCTCGATTGAATCGACTTAGATTGGAGCTTGGCTCCCAGTGGCTCATCTGCTGCACGATGCGACCGAAAACCTCTTCAACTTGCCCGTAAACGACCGGGGCGTCGTGCAACGGAGGGGCTGCATACTGAACGCACCATCGCGTTCCCATAGCGTTGCCCGAAAGTTGATGAACGCAATCCGTTGCACATGGCCATCCGCTTGTAGGGAGTGTAACTTCCTTTGGTAGTAACACTCGTCGCTGCAAGATCGCCTCAGACTCGATCGGAAGATTGATCACTGCGGTAGGACTTCGAATGTTGCTGTGTACGAGTAGCGAGATTTGCTCTTGCTGCCAGCAGCTTCTTCGGATTCTCCAGCAGTGCTTGCGTTAAGCCAATAACGACCAGCTTCCTCGAACTCCAATTCGAAACTCCCATCTTCGGAAGTTGTCGTCTTGTATTCACCCGGTTCGGTGCGATAGCGATCATCTCCACGGATCAACGTGACTTCGACTCCCGTCGCAGGCTTACCATCGGCAAGTAGAACAAATCGTGCCTTCTCACCCGAGAACAAGTCATTTGGATGCGATTTTACGAGAGCCAATTCGAGTCCTTGCCCAGTTGGCTTCAATGCGGAGGAGTCAGGTTTACCGCTTGTGACGAACGTCTCAACTCGTGAAGCGTTTCGACTCACTTGAACATTAGGCTTGTCTTTGACCCCGTCAGACGCGAAGCTCTCTTCGGTTCCTCGCCAACGCTTCGTCTCGCCGTTTTCTTCCCAACTGGCAGAAAGAAAACTTCTTGCCGTCACGATTTTATAAGTCCCTTCGATGGGAAGTTCTAAATCAAAGGTCGTTCGGTATTTCCCTTTGTTTCCATGTTGAAGTGGCACCGGCTTGCCATCGGGACCGACGACCGAGAACATTTCTAAGGCTGGAGCGGCGTGGTCTGCAAAGAACAAGCTGTTCGAGATTGCGGCGTCCACCGTAATCCATGGTTTCTCACCTGAAAGGACGGTGCTCGATGGCACAATCCAAAAGCGGTGGGCGTAAAGGGGGTGGGCACTCAAGGCTGCAAAGGCCAGGGCCAAGACAAATCGCATCTTCATATTCGTACTATTCCTTGGTTGATTGAATGACAAGTTTGATCGTTCCTAACTCCGATTTGCCCGAAATGGATTTCTCCACCCGCTGCGTACCATCCCAAGTGAATGGGATTCGTAACAATTCTCGGCCACCCACTTCTCGGGCAGCTTCGACGACTAAGCTGTACTCGCTGCGAGGGCTGGCCGCGAGCTTGAGCTTTGAGCTTGGAATGTCCACTTTGTGATGACCTACCGGTCGAGTTGGTCCGGTGACACCATCGATGGGAAGCTTCGCGGACCGGCCACTTTTACGCCACCATTGACGTAGATCCTTCAGCCATGTTGCTCCTTGGTCATTCTTCATCTCGATGTCGTACCATACAGCTAGATCGGTAACGTGCTCACCGTCTGCATTCTCGATCCAGCTGGCAACATAAGGACGATGATATTGGCCAACATCAAGCTTCGGGACTTCGATGGTTAGAGACAAATCTGCTGCACCGGAGCTCGATGCCATCCGAGCCACTGCCACGATTGGAATGATTAACTGAAGTGATTTATGCATGAGTTTTTTAGTGTACGAAAAGGACGACAACGAGAATTGGCAGTATCACGCCAGCTAGGACCATCGGCCATGTCGATGGCCGTCGTTTGGCATGAACCCAAAGTAGCCCAAGCCCCGTTAGGCTAAAAACAATGCTAGCGACCGAGAACAAATCGATGAACCATATCCATTCCGAGCCAGTATTCCTCCCTTTATGGAGATCATTCAGGAAGGCGACCATTCCATTGGTAGTGAGGGAATAGGTGACCGTGCCCGTTTCGCGATCAATCGATAGCCAAGAATCGCCGCCGGGCCTTGGTAAGCTGACGTAGATCTCTTCGCGTGACCACTCACTTCGCGAACCTCGAATCCGCACTCCGCACTCTCGCTGGAGCCACTCACGAATGGATCTGGGTATCTCGCTCACTGCAACTTCGTATTCATTCTCCCCCTCGTTGGAGACGATCGTCTGGTAAAGCTCAGGTGGAAGCGACCAAGTCTTCTCGGTTGTACTTGGCTTGCCCGACAAGCTTGAAGCGTGGTTAAGGGTGATTCCCGTGATGGAAAAAAAGAGCATGGAGACGAGGCAAATGCCGCTACTGGTCCAATGCCAAACAATAAATTGCTTAGCAAGGAATGACTTTCTGTTAAATCTAGGTCTTAGCGCGTCGCCTGAGGTTCCCATATTGTTTTACTCAAACTCACCTAGCACTTGGCCGTCGTCTCTCAGCATCAAGTTCAAGAACGTTGCAAGTTCTACGCTCTCGGAAAGAAGTCGCGCCGATCCATCGCACAGACTGATCATGACGCCACCGGTGTGAAAGCTGTACGGTTGCGAACTGTTGGTGTGATTGAGGAACTTGTAGGTACCATCGTCGATCGCAGCTTCCCATGCGGAAGGAAGGCTTGAGTCTGTTGGAGCAGAAGGAGGCGTGGGAGAACCGTTGGGACCGAGTCCACTGTTGGTAGGAGATGTGAGCCCCTCCAAGTTGTCCGCTCGGTAAGCTCGCATCTTGACACCATCCCCTGCTCCGGCCCAAGCGATTTGGACCGAACCGGATGGCTTCGCTTTACCGCGAACAAATCGAGTTGGGGAACCAGCGCATTCGTAGTACATCAGGGTGTTGCTGAAGCCATCCGAGATCGATGCGGCCTTCGCACCGCGGCGCGTAGGATCAACGCTCCGCGAATCGGGTGGACTCATGGCGGTATTGAAATTCATCTGCGGCTCTCCCGATTGATACCAGAGCGGATGCCCCGCAGGACGTACCGCAGGAATGCGAGGAGTGACGTAGTCGGCGGATTGAACAGTGAATGAGCCGAGGGAATCGGTTAACGTGAAGACGCGGTCCGAAGGTGCGCTCGGGCATTGAAAGCTTGGAATTCGAGCTCCGAATGCGGTTCGCATTTCTGGACTCCATCCCACCGTGAGCTGACCATTGAATCCAAAAGGCTGAGTCGGATGTTTTGCTGCTAGAAAGAGCTCAGCCAAGGTGTTCTGTTCGATGTAGGGGAGAGTGCGCCAAAGGGATCCCGTTCTCGAATAGGGGAAGTACTTGTTCACATGCTCGAACTGAATCATCCCGAGGGCGATCTGTTTCATATTGTTCAAGCACTGAGCTCGTCGAGCCGCTTCGCGAGCCGCTTGAACCGCAGGCAGCAATAGCCCGACTAAGATGCCAATGATGGCGATAACCACCAACAGCTCGACAAGGGTGAAACCGCTGAGTTTACGTGAGCCCGCAGATCGGCAATTCATCTTTCCCACTCCAGGTTAGTGTGATTTGGAGGCTCACTACAAATGGAGCTCCCCTATGAACCTGGCTGGCTAAGTTGCCTAGAAGGTGTCTTTCGACCCGTGGCATACAGTGGCTGGCTTGGCGATTGCCCAACAAACTTGAGCCAGAACTTGTCGCAACGTTGCGGGTTCTTGTTGATAGGCAATCTCAATAAGCATACAGGTCTGGGGCAGCGTTGCAAGTGCTACCCAGGCGATAGGTTGATATTTGCAATCCGGCTCCCGTTTTGCATAGGGCTCAAAACTTTGTATGCAGTTCAGCTTCCGTTTCATCGCAGGTCACGACATTCAACGGGACATCAACCATTTTCGGTAGAATTGAATCTCGTGTGGAAAACTACCGGATAGCGAACGCCGACGTTTGAAGGCAGATACTCCAACAGAACTGGGGACGTTCAATCGTAAGTTCCTAAACTAACTTCCCTCATAGGCGGTAACACGACCTATAGAGGTCGAACAGCAACCGTGATCGACTCTGGTGGGTAAGGAGAGCTTAGTGGCAAAGAAGAAACCAACCAACACAGACCTCACCGATCAATCGGTGGCCTTGGCCGAATTCGCAGCCGAGGCCCTGATCGCCGCGGGTCAGCTTCAAATCAAGAAAAAGACCATTGTAGATTTTCCTCTGGACGAGGCAGAACGAACTGCCGCTGCGGACTTTCTTGGCATGACTGCCACGCTGAACAGAAAACTCAAGTCCGAGACTGGAACATTCACGGTGGCCGACATCGTTAGCATCTTGAAGGCCGTGGCTGATGCCCTCCTTGAAGGCGAGCCACTTCAACGGCTAAGACTGCTTTTCATGGCGAAGAAGCTAACGGATTGTCTGCAAAGCCAAGGGATCCCCACCGCTCCAACGAACTCCAAGGCTAAGAAGTCAAAACCGACCAAATGCATTTACCAGTTCAAGATCACACTGCTCGGAACGAATCCGCCGATTTGGCGACGCATCCAAGTCGAAGAATGCACGCTCGACAAACTCCATGAACATATCCAGACGGCAATGGGCTGGACCAACAGCCATCTGCACCGTTTTGACATCGAGGGGAAACGCTATGGTGATCCCGAACTGCTGGATGACGGGTTCGAGGACTTCGAGTGCGTTGATTCGACGAAGACCAATCTCAGTCGAGTCCTACCTAAGACTGGCAAACGCTTCGGCTTCAAGTACAAATACGATTTCGGGGACGGCTGGGAACACGAGATCTTGTTCGAGGGAACCCCGGCCGCTGATCCGAAATTGAAATACCCACTATGCTTGGAGGGGGAACGAGCCTGCCCACCAGAAGACTGTGGTGGTGTTTGGGGGTACGATGAGCTATTGGAAGCAATCTGCAGTCCAAAACATGATCAACACGAGGACATGCTGGAATGGATTGGAGGTAAGTTCGATTCCGAAGACTTCGATCCGAAGAAGGCGACGAAAGAAATGAGGAAGGGGCTGCCTGACTGGAGGAATATGAGCTAATTCGAGTGACTCGATTATCCCAACTTCAAAAAGACGGTACTCCGTCTTGGTGGCGGATCGATTGCAAATTCATTAAGGCGAGAGGTCCCTCTTCGGTTGAAGAATGATGGGGCGATCCAGAGAATTCCTGAGGCACTCCATGAAAATATTCCTCGTCCTACATCACGAGATCATGGGAACGCCGGAAGATTGCCGTGCTGACGAGATGCTTTTCTACACCTGCGACAGCCTGAAAAAGGCCATTAATCTGATTCGCAAATCGGGAGTTGATCGATGGTCTTGGTGGGAGATTCAATCGCAAGAACTCAACAACCCTGATTTGCCTGAACACATTGGGTACTACGGATTGCGTGGCGGGAAACTAGCGAAAGCCCCTTATGAGAAGTGCGTAGAGCTATTCAAAGAGGCTCGCAGCAAATCAAAGCCAATTTATGACCCGTAACCAAGCAATTCCAGCCTACTGCCACACTCAGAAGGCCCCACTCTGCTTATTGCTCTACGCACTTTCCGCCGTGTTCCTTGTTTTGGGTGTATTCATCCAAGATGCGCCACCGATTCCTTGGCTGTTCCCTCCCATTGGCCTGCTAATGCTTGTCGTTGCCGCTTCGTTCCATCACTTGACCGTTGAGGACCAAGGCGACATGCTTTCAGTCCGCTTTGGTCCCGTCCCATTGTTTCGCAAGACCTTGCAGTATTCCGACATCGTAAAGGTCGAAGTCGGTCAGACTTTACTCTTGGACGGTTGGGGTATTCACATGAGTATCCGTGGCGGTTGGGTTTGGAACATATGGGGCCGTGATTGCGTCGTTTTGCATTTGAAAAAAGGCACTTTGAGGATCGGCACCGACGATGCCAAGAATCTGGCTTGTTTCATCGAGCAGAGAATTGGAGCATGACTGCAAACCTCTTCACCAATCTTCCCTCGAACTTACCGGACGAGCTTTTCACAACTTTGCTCGAAACGGACAAGCTTCGTGTCGAACGCATCGTTTCGCATGGTCATTCTTCACCTGAAGACTTTTGGTACGACCAAGACCAACACGAATGGGTCCTTGTACTGCAAGGAGCTGCAAGACTGTCCATTGAAGGCGATATCAGAGAGTTGAAGCCCGGCGATTACATCAACATCCCTGCGCATCACAAGCATCGGGTTGAATGGACTACGCCCGACCAGCCAACGGTTTGGTTGGCTGTGTTTTATGGAGAGCCAACCTCCACACGATGACTGTAGAAGCGGCATCTTGCCGCTTTTCTGTGCCGGCAGCACGCGGGAGCACGCGGCGGGACGCCGCGTCTACATTTTGAAGGACATGAAAGCGGCGGGACGCAGCTTCTACGGGAGGGGTTGTACGGGCTTTACGGCAGCTCCATTCCCATCGAGATGTTTGACCGCATCGTGATGGATGTGTGCCGCCTCTGCCATTACCTCTTCAAAAATTTCCACTAGCCAACCTCGCACCGTGCGAGAGACAAGCGTTTAACAGTTCCGCTAGCGAACCTCGCACAATGCGAGAGACCAGCTTCGAGCAGTTCTACGGAACAGCCTTGAACCGTTTCACTCGCCAGCTTCGACTCGTTCCGCTGGACATTTTTGCATCGTTTCACTGGCTATTCACGAATGATTCGAGTGCACTGATGCAATATCCCATCTCAATTCGGGGGCTATTATCACACATGTCCCCGTACTTGTTGTTAGACTGTTTGCAGGGGCGTTGGGGGCCATGGGCTCCGCGCAAGTCCTATCTCTTCGACCCGTTGGGATTTGCATCCCGAACCTTGTATCGTTGTCCAAAGCTTTCCAACTCCGACGTTTGATCCCATCTCCTACAATCCATGTTGGCGTTGCTTCGTCGTTCCTATGGGGCCAGAACCACCTAGCGACCGAAGGTGTGTTCCTCCTCATCGCGCCTACTGTGATGTCCCCCTCCCACCGCATACGCTCCCACCGAGAGTCTCGCCGTTACCGTGAAATGCCTCCCCATTCATTGCTTCCCACCTGCGCATCGCGAGGAGAATTGCAATCATGCCATCGAGCAGGTCCGTTTCTCATTCGTTGAGTCCATCGACATTCGCGCTCGACTCGTCGTCTTCGCTTGGCAATCTCTTTCGATCCTCATTGCTGCCACGCTTTATTGCTCTCTGTTCACTACCACCATATTCGCTCAGCTGCCCAACGCGGCCGCGGTGCTTACGGAATCGCAACGGGACTCTTTCGGGAAGCAGATCCAGCCGCTATTGATCAAGCTCTGTGGAGATTGCCACGGACAGAAGCCCACGGACAACGATCTCGATCTCACTAGCTTTGATAGCGCCGCGGATATCGTTGCTAAGCCACGAGTGCTTGGTGACGTTGCCGAACGCCTCCGTATAGCTGACATGCCACCCGAAGATGCCCCGCAGCCCACGGAGGCCGAACATGAGTTGCTTCAGAACTGGATCCGTTCGGCGTTGGATGCGGAAGCGAGTGCACGTTCTGGCGATCCAGGTCCCGTTACACTGCGGCGTTTGAGCAATACCGAATACGATAACGCAATCCGCGATCTCACCGGAGTCGACATGCGACCGACGCAGGTTCGCGAGTTTCCTGCGGATAGTGTGGGAGGGGAAGGTTTCGCAAACGTTGGCGACGCCATGCCCGTCACTCCAGAACTGGTCGAGCGCTATCATCAAACCGCTCGCGATGTCGCATCGAGAGTTGTCCTCCTCCCTCAAGGTTTCCGCTTTTCACCTTCCGCTGATCGGCCTGATTGGGTGGAGGAATCGCTTCGTCCCCTTCGGGAATTCCACGCGCGTTACGCGGGCCCCCATGGCGAGCCACCTCTGGCTGCACATCTTGCGGCAACGTTGAAGCACCGTGAGCGAATCATCCGAGAAGGCCCTGCGGCGATCGTTTCTATTGCGGCCGAAGAAAAGCTCAACCCAACCTATCTCTCGGTGCTGTGGAATGGGCTCACCAGTACGTCCGGCTCGTCTCCAGAGGTCGATGAACTGACCAGGCTGTGGCGAGAAAAAGCCGATCAGTTTGAGATCGAAAACGCACGTCGCCAATCCCTTTTGAAGTCGGCCCGAGAGAAGATCCATTCGCAATGGACTACGGCCAAAAGGACACTCGCGGCATCCAAGGTGGCAGAGGGTAGCTCCGTTTCCTTTGAACAATCCGTTTCCGTTCATCGAGGTGAACTGCTCGTTCTAACCGTCTTCCCAAACGAAAGCCACGGAGCTGACAGCACGCTGGTAGACTGGATAATTCGGGAAGCCAACGGCGAACAACGTACGTGGAGTGTTCGCGACCTCGTCCCCCATCTGCTGACGGGAAATCCATCGAACGATCAACGCGGCGCAAGTTGGAGCTTTTTCGAAACCACTTCAACGCCGGTTTTCTTAACCGATCGACGTGACAACAACGGGGGGCGACCCGAGCTCCAGTCATGGAGCTTGGGGGCAGAACCCTCGGTATTCGTAAACTCCGCAGACAATCCGGTAAATGTCTGGACGTCCCTACCAGCTCGGTCATTCTTTGTACATCCGGGTCCGAATCGACCCGTAACGGTCAGTTGGACCAGTCCCTTCGATGGCGAATTGCACATTAGCGGTCGCGTTGCCGATGTTCACCCGTCCGGAAGCGATGGAGTGTCGTTCGAGCTTTCGCATGCTGCATCTGCCGAACTAGGGAAAGCGTTGTTGGATCTAGGCAACGTCCCTTCGGCTCCACTCGATCCTGGACTGCCACCCGACGTTCTGGCGATGGTAAGAGCGAAGTGGCGGGAAGCGAGCACGGACCCAATACCGGTTCTCGCACAGATCCAAGCCATGCAAGATCAGTTGTTTGAAGGAAGGTATGGCAAGAATGCTGCGCTCGCCGTGGGCAACGGATTTCGTGCATGGGAAGAATTGCGCCGCGTGGTCGATGTCGAAAGGGTTCAGGGGGCGGCCCGCGAACCACTCTTCCGCATCATTGCATTGCCGGCACAATCCGAAACCTATGTGATTTGGGACCGACTACGGTTAGAAGGAGGAGATGGTGAACCGCTTGTTTTTTCGGAGCATCCTGTGCTACGGGCTGCGATCGAACAGGCGTCGGGGCTTCGTTTTGGCAAACACCCGCAAGGTCGGCCTGTTCCTGATACGGCCCTCGTGACTGCCGCGGGTGCCGAGATTGTCATCGATCTGCGGAGCTTGCCCGAGGCGGTTTTGAACTCGTTGGTACTGCCGCGGTTTCTACGAGCGGACGTGAGGCTCGATGAAGCGAGTCCTGAGACAGCCTCCGTTTGCGCATTTCTGATCGCCGCGACGGGGGGCGGTGGGAATTTGGCTGAGCCCGTCGCCATCGCATCTGTTGACGATCCGCATGCCGCTCAGATCCTGCATCCGCGAATGGCGTCGAAAAGAGCGGAGCCTGCGAAGGAATTCCGCCGTCTCTTTCCGCCGGCGGTGCTCTTCCAGCCGATCATTCCACGTGATGCTCAGGGGAGCATTTTCTTATATCGTCGCGAGGATGAAGCGCTGCAAAGATTGATGCTCGACGAAGATGGCAAGAAGGAAATCGATCGTCTCTGGCGCGAACTCGAATTTGTCAGCGAGCAAGCGCTTCACACTCCTGCCGCATACGAAGGGCTCGTCCAGTATTACCGCAAGCCCAACGACGGTGCACGGATCATGTTCTTCTACATTCAAGAGTTCCAAAAACAAATCAAACGGGAAGCGTCCGACTTTTTAGCAACCCAGGTTGCTGCGGAGCGTTCCCATCTCGAATCGTTGTTCGCCTTCGCGGAGCGAGCATGGCGCCGTCCGCTCGAAGCGAACGAACGGGATGCGATCCTTGCATCCTACCACGCCGATCGAGAGGAGGGTGCGAAACACGATCCGGCCTTGCGTGCGGCACTGGCACGTGTCCTATCGTCGCCGTGGTTTCTCTATCGCGTCGAACAACCCTCCCTGGGTGCTGGTTGGCAAGCAATCTCAGGCCATGAGCTCGCAACGCGACTGAGCTTCTTGCTTTGGGATTCGATTCCGGACGAAGAATTGCGAGCGAAGTCCACTAGTCTCCACCAAAGAGATGTCATGGAGCAGCAACTGCGTCGCATGCTGCAAGACGATCGGGTGCGAGGAATGGCGGCCGAGTTTGGAGGACGTTGGCTCGGCGTGCGCGACTTCGTCGACAATCACGGACGCAGCCTCAAGCACTTCCCCGAATTCACGCCAGCCCTGCGGGATGCGCTCGCAGAGGAACCGGTACAATTCTTTATCGACTTGTTAATGAATGACCGACCAGTGGCGGACGTGATCGATGCAGATGCAGTGGTCATCAATGATGTGCTCGCCTCGCACTATGGCATTCCGGGAGTGGAAGGATCGCAATGGCGACGGGTTGAAGATGTATCCGTATATGGGCGTGGTGGGTTTCTTGGTTTTGGCGCCGTGATTGCAAAACAATCCGCGGCCGCCCGGACGAGCCCGATCAAGCGGGGTGCTTGGATCGTACAGATGCTCGGGGAGCGTCTTCCCAAAGTCCCGCCCGAGGTGCCTCCCCTTCCTGAGACTCCACCGGCAGGTCTCAGTGTCCGCGAAATCACCGAACTGCACCGTCAGGATGCCAAGTGCGCCGGATGCCATGTTCGTATCGACCCCTATGGTATGGCCATGGAACGATTCGATGCCATCGGACGCTTTCGGCCTGCGAGTGAACTCAAGCCCGGTGACACCGTAGGTATGCTACGGGACGGTACTGTGATCGATGGTATCGATGGCCTGCGAGGTTATTTTGCTGGACCTCGGCGAGAGGACCTGCTACGAACGCTTGCTCGCAAGCTTACAGGATACGCATTGGGACGCGCTGTGATGACATCCGACCGCGCACTTGTCGAAAACGTGACTCGTACGATGACCCATGGCGGACGTTGGTCAGACACTTTGCTCGTGATTGCTCAGAGCGAACAATTTCTTTCCATGCGATCCGTGGCGAATGCCGAGTCCACCCAGTAACCGATCACCCGCGACAGGAACCGTTTGATGCTTTCCAATTCCACTCGACCTTCAAGGCGTACGGTGCTCCGAGGGATCGGCGTTTCCATGGCGCTCCCGTGGCTTGAATCGTTATCCTTCGCCACGGGCGCAACAACAGCCTGCACCGATTCCCCTCCCACTCGTACACTGGTCACTTTCACGGGTATGGGGTTCCATTCCCAGCATTGGTGGGCCAAAGGCGAAGGTGCCGCGATGGAACTGGGACCGTGCCTGAAGCCGCTAGAAGCATGGAAAGAGCGGCTGGTGTTTCTTAGCGGTCTGTGGAACGAGCAAGCCAACAACGGTGTCATCCACTGCATGCAGACCGGCAACATGCTCAGCGGCGCACCGATGTCCAAGACGGAAGTTCGTACCGGTGTCAGTTTCGATCAGCTATTAGCTCAAAAAATCGGAGATCGAACCCGTATCCCTTCGCTTGTGTTGGGTTGTGAAGGTCCCATTCCTGGTCTTCAGGATGGACATCCACTCCTTTACAGTTCGCACATTTCGTGGAGTACCGCCGTCTCGCCGACTTGGACCGAAACGCGCCCTGCCCTGGCTTTTGATCAGCTCTTTCGAACAGACCGAAATCGCGGAGATCGTCGCGTCGTCGATTCGGTCCTCGAAGATGCCAAGTCGCTCCGAGAGCGGCTGTCCCTCTCGGATCGACAGCGGTTCGAAGAGTATCTCGGCAGCGTTCATGAAATCGAGGGGCGCATCAAAAGAGCTGACCGGCAGCGCGATGCCGAAGGCTGGCAGCCTACCCTTTCTGCTCCCGACCTGCCTCGACCCGCCGATGGGATTCCGACGGATATCCCCGATTACTGGCGTTTGATGAACGATATCGTCCTTCTCGCGTTCCGGACCGACATGACCCGCATTGCGACACTCAAGTACTGCAACGACGGTTCAGCTGAAACGCACGCTCACTGTGGAGCGAAAGATCAGCACCACCAGATGGCTCACACCCAGCCTCCTGAACTGATTCCACTCAACCAATTCTTCATGTCGCAACTGGCGTATCTGTGTGAACGGATGTCCGAAGTCAAGGAAGGGGACCGTACTCTGCTCGACAATACGTCCATCATGCACTGTTCGAGTATGTTGCATGGAAATCATGACGCCAATCAATTGCCGATCATTCTGCTAGGTGGAGCTGGTGGCAAACTTCGCGGTGGCCGGGTGCTCCCCTATCTCGAATCGTCCAACCGTCGCATGTGCAGCCTCTTCCTTCACTTGATGGACTGGGCAGGCCTCGAACTAGACCGCTTTGGCGATTCCAATGAACGGTTGCCGGGCGTTTGTTGATGCCGTCGGGTTACGAAGAGGGAAAATCGTCGACCAAGCTCTTAGCCGTAGAAGCGGCGTCTCGCCGCTTGGTCTGTGACATGGAAAGTAAGCGGCAGGATGCCGCTTCTACGAACTACGAACGAATCCGTTTCGCAACTTCTCGTTTGACAGGGTGGTAAGCGGCAAGATGCCGCTTCTACGCGGGATGCGGCTTTGGGTGGACGAATTCGCTGCGACGCCATCAGTTTCGATAGAAGTCGATCCAGTAGAGTGTGATGGATTTCGGATTCTCTGCGATGAACGCCTTCGGTAACTGCAACCGAAAGTAGCCGTCCTTTGGTGGAATGATTTTGGTTGGTTTGCCGTCCCTAGCGATCGGTTGAATCTCGATCCAATAAGGACTCTTGGTGTCGAGCGGAGTTTCCTCCTTGCCATCCTTCCATAGCCGGACTTTACCCTCTTGACTCGAGACCGATGCTTCGAGTTTCACTTTGTCGTTCGACATGGTGAACTTTTCCAATCCCTTCAAATGGAGATGAAGGATTATGGCGTCTGGCCATCGCCGGTCGGTTCGCTCGATGACGGCGTGGCTAATTCCGAAAGGGCTATGGATGGAGAATACCACCTGTGCTTTTTCCGCCTTTACCACTACAAGGTCGTTGTCCCGCTTCGTGGTGATCTTGAACGGTGCATGTTCGTCCGCATGGGCGATCGTTGCAGCGATGGCTAGCATGAGCAACGAGGCGATTACGAAGTGGGGCATAATGGTGCCTTGGTGTTGCTGCATGTCGGATTGTCCATGGTGATTTGTTCGAATCATTGTACCCGTTGAAACTTGTTGAGCGCGTCGCGGTTCCAAATCGGTAAAGGGGTGACGACTCGCAATTCCTTTTCGCAGGGTTGATTAGATGCCGCGAGAACGGATGCGGCTGACTGTTAAACGCAATTTTCGATCGTTGCTGTTCCGAGCGAAGATCATCCGAATAGTGTCGCATGCAGGCTCACGAGGATTCTTGGCCGGGCCGACTTGGTCTCGGATGACGCGAAGGCGGGAATTCTTTCAACAACTGGCCGATCGGGCTACCGAATGGTAGAACGTGGATTCACAGATTTATCGCGCAGTGGGGCACGGACTTCTCTCGTGAAGTAAAGGCCACCGCTCGCCGCGATGAAAGGGGATGGCGTGTGGCCCATCGCGGTTTCTATTGCGCACTAGTTGGGCAGAAGTGAAAAGAAAGGTGAATGGTTTGAGAGGTCACCATTTTGAACGGCATCGAACGGACCGGATCGGCTGGCTGCGCGCCGCTGTGCTCGGTGCAAACGATGGTATTGTATCGACCCAGTCTTATCGTGGGTGTAGCGGCATCGAGCGCTAGCAGCGGCGAGATTATGGTCGCTGGTGTTGCCGGGTTGGTCGCTGGCGCCATGTCCATGGCCGCTGGTGAGTATGTCTCCGTGAGTTCGCAAGCGGACACCGAACGCGCCGATCTCGAGCGGGAACGCAAAGAGCTTTCTACCAACCGTGACTTCGAACACAATGAGTTGGCGGCCATCTACGTCCAGCGAGGTCTCGATGTGGAGCTTGCCAATCAAGTTGCCGACCAACTGATGGCACATGACGCGATCGCCACACATGCGCGGGATGAATTGGGGATTTCCGACATGATGACCGCTCGACCCATTCAAGCCGCATTCGCGTCGGCTGGAACCTTTGCGGTGGGGGCTGCGATGCCACTCGTAACCGTACTCGTCACCCCCAGCGCAGTCATGATCCCCGTTGTCGTGTCTACCTCTATTGTCTTCCTTGCTCTTCTCGGGGGAGTGGGAGCAAAAGTCGGCGGTGCGCCGGTCATCCGAGCAGCCCTGCGTGTGACCTTCTGGGGCGCGCTCGCGATGGGATTGACCGCAGGGGGCGGGGCATTCTTTGGGGCAGTTGTTTAGAGGATGCACGTGCCTTCGAATGCGTCTTCAATGGCGGTTTTAAGAACCGGAGGTATCCCCTAAGAGGATACGGTTAGTAGCTCGTTCACTTAGGCTGCAGGGGGCTTCGGTTTATTCCAGCAGCAATGGTCGAGCGAGAAGCAACCAGGGCCTGTAAGAAAAAGGGAGACGTAGCCTAGCAAGTAAACGGCCGCCAACTCTTTGACCTTCCATGGATCGGAGCCGTGAACCAGGAACAACGCTACGAACATCGTGAACGCCAACGGAATCGTCGCCAATCGGGTCGCAAACCCTGCGATCAATAAAAGCGAACACCCAACCTCCGCACCAATCGCCAGTATCAAACTCAACTGGCTCCCCAGCCCGATCGGATCCGGAAAAGCCGCCGACATCGCGCTAAATCCTTGCACCTTGGGGATACCATGCACCAGCATCAACCCACCTAAACCGACTCGTAACAACAGCAATCCTGCAGACGTGAGCGTTTCTCGGTTCGGACTCATCGGATTCTCCTCCGGATTGATTTTCCATCGCATGGGTTTCATTCTCCGCAGCCCGCGATGCAGGCTCCGGCGTTGGTATCTTTAATAGTATACATGTAAACTATTTGCGTGTCAAGCTGTGGACTGATGGGTTGTCGTCCGTGCATTCGGTCCTATCTTGCCAGCGATTCCTTGGAAACTCTAATCCCGGTGGGGTGCGGGGCTTTGGCGTATGTCTCTATACTAGGCCGACCATTCGAATAACGCTTTGGAGAAATCAGTCATGATGAATCGCACCCTTTTCGTTTCCAGTTTAGACCACAGCCGTCTTCATGACTTGGTAATCTCCGCGAAACAGTTCGCGACAGCCAACACGGCGATGCTCGATGCGTTGGAGAGCGAACTAGACAAAGCAACCATTGTTCCTCCTCGTGAAATTCCACCTTACGTGGTGACGATGAATACGTGTGTTCATCTATCCGATTTGGATTCGGGTGAAGATCGCAAAGTGACGTTGGTCTATCCGAGCGATGCCAAACGGAACAAGGAATGCCTTTCGATCCTGACCGAACTGGGAGTCGCGATTATTGGCTACTCGGTGGGGGACACCGTGGAGTGGAACTCGCCGACAGGCCTCCGTAAACTTCAAGATCAATTCTATTGAGTTCCAGCCTGAAGCGACCAAACAATACGATTTGTGATTCAGGGAACCGGGTCGGATCACCCAGACTCTTTATCGTGGTTCGGATCAAGGTTACCTTGGGGGGATCCTTCGTCGCTGTCCGCAACCGGTAGTCTCCAATTGCGTCGGATCGCCATGTAGCGGAGTCCGAAGCAAAGACACCCTCCCGCGATAGAGACGGGCAGCGAAGGTAGTTTCCATGCGTTCCCCACCACGACCACGGCGGCACCGCACAGGGCCGCCAATGCATAAAAGTCCGCTCGCAGCACTGCAGGAATCTCTGCAACCAAGAGATCTCGCATCATGCCGCCCCCGATTCCAGTCAACATCCCGAGCATGATTGCGGGTATCGGATCGAGATGAAAGGCTAGCGCTTTGTTTGCGCCCGCGACGGCAAAGAGAGAGAGACCCACGGCGTCGCACAGCAATAGCTTGGACTTCAATCGATCGATTTTCGAATAGCGAAAAAAGGTGACCAAGCCAGCCAAGAGTGAAACGGCCAGATAGCGCCAATCTTGAATCGCCCGAGGAGGAGTCGCCCCGATCAAAACATCTCGCAGGATACCACCCGAATTGGCCGCCGCAAAGGAAAGGACAAGCACTCCAAAGATGTCCAGTTTGTACCGAACTCCCATCATCGCGCCGCTCAACGCGAAGACGAATGTCCCGGCGAAATCCAAAATGAGATTCAGCGTCTCCATAAACAGTAACCCCGAAATTATTCCGACAACGCAGAGTGTTGTTCCGGAGGTTCACCGGGCGTGTGTTCTGGGACTAAAATGGTGACCCCGTACCGAGGTGCGGCGGCAAGGAGTTTTTCAATGTCGGCTGGGGTGGGGGGAGGTGCGATGGAGTCTCTGTTTGCCAATGGCAGTCCTACCTCCAAGAACATTTCTTCCAAACCGGCTGGCGCAATCGATATCAGCATGCGCGCTGTTCTTTGGCTTTCGTTTTTGAAGCAGTGCAGGCTGCCAACTGGCATATTGAGAAATGTTCCTTCACCGACCACGAAGCGATTGTCTCCGAGTTGGAAGGTCATTTCACCTTCGAGAATTAGAAACGATTCTTCCTCCCGGCTATGAATGTGCGGTGGAGGTCCGCTTCCAGGCGGGACGATGGCTTCGAAGGTCGCGTATTTTCCGTCCGTCTCCTTGCCCGTTGCAAGGAATCGATAGATGTCGCCGACGACCCCGACTCGGGGACCTTCGCTCGGCTTGGTTATGGTGGCACGATCGTTTGCAGACATCGAATTCTCTTCTCCATTCCTTTGCCGGGCAGCGCTGCGAGTCGGCGGCCTCGGGCGCTATTCACGGTGACATCTACCCGATGTCTTGGCTACCTGGACATGATTATTTGATCAGCGTTAGCAACATCACGACAGGCGATTCGGCTTGAATGCTGTGTGGGGTAGATGCGACCATTTGAATCCAGGTTCCCGGTCGACCTTCGACCGAGTTCTCTCCAACGGTCAGCTTCGCTGTGCCAGAGATAATTTGAATCGTAGCGTCTAGAGGTGCGACGTGTTCGGCAAGTCCACTGCCGGGAGCAAATGCAAACAGGATTGCTTTTGTTTTGGGACCGTCGATCAGGACCACCGACTTTTTACCCGACTCGGGAATGGCGATTTCGTTGGCAAGCTGTTTAACGTGGTATTCCGGCTGATTCATCTGCGTGGATCCGATCATTTAATAGGAAGAGTGTTTCCCTGCCAACATCGCTTGGCGGAGTTCTTTGTCAACGGGGGAATCGGAAAGCCAGACGCCGAACAAGGCCTGTTTGAAAGCGAGTCCTGGAATCATACCCTGTACTTTTCCATTCTTCAAAACGTGAAGCCCTTTGTTGGGAACGTAAACAAAGTCGAAGACGTCATTCTTTTTCACTTCGTCTCGAAGCGCCTGTTGCAGTTGCTCGGTTTCACGCGCGAGCGTTTCCGGCTTGCCGTTCGTTGATTGGGCCAAGCCTTCTTGAAGCGACGCGACCAGCGAAGCGCGATTTACGAATCCGGATGTGATCCGGACACGAATTGCCATCAGTTCATCGCCGTCCAGGACGGCCTTTGCATTTTGAGTTGGAGTTTGGAGGTAGAGCCCGCTCTCGTAGATTTGGACAAAGGTCTTGGTGCGAACGCCAGCACCATTCAATTGAAGAACTTGTTCACCGATTTTCAATTGGGATCCCATCTCGGCATGAACCGTCGAAGCGATCGATGCAAACATAAAAAAGCACAACAAGACGCGACGTAACATGGTTGGGAAATCTCTCGGTATAACGAAGGGCGGTCTGCCCATGTTCAAATCGATTTTGCACTGCCTCGAAAGTACCCACTTGCAATGCTGGGGGAAATAGCGAATGCTTTGCGAGGAAATGAAAATGGAAATGAGTGGGAGACGAAACGATTGGAAAAGAATGAGGAGGACTTCTTCATGGCAGGCAACGAAACAGGCGCAAACCCATCCACGGGCAGCCCACAGCATGTAGACCGTTTGGTTCCTATGGCGCACGTGGCCGATGTCGACGCCGCTGCGCGTTTTTACGCGTATCTCGGTTTTTCTATCGAGAGCCAGTACACGAGGCCCGATGGAGTTACGAACTTCGTCGGATTGATTTCGGGCGGGGCGAAACTTTTTCTCGCGCTGGCGAGCGGTCCCATAGTGCCGAGCCAGCAAGCCGTGTTGTTCTATATGTATGTGCGAGATGTTTCGCGATTGCGACAGGCGTTGCTTGAAAAGGGGTTGGAGGATGGGGGCTTACCACCTGGATGGCGAAAGGCGGGCTCCGAGGGGCATATGCCCGAGCGGAACGCGGTCTACTCCATTAGCTATCCCTTCTATATGCCCGCAGGGGAATTACGGGTACAGGATCTGGATGGTTACACCCTTTTGATCGGTCAGCTTGGATGACAGGGGAAACCGCGCGAAGAAGTGGACTCGACTGATCTTGAATCTTTTTTTGAAAAAAGAGAGACTTCTTTTGAGTTGATTCAAACGCTTGATTGGCAAGGAAGCCGAACAAATGCATGCACCTCACTTTTTCGAAGTGTTGGCGGGTAGCTATCCCTGGGTTATTCCCTTGGTTGCAGTCACTTCATTGTGGTTGGCGAGGGGAACGGAAGATGCTGGCTTTCGTCGCATCGCGGAGCGGGTCTTTTTTGGAGCCCTCCTCTTGGTCGCGTGGGGGACACTTCGAACGATTTTGTCGAACGAAGGCTGCTGGATCATCCATACCTCTTCGATGGCTGCGATGATCGTCGGCGCGATCTTTCCTTCTCAGCTAGAACAAACCACCGAACAGAGCGTCCTGTAAGTTCCAAAACGACCGCTATTGGCGATCGAAGATTCGCCATCGTCGGGCTGCCGCTTTACTGGGCAGTGGAGCGTCGGATGGTCTCGATCCCGACTTCGGTGATGTGTTTTGTTTCGCCGCTTGTGTGATTTTCTCGGGGAATTGAAGAGCTAAGGCAGCGGGATGCAGACGTAAGAGACGGGCCCAAGTTCCTTCAAGCAATCGAATCGCCGGGTCTCCATTTCCGTCCACCCAAGCGCGTTTGGCTGCGAACGCGCGATTGCGAAGATCGGCTCTCTCCGATTCGATAAGGAAATCGCTGCTAACTCGAACGGAATCGATCGCAATTTCTCCCTGCCCTGACAGATCGAGTTGCAGTTTGTAGATTCTCGGCGTGTTGTCGCTCCATTTGGCTGACAGCTCGCTGGTAAAGTCGGCCACCCACTCACGCCATTTTCCGTCGGAGAAATCGGAGCGGGGCTGAATCGGTTTGGTCGGCCCTGTTTCGAAGCGAGCGGCGTTGGGATTCCATAGAAGAAGGGTTGCCGACCCTTGTTCGATCTTTCCTTGGGCTTCCGCGACGTGAAGCTGGAGGCGGAGTCGGTTGCGATCGGATTCGAAGGTAGTCGATTGCAACCACGCGATCTCTCCAGGGGATTGAAAACGAATTTGTAAGCCAGCTCCTGCACCAAACCCGGCGCGATCACTCCACGCGACAGGAGCCTTTGGGTTCATCGATGCGGCCCATCCCGAAGCGATTTCGTTTCCCTTCGACTTGGGAGGAAGTTCAAAGTCTTCGTTTTCAAGGAGACCCGTTGCTGTGTGTGCGGAGCTCAAGTTCGTCACCGATTGATCCATCGATCGGAGCATTTGGTCCACTCGCTCGATCGTTCCCTCCTGATTTACTCGCCACTGCTGGATGGACGCTCCGTCTCCGGTCCAGCGAAGAAGGGACGCGCTGTAGGGGCAGGACGTCAGAGCATCGGGAGCCATCGAGGACGATCCTTCGCCCGATGGATAACGATCGATAGGAATTCGCTGTAGGTCGCTCGGCGGTACGGTCCAGGAAAATTCCAATTGGCAATCCCATGGTGTTGCATTGATGATGAAGGCTTCGCGCACTTGGTTCTTGGCGTCGCTACGCTGCCATATCTTGATCCGTTCCATGGCCGGTTGGCCTTGAACGCGAGGCACTACATTCGCCGAAGCAAACCAGGGCAGGGGTGGAACTTGGGGATGTCCGAGCAAGTAGTGACGATCGAGATTGCCGAATGCTGGAACGCGAAACGTTTTGTTCGTTGGGCCGATCATCCACCAGTCCACCAACATGTCCCGACCTGCTAGGTCGTTACCCGGTTCGATCGGAACGATTTCGATTCGCTTGGGTTTGATGCCTCCCGCGGCGAAGGTGTTGGGGACGAAGATCCTTTGCAAGTCGCGTCCGAGGCCTTCTATCGTCGTGATGACCTGCTGAAACTGCCAAGCCTCGAATGTCTTTTCGTGGATCGTTTCAAAGACCTTCATGCGCTCGGCACGCGTGCGAGGAACATTTCCTGGCGTTCCGGAAGCAAACAGATCCAGGATGGGGTCTGCAAGCAATTGCCATTGTCGAGGGATGGTCAAGTGGCTTTCGGTATCAATCCATACGGCGTAACCAGCATAGCCCGGTTCGTCGCGGTACATGTTCTCAAACTCCAGCCAGAATTCTTGCAAACAACGCGCCGTCGCAGGGGAGAGTGGGTTGCGCCGAGCGGTGACCGGATTGCCATTGCCCGCGACGAAGAGCAGGGATTCCATGTCCTCTCTCGCGAAATGGAGAAATTCGCCGAGCGGAAAATTCAGCTCGAAGGAAGGCAGGATCGCGATATCGAATTCCTGCCCCAAACGGTAGAGATAACGAACGACATCTTTGTCGATCGGATCGTTTCCCTTGTCCGAGAAAAGTCCAGTTTGCAGCCAAGGTTTCGAAATGAGCTTTCGCGTTGGGTAGAGGCTCGAACCTTTGGAAAGAACCGGAATCGAGACCTGCCCAACCCCGCGATTCTTGGCGGAGGCGAACCAAGTTCTCAGTGCAATATCCATGGACTCCCAGCTGTCAGATGCCTCACCCGTGATGTTTTTGCCGAGATCGAGAAGGGTTCGCCAGTCGTCGACGGTCAAGTATTCCGTAACCAAACGGGAATCGGCGCGACCCATTGAGCCATCGAGGGCGGTATTCGCATGGATCGGATCGACCCAGCCGGACTGAGCCCACATGTTTCCAATGCGAATCGATTCGGTGAGAGAGCGGTTCGCGATTTCGACGACCACTACTTTTTGAGAAGGCAGGAAGGCGATCGAGCGCAGCGATTCGGCTTCCTCGGTTACTTGGCTCGACTCCAGCATTCGTCCCAGTTCGTCTATTCTCGGTCGCCATGGACGCTCAATGAGCAAACGCATCGTTCCGCTTCGCGCATTCCCTCCCCCAGCTCGGACATCGGAGTGATCTGTCGACTCCCACACACGGATGTGGGCTTGCTGCCACCATCCTTCGATGCCGACATGGACGATGAGTGGAGTTCGCGAATCGGCGACTTGGAGGGGGATTCGAATCGACTCGTTGGGTGGAACCAGAAACGGATCGAGCCGGTTCGCATCCCCTTTGGAAAACCACTTCTTGGTTGCTCGCCATCGATCGGTCGCTTGATTCCTCCGAGCATCGGAGTGTTGAATGGGGCGACTGGTGGAGGTTTGCCAGAACGAATGGCCTCGCCAGTCCCATGCGGGTTGCGAACTCTTCTTCGACACACTGGCATCTTCGGGTTTGTCGTCGAAGGTAACGAATTGAACAACTCGCTGCACTTTGCTTTTGGAGTGGGGCCAATTCGAAAGAAATCGTTTGGGTTCGAGACTGCAACGCAACTCCAAGACACCTGTCAAATCGGGCGCGACGGTACGGATGGCGATCGGATCACCGGAACCCAAACCGTTGAGGGGGACGGACTGTTCTGTCTCCCAAAGGACTTCATCGCTGCCAGCACGCACAAGTTTGGCTTCGAACTTCCCCATTTGATCGCGCCAAGGCAGCGCTGTAGGAATGACGCTTAATTCCAACGGCTCGCCTGCACGAAAAACCCACGACGTGCGATCGCTCCGTACTCGCAACGTGTCACCTGGAATGCGATCCATTCGCAAGGTTGCCCCATCGTGCAAAGAGAGTTCGATCGGCCCACTTTGCAAGGAATCGAGAAGAGAAGCCCAATTCCATTCGATTTCTTTGATGGTGGGAGAGGACTTCTCACGGTCTTGGACACGCTGACTTTGGACGATCAGTTTGAGGGTCGACTGGGGTTTGGAATTCCAAAGAAAATCGCCTCCGCCGAAGAAGGTGTTGGAGTCGTTCAATCTCAGGGGCGTGTCGGGAGATGGGCGCCAAGATCCGGAATCCTCTGCATTGATACCCAGTTGGCGGATCGGCTCCACTTTGCTGTCCGAGGGGTGCCATTCCACGGAAAAATCCGAGAGCTGCGGCGACCCCCAAGTCAATCGCAAGCCGACCGATTCGACGGTCGGAGTCGACGCGTTCAGGGAAACGCCTGTTTGAGCGGGAACGGGCGAGGAGGCGGAATAGGAAGAGCAAGCAATCCAAATGAGCAAACAGCTCACGAACATTCGACACGCAGCCATCCGAGGGCGCGTGAAGTCATCCTGATTGAGCTGCTTGTGCCAATGATCCATCATTGCCAGTTCAGATTGTCGCTTTTAGGAGAACGGTACCATTCGATAAGATACCGATCGACGGGGTTTGCATCCTACTGCAAATCCTAGAATATGCCGACGAATCGCCGGGAATTCGGACAACCACGAATCAGACATTGCTAGCATTGGTCACCCTTCATTCATGCACATACCTCATCATTGGGCGGAAGCGAAAGTCATAGTGACTTCGGGGGAGTCGAAGGTCACGATTCGTCGATTCGGTTGGTCTGATACCAGCGAGTCCGATGCGTTATTGCATGCTCAGCGCCGTGTGCACGAAGCCGCTGTTCGCTGGCCGCGAGAACCTCAAGTTGTCTCGCTACGGGAGCGGAAGGTTCCGTACAACGGTGCCGATGGATTTCCGATACGGGAGGAGATCATCGACGAAGGAGAGGGGTATGTCGTTACGCGAAACAGTTATGGCGCATTGTGCCTAAATACTCCGGACGTATTGATTGCCGACGTGGACATGCCGGGTCGGATGGGGCGCAGTGGAAACGGGGCACTGGGGATTGTGGACAGGATCGTTTCTTGGTTCGCATTGTTCTCGCCAGAAAAACGAGAGATGACTCCTCCTTCGCAGGAAAAGTTAGGGGAGCATGTCGATCGGCGGTATCTCGTCGTGCGGCAGCGCGTGTTGAAATTCTTAGAGCAGCATCCGGGGTGGGGAGTGCGAGTTTATGAGACTCCCAATGGGTTTCGATTGATTGCGACTCAGGGGACGTTTGTGCCGTCGGAGGGAGCGGTCGGTGAATTCTTTCGGTGCGTGGGAGCGGATCCCCTGTACGTCAAGATGTGCATGAATCAAAGTTGTTTTCGTGCCCGACTCACCGCAAAGCCTTGGAGATGTGGCCTGAGCGAACGGATGCGCCCAAGGTCGGTGTGGCCTATTTCCTCGGAGCAAATGCCGGTGCGGGAGCGATGGATCGAGCAATATCAATCGGTCGCTCGCGGTTATGCGTCTTGCCGATGGCTGGAGACGTTGGGGCCAGAGGCGACAGCACCCTATCTGGTGAAGTTGATTGAGCTCCACGACCGGCTATCGCAAGCGCAAAGCCAGTTGCCGCTCGCTTAAATTTTTTTGCCATCCTTTTGATTAGGCGGCGATTGGTCTTTCCCCGCCCGGCACCGGATGGACTATACTACCACCCCAACCTCCCCCTCCCCAGCCAAACACCTACCTAGGGCGAGAAGATAGATGCCAAGTTTAGTCAGGAAGATTATCGCATCGTTCGCGGCGGTTGTTCCCTCTATTGGGATACCATTCATCGCGAGCACAACGACTTGTTTTGGTCAAGACGCGACCGAACTAGTGGTTGCACCGGAGTTCACGGTTGCGTCCCGATTGCCACCCCGACTTGAATCCGAGTCGATCGACGTGCGGGTTCAGAAAGAGGTTCGAGGACGAATCTTGTTGTGCGGAGGGGGCGTACTGCCCCAGCAGATTCGCGAGGTCTTTCACGAAGAGGGGCTTGGTCGCAATGGGAGATTGGTCCTTATTCCGACCGCTTCCGCTCTATCCGACCTAGGAGATTTCACGCATTGGGTCAATTACTGGAGTGGATTCCAGTGGCAGAGTGTTGAGATTCTTCATGCCCCGGATCGCAATACGGCGATGCACGACACCCGTTCGGTCGAGAGTTTGAGCAATGCCTCGGCTGTGTGGATCAGCGGCGGGGATCAAAGCCGGCTGGCAGAACGCTATGCTGGGACGCCGATTGAGTCGGCGTTAATGTCGGTAGTTTCTCGCGGAGGAATCGTAGGCGGGACCAGTGCCGGGGCCGCGATCGCTTCGAGTTTGATGATCGCGGGCGGTTGGGCTGAGCCGAAGATCTCGCATGGGTTTCCGATGCTCCCCAAGGCGATCGTGGACCAACATTTTTCCCAAAAGAAGCGGTTTCAAAGGTTGGCCAAGGCCGTTCAATCTCATCCAGACCGGACCGGGATTGGGATCGATGAAGGGACAGGCATGTTGATCGGGGGGCGCAAGGCGAAGATTGTGGGGGACGGATCGGTTTATGTGTATCGCACCCAACGGTTGAAGCCCAATGAGCAATTGATTTCCACGGCATCGTTTGTTCCCGAAACTCTGGCATCGATCGAAGCGACCAAAATGCTGCCAGGGGACGAAATCGATCTTCGAGATCTAGATCTTTTCGGAGAGTGAGTTGACAATCGGATCCCATGATTGAAATCACACAGGATCCGATCCCCATTGCGAAATTGCTGGAACTCTCGCTCGACGAATCGTGCGGAGCGACGGTCGCATTTGTCGGGACGACGCGTCGTTGGACCGATGGCCGCGAAACGGCCTATTTGGAGTACCAGGCTTATACCGAGATGGCCTTGGCTAAGATGGAGGAGCTTTCACGGGAGGCCCATGCCCGTTGGCCCCTTGAGAAGCTTTGTTTGGTCCATCGGATCGGTATTGTCGAGATCAAAGAACCAAGCGTTGCAGTCGTCGTTAGCACCCCACACCGAGCTGAAGCGTTTGAGGCAGGCCGATGGTTGATCGACGAACTGAAGAAACGCGTTCCGATTTGGAAAAAAGAATGGTTCGCCGCGCAAGCCCCACAGTGGGTTCATCCGGTACCTGGATCTTCGCCCCATTCTGCCCCCGATTCGGCATCTAGTTCTTCGCCCGATTCGGCATCGTCCTCGGGTGAAACGACATGAGTGGTCCATTCCCCCCTTTGATCGACCGCTTTGGTCGTGTGCACCAGTCGCTTCGCATCAGCGTGACCGATGCGTGCAATATTCGATGCCGATATTGCATGCCCGAACAAGTAGCCGGATTCTTACCGCAGCATCGGCTCCTTTCCTTCGAACATATAACGAAGGTGGTAACGGCGTTGGCCGGATCTAGCATTCGAAAGCTACGCATCACGGGTGGAGAGCCATTGATGCGTCCTCAGCTGCCACAGCTCGTTTCCCAGTTACGATCGATTCCTGAGATCGAGAAGATCGCAATGACGACCAATGGGATGATGCTGGAGGAATCCGCAAGTTCCTTGGTGGAAGCAGGGCTTTCCCATTTCAATATCTCGCTGGATACGCTGCAGGAGGAAACCTTTCATCGATTGACACGGCGCGAGGGAGTACATCGCGTTTTGGCTGGGATCGAAGGGGCCATTCGGACGAAGGCTTCTGTTCGATTGAATGCCCTCATCATGCGGGACATCAATTTCGACGACATCCTGCCCCTTGTGGAATTTGCACTAGAGAGAGGTCTGGTGTTGCGGTTTATCGAGTTCATGCCTCTCGATGCCGATCGGCAGTGGAGTCGGCAGCAGGTGGTATCCGGGGCTGAATTGCGGGCATTGCTTCAGCAACGGTTCGGTTCGATCGAGCCAATAACCCGCACGGAGTCCTCGCAGCCCTCAACCGACTATCGAATTGCAAACCAATTGGGAGTCGTTGGATTCATCGACCCCGTTTCCTCTCCCTTCTGTGAGCAATGCGACCGTCTTCGCCTGACTGCCGACGGTAAATTTCGGAACTGCCTCTTTGGAAGGGAGGAGTGGGACGTTGGGCGTCTATGCCGAGAGAATGCGAGCGTCGCGCAGATCCATACCCTCGCATTGGATTGTGTGCGTTCCAAGCACGCATCCCACGGCATTTCCGATTCCCAATTCCAGCAACCTGAGCGGGCCATGTATCAGATTGGTGGTTAGCTCAAGCGACTGCGACTCGAGTGCGGACTAGGTGGAGGGCACGGGCGCGATCCGACTCAGGAAGTTCCAAGCTCAAAGGTCCTGCCAAACAGAGTAGAGGACGGATACGCGCCAACGAGGAGTCATCGATGACCATAAGAGCCTCCAACCAATCCTCAAGTGCCGCAAAGTCGAACTGCAATATTTCTGCGACGCACAACGCGCTCCGAACCGATGTCCCCTGAGCGTGGGGTTTTAGAAACCGAAGTAGCTCCGGGGTTTTGGGCAAACGGCTGCGGCGTAACACATCGATGCTCCGAAGCTGTCCAGATTTGGAGTAACCTGCGAATCGATCTGCGATCAGCGAAAGGACTTGATCGTTCCGGCATCGAGCTAGGGCGATGGCGGAGGCGTCGGCGATGGCCGTGTTTTCTTCGTCGAGTCCATCGGCAAACCACGTTTCATAACCCAGGAGTCGATACCGGGAGGCCAGTTCAAAACAGGCTTCCAGAACGAATGGCTTTTGGGATTCGCTTTTCAGCTGTTCAAAGCCAAGTCGCAGCGCATCGTCGGCTTGCCCGCGAAGGTAGCCGGCTTCCAAGTGAGGGTAGATACCATAGGGGAGATCTGGGGGGGCATCCCGATGAAACCAAACAGCGAGAGGTTCGATGGCCGGCTCCCGTTCCAAGAGTTCCACACGGTGCTTCATGCGCTCGATATCCACCCGGAAGAAAATCTTCGAGGCGGTTTTCAAATCTGCAATTCGGTCGAGATGTTCCTTGAAATGATTGGGGCTGGATACGGAGATGGCCTCGATCAGTTTCCCGGCCGAGCGGCAACCGCGATCGATAATCGGTTTTCCTGCGACCATGCGAGTCGCCCGTTCGATCGCTTCCGGTACGATTTCCGTTGGGATCTCAAGGTGGGTGAGAAGCGGGAATTCCGGGAAGGCGTCGGTGGTGCCAAAGCGGTCCCATGCGTGAAAAATCGCTTCGCACCAACGGGAGTTGGTGCTGAAGCTACCGCTAAGCAACTCGAGGGCGGCCGTTCGAACCGGCGACTGGTCGTGTTCCAACCACTGAACGCATTGATTATCCGTTACTGACATTTGCTTCCGACTTCTATCCAGCGTTGTTCCTGCGCACTTTGATGAATCGCTTCACAAAGGAGTATTTCGCGATGTCCGTCCTCGAAACTAGGGGTGGGGTGCATCGGTGACTCCGGGGTTTCGATCGACGCATAGAACGACCGAAACAGCTGCTTAAACGTATCGGGAAAGCCTTCATTGTGTCCACCCGGGTATTGGGCGTGCTGGGCAGCGCGATCCGATAAAAGCGACGGATCGCGAGGCAGAATGCTGTTGGGATTTGAGCGGTGTCCTACCCAAAGTTCGTTGGGGGTTTGGCTGTTCCAGGCGATCGACTTTTTGGATCCCGCCATTTCAAACCGAATACAGTTCTTGTGCCCCGCGGTGACCTGCGAGACGTGCATAGATCCTCGCGCTCCACTTTCCAATCGAAACAGGAGTGCCCCATAGTCTTCGGTGTCGATAGCGACATCGATTCCATCCCGCTTCGGTGCAGCAAGCTTGCTCGTAAACGTTTCCGTTCCACCCGCAGGTCGGGTGCGAGTAGGGAAGACAGTTTGCAAATCGGCGCAGACCGCGACGACACTCTGACCGGAGATCGATTGGATCAAGTCCAGCCAGTGGGTTCCGATATCGGCGATGGCTCGAAGAGCACCTCCCTCGCTTTGGAGGACTCGCCAATTGAAGTCGGTCGGTTGATGCAGCCAATCTTGAACATAGCTTCCAGTGACATGAAAAAGGTCACCCAGTTCCCCTCGCCGGACTTGCTCAGCAGCCTCGATGCAAAGAGGGTAGAAGCGGACGTTGTAGTTCACACCGGTTTTCAAGCCGGATTTTTGGGCATGTTCGACGAGCAGGGCACTTTCCCGCGAGTCCATCGCCAATGGCTTTTCGCAGAGAACATGTTTTCCCGCCTGGAGGGCTTCGACGGTTTGCTGAAAATGGAATCGATTCGGGCTGGTGATATGCACCACATCGACTGCGGGGTCCTCGAGCAATTCGTGATAATGGGTATACGCACGCGGAAGGCCGAAACGGGAGGCGATGGACTGGCTTTTTTCAGGGGAGGTACCCAGCACCCCTTGTACTCTCACACCTGCACGTAGAAGCCCCTCGATATGGACGGGCCCAATGAAGCCCGTGCCAACCACCGCGGCCCTGGATTGAAACATATTTGTGCCCTTATTCGGATTGGAAAACGCCTGCACCATACCCAGGAAGCGACTTCAGGGAAAGAGTCGCGGTCCGAATCCATCTTGCCATTCACTGGATATCTGTTTGAATACTGCCATCACATTTCATAGAACTTTCGAGGGATCCAAAACCATGAACATGCACGATCTGACACGTGAACTACAGCTGGGCAACGATAGCAAGATCGTGATGCTGGTCGCGGATGGATTGGGGGGGCTGCCGATGACCCCGGGTGGCAAAACGGAATTAGAAACCGCCAGCATTCCCAATCTTTCTGCATTGGCCGAGGTAGGGGTGCAGGGGGCGAGCATTCCCGTCAAACCTGGCATTGCTCCCGGCAGTGGCCCCGGACACTTGGGACTCTTCGGTTACGACCCGCTCGCGTACCAAATTGGTCGCGGTGCGTTGGAAGCGACCGGCATTGGATTCGAGTTGAAAGAAGGGGATGTCGCCATCCGTTGCAATTTCTGCACCTTGGACGCAGCAGGAAATATTTCTGACCGGAGGGCTGGTCGGATCAGCTCGGAGGAGAGCGCTCCACTCGCGATTTCCTTGCGCCAAATCAAGATCCCTGGCGTGGAAGTCTTTGTGGAGCCAGTCAAAGAGCACCGATTCGTCGTCGTTTTGCGCGGGGCAGGCTTGAGTGGTAACGTGGCGGATACCGACCCGCAGAAGACCGGTGTTCCTCCCTTGGATCCCCGTGCCAACGATGCCGCGAGTCAGAAGACGGCGGAGGTAGCCAAGGAGTTTCTCGCACAGGCACGCAAAATCCTGGCTGGGCATCCCAAAGCAAACTTTCATACGATGCGCGGTTTCGCAAGCAAACCGGCTCTGCCATCCTATCAAGAAGTTTATGGTTTGAAGGCGGCTGCTATCGCTGTTTACCCCATGTACAAGGGGCTTGCTCGGCTGGTGGGCATGGATGTTATTGGGAAAGCCCAGACCTTAGCAGAACAAATCGATACCCTTGAGAAGGCTTGGCAGGATTACGACTTCTTCTTTATTCACTTCAAATATACGGATAGCACCGGCGAAGATGGGAACTTCAGTGAGAAGGTCAAACGGATTGAAGAGCTTGATGGAATCATGCCTCGCATTCAAAAGCTGAACCCAACCGTTTTTATCGTGACCGGTGACCACAGCACTCCGAGCTATCTCAAGAGTCATTCGTGGCATCCGGTACCGACGTTGCTGGTATCGGATTGTTGCCGTCCTGATCCTCATACGACGTTTAACGAATCGACCTGCATCACCGGTGGGCTAGGGCATTTCGAGGCGCAATACCTTATGACGCTGGCCCTTTCCAACGCTGGGCGGCTTGGAAAATTCGGCGCATAGTCATCGGATTCACGAAGGCGAGATTCGCGATGATCATCATGGTTCCAAAGGTGATCATCCCAAGATAAATTGCGATGGAGCCGTGAACGCCCCAGGCGATGGCTATCGCGATGGGCCGGGTCCATCGCGGCCAGATGATCGCAAAGTAACCCACTTCCCAAAACAACGTAAGGTGGGTGAGAGCGGCCCCGAAAAACGGGTAAAAGCCGATCCAGGTCATGTCCAACGACTGGTATTCGTAGGCGGCGGCGGAGTACCACATCGCACTTCCGTCCCACCACATTTCGCCGCGCAGTTTACCAAGGCCACCAAACAAATAGATGACGCATAGGTGGATCTGGATCAATCGGGTAGCCAGCCGATTCTTCCAACTGATCGCGTAAGCGCTTTCCGTGTCACCATGCCAGCCAGTGACAAATCGGACCGCCCGGCTTCTCGCGAACGAGGGGGCTTGTTGCACGAGGAGGCGATCCAGGCTCGCCACGCGATTCGATTGTGCTAGGCAAAGGTACCCGGTCAGCATCAGGACGATTTGATCCAGGCCGAATAGGAAGCCTGTCAATCGATGTACTGTCATCAGCGTCAAGAACCAGGCGAGGATCAAAGCAGTGCGGGTGAAGAGTCCGCAAGCTGCGAGTAGGCCCGCGATAATTCCAGCCACTTCATGGAGTCGAGCCATGAGAAGGCTATCCGTGATAGCTAGATAGCTCCACTTCCAGTCCGGGATGGGGCCACGATGTAATTGGTTCCAAACATCGAGACTCACCAACGCATTGGGGCCGAAGAAGTCGTCGCTTCCTAGGAGCCAGATCGCATGCATGTAGGCGATCATCAAACCGCTCGCGACGCGAATCACAGCCAGGGTGTCGGCAGCGTAGGGTTCAAAAAAGAATCGCCTTACAGGGCGCAGCCATTCGGGTTCACGATCGCTGCTCACGGTCGAACCTCTGCATTCGGTTGACTGGTAGAGATCGCCTCTAGGTCCATCGATTCCGGCAAAATCGACAGCCAACGGCGATCGGATAGTCGAATTCCTTGCTTCAGGATGATGTCGGGAGAAGGCAGAGAGCGTTCGACGCGATCGATACGAAGAAAGGGTGAATTGTTTTTGTTCCGAAAGTGTTTTTCAATCGATTGTCGGAGTGCACCGTAAAGCTCCCGATCCTGTTCCCAGCGAGACGCAAAGGCAGCATCTGCTGAAAGCTCGCGAGAGATCGCCCTCGGCGCATAACGTGAGTAATAGAATTCCGAGAGCATAAAGTATCGGTGGTAAAGCAATCGGGGCCAGTGGGTCGATCGATCGGGCAGCATTCGTGCCAGTGCCCCGTCGCCATCGAGTCGTTCTGCTTCATCGAGTGGAGTGGATCTTCGGTCGTCTGGAAGGGGGGGGACGGGATCGTCCGATGCAACGATTCGGAGCAAGTGACCGGGACCTGGATTGGGCGCGAAGAAAAAGTAACCGTGATCCAAGAACATCCACTGTGAATACGGTCGAACGATGTTTCGAAGCGCCGTCGCGTCGGAGGCCGTTTGGATTTCACTGCGAGCGAAGAAATGAAAGGGCTCGGAAAAGACCGCCAACAGATGCCCTGCAACCAAAAGGAACAAAATGTAGCACCAGGGTTTCGGAAGGCTTTCCGTTTCCTCGAGCTTAGCGTCCGCGTGGGATCGATTGTCGCTGATTCCGATCTTCATGATCTGATGCCGGCTTTTACTTTTAGTCGTTATCTACTGCGGAGGGACGCAGCGGGAGCCGAAGTCGAATAGGGCCTTTGATGGAATCAAGTTCCCGTTCATCCACGTCGATCAGTTCCCCGTTCTGGATGACGTCGAGCTGATCGTCACGCGACATATCGGTTGCAACTTCTTTGACGAGCGATACGTACTGACGCCATCTCGGACCGAATGCACGCGCAACGTCGGTGGGACAGACACTTTCCCCTTTGTTGAGGGACCAGAGGAGGCGCAGGATCTCATTCTTTACATCCTGGCTACCTGGCTCTTCATGTTCCAACCAACGCGATTTGGCCATTTCGACGCATTCACTCCGTGTGTGTAAGGAATCGCGACTGTGCAAACTCACCACGCCACTAGGACGGGGTGTTATTCCTGCTACTATTTTTCCTTGATCATAGGCCAAATCCGGTCCGTTTGACATAGCAGTCCGGAACGCGTGGAGTACCTGGAACAAGAGAATTCCGCCCCGTCGATCATTGACGTTTTCAAGGAAAGATCTATCATGCGGTAGTGATTTCGAGCCGGCGTATAAGTCCGGTCGACTCACATCCGTTTAGGTCATGCCAAAGAGAAACGGTCGAGCACGCTTTTAAGACTTGACCTCCGACTCGGATGTAGACCCGAGCACACCGCTTCTTTAGAGGGAGCGTTGGTGTGTTTCATCCGATGATGGCTTGTTGTAGATGTGATGGAAGTATGTGATTCCTCACATTGGCGGGACCTTGATCGCACGTCTACACATGCCAACGATCGCTTGGCATTAAAACTGGTTGATTCGATGTCATTTTATGAATGGGATCTCGTAGATGATAGACGTTGAACGAGTTGTAACTCTCGATGAGTTAATGGACCGCGTGCCCGAACATTTGGTTCGGGACGCAGAGTCGCGTTCTGAAAAAACCGAAGTAAAAACTGTACCTTCAAACCGGCCGGACACCATGAGCAAAGAACCTAGTAAAGCGCAGCGTATTCGTAGTTTCCTCGAAGAAAAACCTGAAGCTCGCAATAAAGATGTTGTTACGGCGCTTGAAAAATACAGCGTGACAGCGGCGGATGTTGCCAATGTAAAGAGTCAGATGAAGCGAGCGGAATCCGCCGCCCCGACGCCGCGTCGCAAGTCGGAGGGAGTCGCTTCCACAACTGTCGCGTCGGACGAGTCCGGACCCAATTTGAACCTGAAGCATTTGGAAGCAGCTGTTGAGTTTGTGAAGCTTGTGGGATCGGTCCAAGCCGCTCAGCATCTTCTGATCATTGTGGATCGCATCAAGGGAGCGTAGGGAAGAATGCCAATCGCAAAGATGATGGCCGGGGTTCCAGTTTTGAACGCCGGGCTCTACCGTACCGCTGGGTTTTTAGTGGGTGACCCTGTGGTTTGGATTGAGTTGAGCGACGGTGAGTTATCCGAGCGCCATTTCATCTTGCGCGATATTGAGTTGGACCGCGCTAAGAAGCATTCGCGGGCGACCCATTGTTGGTCTCCCAACGATTTCGCTCCCAAGGGCGGATTGTCTGGGGATCGCGAGACAGCGACAGCGCAGTCCGCTGCGGAGTTCCTGCGCCGCCGCAAACTTGAGTCGGTAATCGTCGATCGATCGATCCCGATGATTTATGTTCACATGCTTCGCGAGGCGGGGCTTGAGGTCCAATGCGATCTCGATTGGGGGATCCTCGAGAGACGTCAAAAGACGGCGGAAGAGATTGAAAAAATCTACTTCGCGCAGCAGCAGACTGAGAAAGTCATGGAACGGGCGTGCAGCACAGTAGCTTGCGCCGAAGCGGATCGCGACGGAATCCTTTACCACGATGGTGGTCCCCTCACTTCCGAACGACTGCAATCGCTCATCGACGTATGGCTCCTCGAGTTGGGATTCTCCAATCCGACGTCCATTGTGGCCGGGGGCCCTGTCGGCGCCGATTGCCACGACCATGGTCATGGCTATCTACGAACCGCGGAACCGGTCATCGTCGACATTTTCCCTCGAGACAAAAAGACGTTGTACAACGGTGATTGCACACGGACCGTGGTGCATGGGGTGATTTCTGAAACGCTCGCCCGGATGCATTCGACGGTCGTGCGAGCCAAGGGGGCAGCGACGTCCGCAGTTCGGGCCGGGGTAACGGGTCAGCAAGTCCACGAAGCGACGATTCGCTCGATGGAGCAAGACGGTTATTCGATGGGACTGCCTCCTGCCGATGCTCCCGATTCGTATACGGCCATGACTCATGGTACGGGGCACGGTCTCGGATTAGAGGTTCACGAACCTCCGTTGCTGGCAATGGGAGGTCCAACACTGCTCGTTGGCGATGTGGTGACCATTGAGCCGGGACTCTATTGCAAAGCGATTGGTGGGATACGCGTCGAAGACATTGTCGTCGTCGAGTCGAACGGTTGCAGGAGTTTGAATCACCTTCACGAAGGGCTGGATTGGAAATAGCCCATTCCGTAGCGAACGGCTAACCGATGATGAGGCAAACCACTCTGCCACGCCGGTTCACTGTTTCGTCCCGGTTCGCCGTCGCGTCCTGGGGAGCGACGGGATTCAAAACGGTGGATCCGTTACCGTGGGTTTGAACTGAATATTCGGTCCATCACGCGTGTTCGTGGGGGACGGACGTTGGTAGCGCGGCCCAAGATTTCGCGTAGCAGCCTTTGTTCGAGGTCCGTATCGTTCTCTTGTCGAATCCAGCCTTGTGTGATCGGGGCTCCGAGCAAGCCTGGGTCGGCCCGAACGATCGATCCATCGTGTCGGGAGGTGGCGGACCCATCGGAGGAAAGGAGCGAGCGATTGACGTCCTCGATCTCTTTGATGACTTCGATCGCGATCGAGAATCCTTCATTCACGGGGGTCATTCGAATGATCGCAGTGCGCCGCATGGTTTGAAGAGTGCTTTGAAGGCGTTGATAGCCCTCGAGTGCATCCTTTCGCCATGGTTCTAAGTACGTTGCACTAATCTGTGGATAGGTCTCGATACGACCTTCGATCCATTGAACACCATCGCGAACCGGTCTGATTTCACTCCGATTGCGATCGAAATAGTCCTCGACGGTGTCGATGACTTGATTCCACAGGAATTCCGAATCCTGCGTCGGGACTTGAAGAGGATTCGAGAGAACTGTTTTTTTGCTGAGAGGAATGGAAGGGACCGAGAGGGTGGTTCGTTCCATTAGGTTGCAACCGATGCAAAGCATGCTCAGGGCACACGAGAGAGCCGTTGCAATCGTTCGTCTTGAATGAGCAAGCGGGAACGGTTGCATAGTGATGACGACCCTCGGTGGGACCAAGGTTGGGGAATCGCGAGAAATCAAATGGAGACGGAACGTGGGTGGGCGATTAGGTCGCTGGTTTCGTCGGGTCCATTTCTTTGAGGGAACGCCCGAGACGTTTGCGAGGAGAAGCATTATTTCGACGCGCTGCGACCTCCCCGTTCTCGGCGGATTGCAGATGGCCTGCGGGTGACGAGGAGAGGGACATCAAAGCGGGGTGTAGTTTATTGGAATCATCGGGAGAACCGATGGATTCCAGAGCGTCGGTGACACCCAGCAGTACCGATTGTCGAACCCCTTCGCGGATCCACTGAAACAATCCTAGATTGTTAGCCATGATTGCATTGCTCCTTGCCGTCCTGAGTAGCTTGGCCGCGTGTCGAAGTTTTGACTGTTTCCAAACAGCTGTTCAGCCGCGAGGGCAATCCCACGGTTTCGTCACGCTATGGAGGGGACTCTAGCAAGTCCGAGGGAGGGGAGCCAGATGGATTTAGGCGATGGATGTGGCAGGGATGGGCGTGGGGTGTGGAAAAGGAAGAGGCCTCGCGTAGACGAAACCGACCCAGTCGGCAGCCTACGCGAGGCCTCTCGCGTATCTACTGCAGGGCCGCAAAGATTCCGATCAAAGAAACTTTGCCGCCGGAGCAGCTATGGGAACGATGGTTTTGAAGGTGTCTGAGGCCGACGGCTTGCTGGTCCCGGCCCCAAACATCTTCGAACCGTCCTAGGAACGATCATCCTTCAAGCCGCGGAGTTCGGCTGGTTGGATGTGACTCGCTTTGCGATTTTCACGTTTGATCGCCTCATAGACTTCCTGACGGTGAACAGGAATATCGTTTGGGGCTTCGATACCAAGCCGCACTTTATCCCCACGAATGTCCACGATGGTGACGACCACGTCGTCGCCGATCATGATGCTTTCATCTCGATGTCGCGAGAGTACCAGCATTGGAGACTCCTTTTCTTCGTTGTGGTTGCATCCGGTGCAACGGGATTGGGTCAAAACAAGTGCGTTGTCGGCAACAGAGTTGAACAGGACACACGGTATCCATCCGACACGCAAAGGTATCGACCGGCGACCCTTCGACAATGATCTGTCGCCTTCACTTTCCGACGAGGGCTAGCAATGACACCTGTAACGCCCCGCGGACCAATATTTTCAGAACTTGCGGCTACTTCGAGAGTCTCGATGCGCTCGCTTTGTCCAGCACAAGCGTCAGATTTGGGTGATTGCGAAGAATGGAGGCGGGGACGTCAGGTGTAAGAGGCCCTTCGAGAGCGTTCCGAACCGCGATGGCCTTTCGTTCATCCGGAACACTGCAAACAATCGCTTTGGATGCGAGGATTGCGGAGATCGTCATGCTGAATGCGCGGGTTGGAACATCGGCGAGCGAAGCGAACCAACCTTCTCCTACCTGTTGCTGTCGACATGCCTCGTCGAGGGAAACAATATGGTACTGCTCGGTCGTCTCAAAATCCGCGGGAGGGTCATTAAACGCCAAGTGACCATTCTCACCTATGCCGATCAACGCGAGATCGATAGGGGCGGCGCGCAATGCTTGGCTCGCCCCCGCGATGACGTGCGCGGGATCTCCCAATCCATTCAGATAGTGAAAGGATCCGATCGGAACCTTGGTAACAAAGCGATCTCGCAAGTACCCGCAGAAGCTGGCAGGATGATCTGCACTGAGGCCAATGTATTCATCCAAGTGGAAACCATCCACACGGTTCCAATCGATCCCAGGTTCGCTCGTCAGGGTGGCCAAGGTTTCGAATTGGCTGGCTCCGGTGGCAACGATGACGCGGGCTCGCGGTTGCGATTTCAAAGCACCTCGAAGAATTTCTGCTGCGAGCAAGCCTGCATTCTTACCCAACTCGCTCGCGTTCTCTGCAATTCGAATGTCCAAGGTCGACTCCGCATAGGTGGATCAAGAAAGCCGTCCAATCTACCCGACTTTCCCGATCCGGCAACACGCCCCATCCATGAGCCCACTAGAAGCGTTCCCGGCGGAGGTCCAATGTTGATGGAAACTCAGGATTGGGGCGAGGCATCTTGGGGTGGATCGGTCCCGTACTCTGCCCCACTTTGATAAATCGCGCTGTCCGGCGAGCTTCGGCTTCCAACGCGTTGACTGGGAATGTGGCGTAGTTCCGTCCGCCCGGATGCCCCACATGGTAGGTACAACCTCCCAGCGATCGTCCGCCCGATACATCCCACAATTCGAACACCAACGGAGTGTGGACGGCGATGGTCGGATGCAGGCAGCTCGGGGGTTGCCATGCGCGATAACGCACTCCGCACACATACTCGCTCGGACCCCCCGTTGGCTGAACAGGTAGCTGAAGTCCATTGCATAGAAGGCGATGGCGAGCGGGATCGAGACCCAAGGCTTTGACCTCTAGTCGCTCCACGCTCGAGTCGACAAAACGGACCGTGCCTCCTCCTGCAGGCTCTTCACCCATGACATACCATGGCTCGATGGCGGTTCGCAAGTGGATGCCGACGTTGTCGTACTCGACCATCCCGATAGGTGGGAAACGGAACTCGTAGTGCGATGCAAACCACGTCTCTTCCCAGTTCCAGCCTGCGGACTGCAAAGTGTGTAGCACCGATTGAAAGTCCTTCCAAAGGTAATGCGGGAGCATGTAGCGATCATGAAGATCGTTATCCCAACGGACCAAAGGCTCGCTGTACTCCTGCCGCCAGAATGTGGCGACCAAGCACCGAACGAGCAATTGGGTGGCCAAGCTCATTTGGGCATGGGGGGGCATCTCGAATCCACGGAGCTCGACCAGTCCAAGCCGTCCGGTGGAACTGTCGGGAGAATAGAGCTTGTCGATGCAGATTTCCGCGCGATGGGTGTTGCCGGTCAAATCGATAAGCAAGTTTCGGAGAATCCGATCGACCAACCAAGGGGGACAGTCCTCACCTCGCTTAGGGATTTGCTCCAACGCGGTCTGCAACTCGTAAATCGCATCGTGTCTACCTTCGTCGGCTCGCGGCGCTTGACTCGTGGGGCCGATAAATCGATTGCTGAACAAATAGCTCAGCGAGGGATGATTGATCCAAAACGCGATGAGGGACCGAAGGACGTGGGGAGCTCGAAGAAATGGACTATCCCAAGGAGTCGGACCGCCCATCACGATGTGATTGCCACCTCCTGTGCCGGTATGCTTGCCATCCAGATCAAATTTTTCCGTCGCTAAACGGCATTGTCTCGCCTCGTCGTAGAGTTTGGTCGTGTTGTCGACCAGTTCGGTCCACGAGCTCGCGGGATGGATGTTGACCTCGATCACCCCCGGGTCAGGCGTCACTTTGATCATCTGCACGCGGTGGTCTCTCGGAGGCAAGTATCCTTCGATAACAACCGGTATCTCGAGATCGATGGCCACCTGCTCGATCGACCAGAGGAGGTCGAGATAGTCTTCGAGTGTTTCCGTTGGGGGCATGAACACATACAGTCGGCCTTCGCGAGGTTCGACGCACAAGGCGGTGCGCACGACATGCTCCGGTGCAGGGTCTTGTTCACGTTTGGCGGCTTGCTGTTCGGACCACCAATGATCTTCGTCCATTTCGACCGGTACAACCGATCCCCAGCCCATTCGGTTGGGGCGGTGTTCCAGTTCGTGCCGATCTTGTTTGACTTGTGAGACAACAGGAACGGGTGAGGGCAAAGGAGGTCGTTGTGAAAAGGGGTCGGCCGGAATCACTCCATGCATCCCCGTGGCAGGAGAAAAGGGGAGTGTGTCGAGAGGTAATCGCAGTCCGACCGAGGAGTCTCCGGGGAGCAATAAGAGTTTCTCTGGACGGACCGGCCATGGGCCACTGGCCCACTTACCTTGGCCTTGCCACCATTGCCGACGAATGGGCAAAATCACCCCTACCGGTTTGTTGAGTCCTCGCGTGAAAACGCGCGAGAGCCGGCTCCGCTCTTCCTCGTCCTCGAGTCGAGGGTCCCAGGGTTTGATGTTGATCGGGAGACGTTGTTCTCTCCAGAGATAATAGTACACGTCTTCGTAGGCGGGCATCAGCCATTTCGGATCGACGCCTAGCATCTCGGCCAAACATTCGGAGAAGAGTCTCGCTTGTTTGAAGGTGAATCCGTAGTTACGTGATTCGTCAGCGATCCATTCGGTATTTTGCCAAATGGGTTGGCCGTCTAAACGCCACATGCAGGTCAAAGCCCAGCGAGGAAGCGACTCGCCTGGGTACCATTTCCCTTCCCCGTAGTGGAGAAACGCACCTGGGGAAAATACCTCTCGAAGGCGTTTGATGAGTTGCCCTGAGAGCACTCGTTTGGTCGGTCCCACCGCATCGGAGTTCCATTCCGGGCCATCCATGTCGTCCATGGATACGAAGGTCGGTTCTCCTCCGAATGTCAAACGGACATCATCTTGTTTCAATTGCTCGTCGACACGGAGTCCCAACTGATGAATGCGTTCCCATTGATCCTGCGTGTAGGGCTTGGTCGTTCTTGGGTCTTCGACCAAACGTTGGACCGACATTTCGAAGTGGAATTTACATTCGGCCGGTTCTACCAACCCGGTCACGGGTGCGGCGGTGAAAGGGTCAGGGGTACAAGCCACCGGCAAGTGACCTTCGCCGCAAAGCAATCCGCTAGTAGGGTCGAGTCCGATCCATCCGGCGCCAGGCAGATAGACTTCTGCCCAAGCGTGCAGATCGGTGAAGTCCTTGTCTGGGCCGGACGGTCCATCCAGCGATTTGACATCGGTCGCCAATTGGATGAGGTAGCCAGACGCAAACCGCGCTGCCAGACCTAAGCGTCGGAACAAGTGAACCAATAGCCAAGCCGAATCGCGACAAGATCCCGAGCTTCGTTGCAAGGTCTCCAGCGGAGATTGCACGCCGGGCTCCAGACGAATTTCGTAACGGATATCTTCCTGCAGGCGATGATTGATTTCGGTGATCAAGTCGATTGTCCGCAACTTGGCAATCTTCCCCTTCGCCAGCCATTGATCGAGTGCCTCGAGCTCAGGCTTCGAATCGATCTGGATCAAAAAAGGGGCTAGCTCCTTAAGCAGCCACGGTTCGTAAGCGAAAGGGAACGACTCCGCGTACGCTTCTAAAAAGAAATCGAACGGATTGATGGAGGTCATATCCGCGATCAAGTCGACGGCAATGGAAAACGTTTGCGTTTTCTTCGGGAAGACGAGGCGAGCGATGTAGTTCCCTTGAGGATCCTGTTGCCAATTGCAGAAGTGATCTTGGGGCACCACCTTCATCGAGTAGCTCAGTACCGGGGTCCGGCAATGAGGGGCCGGTCGGAGGCGAACGATTTGAGGTCCTAATTGAACATCCCGATCGTACTCGTAGACAGTTTGATGATGCAGGGCAACTCGAATTCCCATATCCGTTGCAGAACAATCCAAGACCACGCAGGTCTAAATCGAGGAGACAACCAAATAGAAAAAGTCCACCGCGGACCTTACTGCCTGCACGCCAGGGAGAGATTTGGTGCAAGGCCTTCGCTCGCACGCGGTACGGCCCAGTTCGCTTGGCAAACCGCAGGACCGCGCTCGAGGTTTTTCAAATCATAACGCAACCTATTCTTGATTTCTGGTGGTCGGATGAAATAAAATGGGAGCAGTGCTGCGAAACGCGTCGCGGCTGCATGTTTCTGAACCTGCAAATCCCGGTTCTCGGCTTCGAGGATTCGCAGGTCTGGCTGCTTGTGAAAGGAGGTGACTGGTGACATCATTCTGTACTGGCCATGGGGGTGAGGCGTCCTAGTCTGCCGGCGGGCTGCTAGTGACAGGCAGCCTCCACCCCACTCGATCGACAAAGGTCGCGGTTGGAAATCCTCCCGGCCCTTGTGCATCGAGCGGTATTAGTCCTAAGCCAGGCCTCGGCGTCGTAAAACGTCGGGGCCTGGTTCTTTTTGTGGTCGATTGGAATTTGGCATAGGAACTTTATGATCCGATTCGCACGCGAGATCTTCTATTCATTCGCCTTCATGCTCCCCAGTTCCTCCCTCTTCGCGATCGACCCTCCAAAAGAAGGAAGCGTTCGTATCGCGACTTTCAATATGGCGCTGAATCGGAAAGCGCCCGGTGATTTACTAAAGGGTCTTCAGGAGGGGGACGCGCAGGCCAAGAAGATCGCAGCGATCGTGCAATGGGTCAGCCCCGATGTGTTGCTGGCCAACGAAGTCGATTACGACGGTGGGAAAACGGCCACCTTGCTACGCGAACAGTATCTCAATAGCGAATCCATCCTCACGAATCGCGACCGACCCCATCGCCCATACCCCTATCAATTTGTCGGGTCCGTAAATACGGGTGTCCCATCGGGTATGGATTTAAATGGCGACGGGGCTTCGGACGGGCCAGACGATGCCTGGGGCTATGGTGCCTTTCCAGGACAATACGGGATGGTGATCTTTAGTAGGTATCCCATCCAAACCGAAGCAGCCAGGACTTATCAGAAGTTTCTGTGGCGGGATCTTCCCGATGCGTTGCGACCCGGCGTAGGGGATCGAAAGGCCAACACCTGGAAGCCCTACCATTCGGACGATATTTGGAATCGATTGCGACTGAGCTCGAAATCCCACTGGCTTGTTCCTGTTTCCATCGGTGCGAAGCGAATACAGATCTTGGCGGCTCATCCGACGCCTCCTGTCTTCGACGGGCCGGAAGATCGAAACGGATGCCGCAATCACGATGAAATACGATTCCTGCATGACATCGCTGCCAACACGGATTATTTGATCGATGACCTCGGCCGAAGTGGAGGAGCAACTGCAGACGACCCGTTTGTGATCTTAGGGGATCTCAACGCCGATCCGAACGATGGGTCCGGAACCGCTCCCGCCATCAAGCAATTGCTCGAGTCTCCTAGGATTCAATCCGGTTTCATCCCCAGCAGTCGCGGCGGCGTCGAGGCATCGCAACTCCAGAAACGTGCGAATGTGGAACAAAAAGGGGATCCTCAGCACGACACCGGGGACTTCAATGATCGAGAACCAGGAAACCTCCGAGTCGATTTCGTTCTCCCTTCTCAAACACTGAAAATCACAGGAGGTGGGGTCTTTTGGCCAACCCTCGAGGAGATGAAATCATTGGAGGTTGACATAAAGGAGGCATCCGACCACCATCTCGTTTGGCTGGACGTTCAATTACCGTAACCCCTCCCTCGATGTCATTTTTTCGACGCAAGAAACCTTCGACGACGACCGAGTTGGTCATCCCAAAGCATGTTGCCATCATCATGGATGGAAATGGTAGATGGGCCCAGGCTCGAGGATTGCCACGCATTGAAGGGCACCGGCAGGGAGCCCAGTCGGTCCGAAGGGCTTGCGAGGTTTGCGTGGAACTCGGCGTTCAAGTACTAACGCTTTATTGTTTCTCCAGCGAGAATTGGAAACGCCCCAAAGAGGAACTGGATTTTCTCATGGGGCTGCTCAAACAGTTCTTGATCCAAGAGTCGAAGACGCTCGTGGAAAAGAATATCCGCCTTTCGGTGATCGGACGCCGCGACGGTCTTCCCGAAGATGTGCTCGACGAGATGGATCGCGCGATTGCGAAAAGCGCCCATTTGACGGGTCTGCACCTTTGTTTGGCCATCAACTACGGAAGCAGGCAAGAGATCACCGATGCAGTTCGCGCGATCGCTCAAAAGGTACATGAGGGGGCATGTACTCCCGATCAAATCGACGAGTCTACGATTTCCAAACATCTGTACACAGCGGATCTACCCGACCCCGACCTGCTCATTCGAACGAGCGGCGAGCTTCGCCTCAGTAACTACTTGCTCTGGCAAATCAGCTACTCCGAACTGTGGATTACCAAAAGGGCTTGGCCGGAGTTCTCTCGACACGACTTTTTGGATGCCATCGAAGACTATAGCAAACGACATCGACGCTTCGGGGGGCTTTGACCATTCCGCAGGATAGAATTGCAGGACAGGAGCCGATGCACTGTGGGCACTGCGGGAAGGTACGCGTGGACTGAACGGAAAACACTAGGGCGCGATAATCAGTTCTCCGTTCATCACCATCCAATGCCCAGGGAAAGTGCAAAGATACGGATATCGACCCGGCTCCATCGGGGCTTGAAAGGTTATGGTAAATTCCGACTTCGGTTCGACAATGTCGGTATAGCACAAGACATCCGGGGATTTGGGTACGTAATGGTAAAGGTACGCATCGGGATCCGAGACGACTTGATTGGCCAGCGCTCCGACTCGGTCCAGACTATTCGGACGCAGCAGTACCCAATTGTGCGGGACAACATCGGGGTTCTTGAACGTAAGTTGCAACCATTCGCCCGGTTTGGCTTGAAGCGATCGTTGAGCGAATTGAAGATTGTCGGACGCGGCGATCAAAATGGGACTTGAGTCCTTGCGTTGTTTGCCCCAGGGATTGGGAATCGATCTTTGAAGCCACTCGATGTCCCGTTCCAAGGGATGGGGCAACCACTCTTTGCTTGACATTCGCGCACCAGAGGAAACGTCCATCCGAGGCGCGTCCATCGCGTGAACGGTAGCGAACATCTCCAGGGCGTCCTCACCTCCCACCGCATAGTTCCAGTAGAGTTGGCTGCACTTCTGAAGCTCAGGGAGCTCCAAAAATATCTCCCGTCCATCGTCGCTCACGACAACTGATTCGATTCGGAGTCGATCGTGCCCGACGCTGCGCGGTTGGCTGATGGAAAGCTCTGGCGAACCGTAGCCGGGGGAATACCGGTAGTTCCACCCTTGAACAAAATGGTGCACCGGATCGCTCGCTTTCTCACGATCGATTGGCTCCGAGAATCGTATCTCTATCCCGTTTTGTCGAACGTGAAACCCAATCGGCATCTGCACGGGCCTTCCCGTGTAACGAAGACGCTCGAAACAACCTGCATCCGGGGTATAGGTTCCCCAGCCGCTCATCCCGGAAAGATAGACCGAACCATCCGCCGGGTGGACCTTGGCGCGGTGGACACCCGACCGATACTCGCCAGGCAATCGGACTGCGGCGGATTGGTCGAAACCTGATACGCGGTCGCTCAGAATCATCCATGCCGTGCCGGTTCCATAGGAGGTGTGAAGTAAGTGCTGATCCAATGGCCCCATTCTGGGACTATCCACCCAAAGTTGCCCCCCGCTGCTGTTGTCGACCCCTCGCGGGAGATAGAGCAGTGGTTTTTCAACCGTTTTGCCTGGTTGCGGGCCGCGGTAACCAAAAAAGCGGGGCGACCGAGGGAGGGCGGACGTTTTCTCGATGGCAGGGACAAGATGAATCATCGACGCAGGTGTCCAGTCCCCTTCCGAGCAAGGCACGGTCAGAGAACCGTCTGGCAATATCCCAAGCCCATCCGGATTGCGGAAACCGGTCGCGATGACGTCGGCACTCTGGCCATTGGGTGCGATGCGGACAAGCCCCTGATTGCCAGAGACCGTATAGAAGTTTCCTTCGCGATCTCGTACTAACCCACAGATGTAGTCGTGCCCGTTTGGAGAGGTGATGTACGCATGGCTGAAGCATTCGTACCGATCAAATTCGCCGTCCGCGTTTTCGTCGTGCAACCGCGTGATCTGATTGCGGCCTAGCACAAAGATCCCCTCGGAATCGATCCACATTCCTAACGGATGATGCAGACCGGATGCGACACGTGTCCATCGAACCGTGCTTGCATTGGGTAACGTATCTGCATTGGGTAACGTGGGATTCGTCGACGTGAATCCCTCCGCGCGCAAGACATCTCCGTGCATGGTGCATAACAAAGCTGAACCATCGCTTAGAAATGCATGATCGGCGATGAACAAAGGGATGCCCCATGGGTTTTCGAACGGAAGCGAGATCGTATCGACCACATAGCCCTCTCCCAACCCATTCTGAACTGTGGTCTCGACCGATTCGGGCCATCTCCTATTCGGTGGTTTAAAGTCCGAAGTGTTCGCGTGTCGCTCCTTTCGAAGCTTCCTCTGCAATTCCCCTTTGACGATTTGCATCTCATCGATGTATTCCTCACCGTCGACCAATAAGAGAAACTGAACTTGATCTCCACGATAGCGATAGCCTAAGTAGCGGACGTTCGATCGGTCCGATAGCTGGAGCACTTCGCGCAACGGCCCCGATTTGGGTGGCAACTCTCGTTCCTCGCCCTCCATTCGAGCACCGTCCATAAAGCCATGTCGCACCGACGAGAAGCGCAGAAAACCATTCTGCCAGCAACTCACAAACCCCATGGAATCGGGGTCGTAGCATACCGACCAAGCGTCGGTATGGCCCAAGCGAAAGCATACGGCTCGTGCAAGGGTGCGAGAGGGATGGAAAAATACGGTCGCTTGAAGCCGATGTTTACGAATCGACTCCCATTCATTACCTCGCCATGTTTCTTCGTTTTGATTTCCCCAGTGACCGTACGTTCCCCCATCGAGTCCGGGATAGGCTTGTAACAAGTCCAAGCCGGTGTCTAGGTTTCGAAATGCGTTCGCCTGCTTGGCATAGAAATCGTAAACGCGATCACGATTTACCAAGTGATCCGCGTATGGGTGCGCATCGCGACGAAGTGGTTCGCGGTTCCAGGTGAATGTGGAGAGGGCATGGTGTGTTGCCGACTGAATAGCACGTTGGGCCGCAAGGCGTTCTGAATCATTCAAGTCCCGTAATGCGATCACGAACCGAATCAAATCGACTCGCTTATCCTGAGGCAATGCATCGAGTAAACCATGTGGCATCAGAGACCGGGACGGACCCGATTGAACGATTTCGTCCTTGGCAAAGGAAATGATTTCGTTCTTGGCCGGATCGCGGATCAGGAGGATGGCATCCTCTTCGCTGTTCGTTCGATAGCCCGATACGACGCGGTCGTCTTCCAGCAAGTATTTGTACGGAACATACTCGGGCTCAATCGTCAAATTGGGCCACAACACGCTTTCTACCAGTTGCTCGGGAGTTCGTTTTTTCGCTACCGATAGCAACTCTGGCCCCAGTTTGCCTCCTACTTCGCCAAGGGCATGGCAGCTCGCGCAAGCCACCTTTGCACTGGCGAAGATGGCGGCACCCCGAAGCGTATCACCTTGAACATGGGCTCGCTCCATCCAATTTCGTGTGATTCGGGCTCGTTCGGCAGGCTCTGGTATCTGTTCGTCACTTTGCCAGCCCTTCGCGGTGGGCTGCAGAATCCCCTCAGCGAATGCGAAAACAATGCTTAGCCAGCAAAGACGTCGGAAAGCTAGCCAACGGATTTCATCACGGATCCATTGGGTGGACCTGAGGGGACAGCAGGATGGCTGCTCTTGTGCGTGCATTCGCTTCACTTCTATGATCCGGAGGGGAATCGGGGATCGCTGGGGATTTATTCCCCCTATTGTAAACCCAATCTGAGAGAACGAAGGCGATGAGTCCGAATCGAAAGTTAGTTCTTGCTGCTCAGTTAGTTCTTGCTACTAAACGGGGCATTCCCAGCCGATTGGGACTTCTCGCACGGATTGCATGCTTTGGAGCGATCGGGTGGTGCGAACCTGCTTTGGCTCAAACCGGTCGCGAGCCACCTAGCTTGGATGACATCCTCGATACATCCATACCTGCGTCCGAAACGCTTCGTCCTCACACCTTCCAGTTGCCAGACGAAATGGATGATGTTGCGATCCCGGTCAGCGCGGACGAGAAGCAGGAGATCAGTACTTGGGTGAAGTGGCTTGTTCTAAAAAATCTTCCGCCGAACTACGAGGACAATCGAAAGTGGAATCAGAAGAAGGAAGTGATGGACGGGCTTCACATCCATCGCGAGGGGTTCAAGATCGAGACGAAGCGCAAGTGGAAATCGGTTCGGCACGGCACGTGGACTCGCTACACGATCGAGTTTCTGGATCCAGAAAAAGAGCTCCTGGTCGATGTGTCAAAAATCGACTTCACCATTCCTGGGCGAATCGACGTCAGTTGCCGGATCGAGGCTCCGCTCAAGCTCTTCGGTCGTGTTAGCCAGTGGCAGCGAGATATTCAGTGGTACAGCCTGTCCGCCGACGGTCGGTGCCGTGTGGAGATGCTAGTGGATGTTCAGATTCTCATGCACGTCAACTCGCTTCGGTTTCCCCCGGATGTGGAGTTCTCACCCCACGTGACGCAGGCCAATGTGCGATTGAAGGAGTTCGAAGTCGACCGCATCAGCAAAATTGGTGGCGATGCGGCCGAGTTGGTAGGGAAGGGGATTCGCGAAGTCCTCGACGAAAAGCTCGAGGACTACGATCAAAAACTGGTAGAAAAAATGAATCGCGAAATCGCCAAGCAAAAGGACAAACTCCGCATTTCGCTCAGCGATTGGGTTCTGAAGAGCATCGGCAATCGGTCAAAGATGCCATAAGCCGGAACGCATTTTCGATCCGTTCCGGACTCCATGTCATTACCCACTACTTCTTGAATTCGTACAACAATCGTCCTGGGCTGCCCATGATGTTGTATCCAGCGTCGACGTGCAGGATTTCACCCGTGATGCCGGATGAATAGTTGCTGAGCAAGTAAGCTCCAGAGCGACCTACTTCTTCATGGGTCACGCAGCGTGCGAGCGGTGCGACGTAACCGTAATAATCTTGCATTTCCCCGACGCCTGCGGCGACGCCAGCCAGGGTCTTCAGAGGGCCCGCGCTGACAGCGTTGACGCGATGACCGTGAGGTCCCAGATCGTTTGCCAAGTAGCGTACGGTCGCATCGAGAGCCGCTTTGCAAATACCCATAACGTTATAACCAGGAACACATTTCTCTCCACCGAAATAGGTCATGGTCAAGACCGATGCGTCGGCATTGAAGAGTGGACGAGCGTAATTGGTAACGGAGATCAAGCTGTAGACGCTTACGTCCATCGCCAACTTGAAGCCCGCTCGGCTCGTTTCCACGGTATCGCGCGAGAGATCGTCGCGATCGGCGAATGCGATGGAGTGCAGCAAGAAATCAATCTTGCCCAGTTTCTCGCCTGCCATTTTCATGAACGACGCGACTTGCTCGTCGTCTTGAACGTCCAGTGGTTCCAGGAACGCGGTTTGGGCTGGGTAAGCGTCTACGCACTTCGAAACGCGCATGCGATTCTTTTTCTTCTCATCATCTGCTTTGTCAGGAAGGTGAGAAAATCCGCACACTCCCCCTTGATCGAGGATTTCCTTGGCCACAGCCCAAGCGATGGAGCGATCGTTTGCAACACCGAGAATAAGCCCTTTTTTGCCTTCAAATAACTTCATGTTGTGTATTCCAAAATCGCTCGGGAGGAGGTGTATTTCAATATCGAATCGTGCGGTCGAGATTTACATGACCGACGGTACGAAGAACCAGACCAATGTCAAAACGACGCAGATAGTGTAGGTGATAAACAGGCTCGGACGGAAGACGCGGAGGGGCACATGAGCGTCGCTTCTTTCGAACAGCTTGCTCAATACTCGCCAATAATACCCGGCAGCGACCACTGCATTGACGGCCATGAAAACCCCCATGCCGAGACTGACCGGATCCTCCATGCCGGCTGCCGTAGCCCCCATGAAGACAAGAAACTTTGCCCAGAAACCGGCTGTGAATGGAAGACCAATCATGCTGATCAAGCAAACCGTCATCCCGATGGATGCAGCTGGGCGACGGTAGAACATGCCTGAAAGGTCGCCAATCAATTGCGACTTGCCCCCGGCTGCTTCGATCTCCCCAAGACAAGCGAACAGTCCAATGGTCATGGCGGCATAGGCAGCCAAATACGAGAAGATGATATTGGATTGGGCGTTCTCGCGAATCAACGCAGTCATAGCAAGCATCAAATAGCCGGTGTGGGCGATGCTGGAATATGCCAACAGGCGCCTTAGGTTGCTTTGGGCCGCCGCCATCAAGTTACCGACCAACATGGTCACCGCGGACAGGAGTAACAACACCGGGACGATCGTCGCCAAATTCTCAGGACTCCATGAGGAGACCAGGACCCGAATCATCGCAACAAATCCAGCTACCTTAGGCAGATAGCTCATGATCCCCGCCATGGTAAGACTGGTACCTTCGAACACGTCTGGGGCATAAAAGTGAAACGGCACCGCAGTGATTCGAAATGCCAGTCCGCAGAGGACCAAAATGATGGCGAAGGAGATGAGTTTCCCACTCTCCGCGCCCATGATGTAATGGATCACTTGTAGGTTCGTCGAACCGCTCACTCCGTAGAGATAACTGGCACCCATCAAAAAGAACGCCGAGGAGAAAGCACTCAACATGAAGTACTTCAAGGTCGCTTCCGCACCAGCGTTATCGTTTTTGGAAATGCCCAGCAGGATATAGGTTGGGATGCTGATGAGTTCCAATCCAAGGAAGAGCGTCACGATATCGTTCGCCGCTCCCACGACCGGAATGGCCCCGAGCATGATGATCAGACAACCGTAATACTCTCCCAAAAACTGCTTGGGAGCGGTCGACCACGACAGCATGATCAATAGGAATCCGCCGAGGAGTGCCAATCGTTCGGACGAAATGGCGATGTGGTCGAACCGGAACAATCCACTTCCCAAATTGTCCGGAAGTTGGCGCATACTGCCAAGGAAACCCGCAACCACAAGAATGAGGAGGGAAAGGATCGCCATGCCGTTCCGCTGGCCATGCACATCTCGATGCGGTCCTCCCTTGAGCACCATGGATGCTCCCAATAGGAGCGAGCCACCCAAGATCATGGTGATCGCGGGTGCCATCCAAGCGAGCGATGCTTTAAACGTCGTTAGTGTATCCACGTTCTCTCTCGATCTCTTTCAACTAGTTCGACGGGCTCTGGGCTAGGGTATCCATTTGCGGGTGAGCTTTTTTGGATGCAGGTTCCGTCACCTTTACCAATCGCTTCACATCCGATTCGATCATCTTCATCGGACCTGCTGGTCTTACACCGATATAGAGGCAAAGCAGTGCCATGCAGACCAAGGTTGCCAACTCGCTGGCATTGCAATCGGTTGTTACGTCCTCCGCATTCTTAGAGCGGCCCGCGCCGTCGCTGCCGAAAAGAAGCCGTTGGACAATGCGGAGACCATACCAAGCCCCCAAGACGGTTCCGAGTACTGCGACCGCTGTGATCGCCGCGCTCACACGCGTCATTCCCATCATCGCCAGCAACTCGCCGACAAACCCGTTAAGGCCTGGCAGTCCCGCTCCCGCAAGAGTGAAGAAGACAAGCAGAACAGCGATGCGAGGGTACAACGCCGCCATTCCCAAATCTTCCATGCGGAAATTCAAACCGCTGCGACGTTGTTCGAGCAATCCAAGGATCAAAAACATGGAGCAGGTAATCACACCATGGTTGAACATTTGGATCGCTGCACCCGAAATGCCATCCATGTTGAGGCTCATCAAACCAACCGTAATAAAGCCCATGTGGCTGATCGAACTGTACGCGAACACTTTGCGGAGGTCGGTTTGGGACAAGGCAACTAACGCCCCGTAGACGATCGCGACCGCTCCCAGCGTCCCGAAAAGCATCTGCGCTTCAAAGGCCAACCCCATCGGTGTCAGCGGCAGGACGACGCGAACGATCCCAAAGACTCCCAGCTTTGCCACCACCGAAGCGATGACAGCGGTAGTATTCGGATGGGAAACGGCGTAGGTGGAAGGCAACCATGTGTGTAAAGGTAATACCGCGAGCTTGATGCCGAACCCGAGGAGCAAAAGCCAAACAATCCAGCTTTGTCTTCCAACATAGTCGTTGAGCAAAACGGGCCCTACTTCGAGTGCATTTTCTTGCTGCTGCAACGCAAACGCCGAAAGCGATTGAAAATCAACACCGGAAGGCATCCCTTGACCGTTGGCCTGCAATGCGAGACCGATGAATCCGATCACCATCGGCACGCTTCCTGCCAGCGTGAACAACAAGAATTTACGAGATGCTTTCAATGCCAGTTTCGGATCGCCCCAGCCGTTGATCAACATCATCAAGGGAAGGAGTACCGCTTCGAAAAAGATGTAGAAAGTCACAAGGTCCATGGCGAGGAAGACTCCGAGCAGGAGCGATTCCGTTACCAACAGAAGTGCGAGGTATTGATGCACACGATGCTTGATCTGACCCAATGCGAAAACGCTTGCCGCGGCAAAGACAAGCCCGGTCAGAAAGACCATCAATGCGCCGATCCCATCTGCCCCGAAGCCAAGCTTCCAATGGACTTGCTCACCCGAAATCGAGATTGGCAAATCGATCTTCATCCAATCGGGTGAATACGAAATCGCAGGGATCACGGGAGCAGACGCAGTCCGCTCTGACTCGAGTCCTTCAAAAGTTTGGTAGACGATCAAGATACTCAGCAACAGCGTGATGCCCGTCGCTACGACTCCAACAGGAGCCATTCCCTTGCCTCTCGAGCCCGCCACGAAAATGGCAATGCCCGCGGCGAGTGGGAACAGGATGGTGAATGGAATGAGATAGTTCATATCTGTTCGAATCGCCTAACGTGAGATAATCCAGATCGCCAACGCTGCAACACCGACTGCCGTCATGAAGGTATACGCGGGGACCCGCCCATTTTGATACCTTTGACCCGCCAAACCGACGATGCGAGGTGCCTCGGCGATCTTCATGACGAGTGCGTCGACCAAATTTTCGTCGAGCCACGACAAGACTCCGGAGAAGAACTCCAGCGGCATCACGATGAATTGGCGATACGCCCAATCGATATAAAGTCGGTTCTGACCTGCGGTCGCTAGCGGGGAAGGTGCCACCTCGGTCCCTCCTGGATGGCGTTTTGCGAGCATCGCGCCGATCACCACTCCGACAATTCCGATCGCCCCCGACAGCAACATGAGCCAAAGCGCTTCATGGTGTTCGTGTCCATGGAGACCGGGTGTCTTTTCAATGTACTTCGACAAGTACTGCGTAGGTCCTAAGGCAACACCCGCGACAACGGCTCCAACGGCGAGAATCGCCATCGGTGCCAACATCACTCCCGTTGACTCATGAGCATGATGCCCCGCTTCCTCCGGAACCACTTCCTTTCCATGGAACGTTCGGAAGTAAGCCTTGGCAGTGTAAATCGCAGTCATCAAAGCGGTTACGAAACCGATCACCAACAAGACCTTGAACTGGAATCCATACTCGCCATCGGAGCTGGCATCGTAAAGGATCGCCAGGATTCCGTCCTTGCTGAAGAAACCAGCGAGAGGAAACAAGCCCGCCAGGGCAGCGGCTCCGATTGCGAACAGTATGTGGGTCTTCGGCATGATTCGCTTCAGTCCACCGAACTTGTTCATATCGATCACGTCACCCATGGAGTGCATGACGTTTCCGGCAGCCAAGAAGAGCAATGCTTTGAAGAAGGCGTGGGTCACGAGGTGGAACATGGCTGCCGTGACGGCCAATGTCATGAGGTCTTTGATCGCACCCACCGAGAGCGCCATGAATAGGTACCCGAGCTGACTGACGGTCGAGTAGGCAAGGACTCGCTTCAAATCGTCTTGGAACAGTGCCATGATGGCCGCGATCAGAGCGGTGATGCCCCCTAACCAACCGACGATCGAAAGAACCCAAGGAGTGTATTCCATGAGCGGGGAAAGTCGGGCCATCAAATACACGCCAGCCGTGACCATCGTCGCAGCGTGGATCAATGCGGAGACTGGAGTGGGGCCTTCCATTGCATCAGGCAACCACACGTGGAAGGGGAACTGAGCGGACTTCCCGATCGCGCCGATCATCAACAACAACCCGATCCACACCAGCAAATCGGGATACCGAGATGCCAAGTCGGGAAGGACGTTGAAAATGTTGTCGAAGTTGAGTCGAGCGAAGGTACCACTCGACGCTTCACCTGGTAATTGTCCAATGGCATAGCCCAGTAGCAAGATTCCGAAGAGGAACCCACAATCGGCGATCCGGTTGACCAAGAATGCCTTCGTGGCCGCTCTCGCAGCGCTCGGTCGCCTGTACCAAAAACCGATGAGCAAATACGAACAGGTTCCGACGCCTTCCCAAAACGCGTACATCATCAAGAGATTGTGGGAAAGTACGAGCATCGTCATGCAGAAGACGAAGGCGCAGAAGACGGCGAAGAACCGCGCATACCCGCCATCTCCGTGCATGTAGTCTCGCGAATAGAACGCGATCAAAGTGGAGATACAAGTAACCACGCAAAGGAGTGTTAGGCAGAGAGTGTCGACCTTGAGGGCAATGTCGAGTTTGAGACTGCCGATCTCCAGATACTGATAGCCGTTGTACGTTGCTGTTCCCAATTCCCCTTGGCCTTGCTGAACGACCAGGGCGACGCTCGCGATAGCCGCAAGGAGTAGGGAAAGCACAGCAGGAATATGCGCGATTTTCTTGTCCCCTCGCATGGCGAGGAAAACGCAAACGATGCAGCCAACCAACGGTGAGAGCGGAACGATCCAGGCAAGTGTACTAGGCATGGGTTACCGTCTCCGACTTCTTGTCCGATGAAACGTTCACGGCACCGATTTCCGCTTTATAGTCGGCGGGAATGGGAGATTGCATTGGATCCAATCCAGAGGGGGTCAAGGTTGGGAAGTGCATTTCTGTGTGTGAAATCTTCGTTAGCAACTCCGGTTCATCAGGGACGATGGTTTCACTCAATTCGTCCCATTCCTTCACGTCCAAAGTCGCTTTGCGTCGGTACAACGATACGACCAGCGCGAGAGCAATGGCCGCTTCACATGCGGCGATCGAAAGGACCATGATCGACATCACTTGGCCTTGGAAATTTCCGTGGTGCTTGGCGAACGTGATCAAATTGATGCTCACTCCTGCCAACATCATTTCCAGCGACAGGAACATGAGGATCAGGGAGCGACGGGTTAGAAAACCTACGAATCCTAGCGAGAACAATACACCCGCGAAGACCAACAAACTCAACATGATGGAATCGTTCATCCATTCACCTCCGGGGCAGGTCTGGTCGCCAAGGCGATGGCACCGATGGTCGCAACCAATAGAACAGCTCCGGCAAGTTCCACCGCAGCCAAGTAATCTGTGTAGAGCGATCGACCGAGTTCCGCCGTCGAATCCGGAATCGCTATCGCAAAGTTATCGTTCGAACGGGGCGTTCCAGCCGCTTCAGTCATCGGCATACTGCCCTCCGCTGCACCAAATGTCGCCGCGCTGTAAGGCCGCGAAGTGTCGAACCGTCGTGCTGGGATAGCCCCCGGTTCGAGTACACACACGAGAACGGCCACCAACATGACGACGCCGATCGATGTCGCCAAATAGGGATTGGTCAGATTGAGATCGTAGGAACGCAGATCGGATTGCTGTGCAAACATCAACACAAACAAAAAGATGATGATGGTCGCACCCGCGTAAACGATCATGGTTGCCGCGGCGATGAACAAAGCCGACTGCATGAACAAAACGCCCGCCGTGGAAAGAACCGCGGTGGTGAACCCAAGAGCCGCATGGACCGGTTGACGCGCGGTGAGGAATGCCACGCCTCCTCCTGTCGCGAGGGCGCAGAACGCATAGAGAATGTAACTATCTAAGGAGACTGGCATCCAGGCTGCCGCGATTCCCGCGGAAACGGTCCACGCAGCTAGCCCCGCCGCTACCAAACTCTTGGACCGAACCAACCCTTCCTGAATCAATAGATAGCCGACGGCTCCCAAGAACACGGGGATAAGCATTCCCCAGTTCCATGCCGATGGCGAAATCGCATCGGTGGCGTCCGAGGCGATCTCGGACAACGCATCGCTTTGTGCCAGGAAGTTGGCAAAAAGCATTTGGCTCTGCTCGAAGGTCTCTAACAGGTTGAGCTCGTTAAGCACGTTGGACTCGTTTATGAAAATGATGGAACAGTGCGATCTTCTGGGGGCGACGGCTAGCCATGTCGGCCACGACCGGGAGGTGGGGGGCCTTGCGAAGCCGTCTGAGCCTCTTCGGATGCCGGTCCTAGCGAGCCCCGATGGGTGCGAACCGGATCCTTTCCGCTCTGAACCGTTTTGTCAAAGACGGATAAAAGCTTTTCCTTGTCGAAGACCATTTCCTCACGGGATAGACCCGTCAGATCGTAGATGCTCGTCAGCTCAATCGCATCGACCGGACAAGCTTCCTCGCACATGCCGCAGTAAATGCAACGGAGCTCATCGATAGTGAACGTAGCCGGATACTTGTCGCGATCCTTCCAGTGGGGATCGTCCTTGAGTGCAGGCGCGGCGATAATCTCGATACAGTTGGCCGGGCAAGCGGTTTGGCACATGTAGCATGCTACGCATTTCACTCGCCCCGCTTCATCTCGGTTGAGTCGATGTACCCCTCTATAGTTGGGGGGGATTTCCGGCTCGACTTCGGGATACTGCCGTGTCATGGGCTTACCCGAAAAAGCGTGACGAACCGCCGTTGCGACCCCCGACATGACTGCCGGTAAGTACATGGCTTCGACCCAACCAATCTTGGGCTCTTCCCCCCACTTGACTGTCTTCTCGCGTTTGGTCGTCATGCCGAAACTCCTTGTACGCCTTGGTTCAATCGCCGGGCATTCGCGTTTTGATTCATGGATCGCTGCAATTGGTAACTGCTGAACACGGCGGCGACGAAAAGAAGCAACGCGGTTCCAGCGAGCAAGTGCTTAGGCAGCTCTAGGGTTAACACGATGGCCACCAAGACCAAATTGATCAATCCGAGGGGAATGAGGCCTTTCCAAGCCAGACCCATGAGTTGGTCAAATCGAAACCGAGGCAGGGCCCATCGGAGGAGCATAATGAATGCAACCACGCCACCTACTTTTGCTACCAGTACGAACGTACGAAGCAACATTCCTCCTAAAGAAGCATCCACCGGACCGGTCAATCCCGGGAAATGCCATCCTCCCAAGAACAAGAGGGCCGTGAGGAAGCTCACCGTAACAATGTGGGTGTACTCCGCCAAGAAAAAGAGCACAAATTTGATTCCGCCGTATTCGGTGTGGAAACCGCCGACGAGTTCCTGCTCGCATTCGGGCAAATCGAAGGGGAGGCGGTTTGTTTCGGCCAATGCACTGGTAAAGAAAACGATGAATGCCAGCGGTTGCCAAAAGACGTTCCAGTCCCAGATCGATCCACCTTGCGTCGCGACAATCTTCTCCAAATTCAACGATCCGGAAATTGCGATCACACCGATGATGGAAAGCCCAAGCGGAATTTCATAGCTGATGAACTGAGCACAAGAACGAATCGCACCGTAAAGCGAGTACTTGTTGTTGGAAGCCCAACCGCCCAGAATGATCCCATACGCGGATAACGAACTGATGGCGAACATGAAAATGATTCCGGTATCGATGCCTGGAGCGACGACGAATCGGAACCCCTCTTTGTAGTCGACCGGAACAGGCCCAAAGGGCATGACGACCAATGCGAACATGGCTGTCATCAAACTGATCGTGGGAGCGACAAAGTACAAGAAGGTGTAGACGTGGTCGGGAATGATCTGTTCCTTCAGAAAGATCTTGATCCCGTCCGCAATGGCTTGGAACAAACCGAATGGACCGACCCGGTTTGGTCCCACACGATCTTGCACATAAGCTGCAATCTTCCGTTCGATGAACGTCATGTAGAGCCCCAGGACTGGGACGAACGCGAGGATCACGCCGATCGCCGCTAACGTTGGCCAGAGCGACGGCCACATGTCGGTTAAGGTCTGGTACAAATCCATGAGTTCAGTTCTTGTGATTGATTCGATATCGATGATTCATTCGTTCGCCTATCCATCGCTCGCTTTCCGATACGGTAGCGGCAATGGTCCTCTAAGCCATTACGGCTTCCTTGGCTGCCACACCCATCTTGACTCCGTGCTCTCCGAGATCCCCTGCGCTGAGCGCCGAAAGGGTTCGAATCGCTTTTCCGATCTCCTTTCGAAGGGTAGTCGCATGGAACAGACCGGTTCGCTCCGTCAACTCCATTAGGATGCGACTGTCGGCTCTCGCGTCCCCTGGGGAGCGAATCGCCGCGTGGACCGCTTGCGCTAGTCCGCTGTGGTTGACATAGGTACCCTCGCGTTCCGCGAAGCTTCCTGATGGCAAAACAATGTCTGCACGCTCGCTCAGCGGTGACGGGAAAAGGTCTTGGACGATCAGAAGGGATGGGCTCCCGACTCCCCGATCGATGGACTCGGTTACCCAGCCATGCTGATAGCCACCGACGAAATACCAAGCGGTTGCGTCTGCCTTCGCTGCGACTTGTGCCACCGAAATGACCTCGCCTTCGAAATGCCGAAGAATCGCCTCCACTCCCAATCGATTCGGGCACTTCTCGGCACGGATGGTGAACTTGACCTTTCCGGCTTCCGGGGCCTCTCCCTTCGGCCCTTTCGGATACATGTCATCGGAACCAATCATTGGAACTGGACCCATTACCAATCGCACCCGCGCATCCAGCTGCTTCAAGTAGGACGCCAGTAAATATGCCTCTTCAACCGTCATGAAGGGCGATAGAACGGCCACGAATCCTCTCGCGTCGGTTTTGATCGCTTCCTTGATTTTGGATCGAGTGGTTGCAAGAACATCTTTCCATGGATCCGCGAATTGGGTTCCCGCTCCGCCGAACGCGGTCGAACTGGCAACAGAGGAACCATTCGCTGCACCAGCGTTCGCCTTGGAGACCTTAGGAGCGAGGATGCGGCGTTCATCATGGATGTACTTGAATCCGAACCGTCCCTCGTCGCACATGAAGTGCCCTTGGGCAAGCGGGTTCTCACGTGGTCGCAATCGATACACTTTGTCTTCGTTT